>NZ_LGHL01000216.1 GCF_001908205.1 Bradyrhizobium sp. NAS80.1
GGTCATCCGCACGGTCTGTCCGTAGCGGCGTCCATATTCCAGCTCGTTGAGTTCCGTTCCACAAAGAGTATTGGCAGTCGGTGGAGAAACGGCCCTCCTTCCTGAACCTTCTTTTCCCGTTTCTACTAGTCGAAAAGGACAGTGACGACCGTCAGGAGCGACGACGATGCTCGATGAAGATTTTGCCCGTATCCGTGCGCACCGCAACAACATCCACCGCTATCGACGCCTGCTCAAGACCAGGCTGTCGGACCTCGAGCGCCAGTTCATCGAACGGCGTCTCTCGGAGAAGCAGACCGCCCTTGAGGCGCTGGCTTCCAAAGCCTTCCCCGTCGCGTTTAGCCTCCCGAAAAGTTCGACTCCGCCGGCACGCGCAAGGGCAGCGCAATGACGGAGGCCCGAGCCCTACTGATCCGCGGCAGCGAGAAGGTCATCGCCCACTATTCGATGCTGCTGGCGAGCGCCAGGAATGAGAAGGAGCGAATTCTATTGGAGTCGTATCGAGCGAGAGCAGAGGCTGCTGGACGAGCTCCAAAGTGGCTTCCCGGATAGATTCGCGGCGTGACCCTGTCGGCGCGATAAGTTAGGTCGGCTGTCGGCGCCGCGGCGGTCCAACCCACTCTTCCAAGACCGGCAAAAGGCCCGCGACCCACTCGCAATGGTGGCAGACACCCCGCGCAGTGGAACACGACCAAATTGGAGTTGTCGCTGGACCAAGACGAATAGCCCGCGGGTATCCCCTCCTCCGCACCACGCTGCAGTTGTCGTTCTTGCGCGATCGGTCAAAAGCTACGGGAAAAAGCCACGGTAACCGGCTCGCTTATCAACGCGCCGACGGTGGGCCAATGTGGATCACGCGCATCTCGGGCCGGTTCGGAGACAATGAGCGGCATAACCAGAGCCGATATGCTACTTATCCACGCCTAGTAACGCCTTGGCCGCCAGTGAAGGTTGCCTGAATGCGGGAATTCCTGTTCTTCGTCGCATCGAGCTTCTGGGCGGGCGCCGCGCATGCGGCGACGCCGGGGCACGGCAAGACCATCGCGGCCGCTTACATCGTTGGCGCGCGCGGCAAGCCGATCGACGCGGTGATCCTTGGAATTTTCGTCACTCTGTCCCACACCAGCGGGATCGTGCTGGTCGGCGTGCTCGCCTCGCTCGGCTCGACCTGGCTGCGGCCGCAGCGCATCGAAGCCTATTTGGCGGTTGCGGTCGGTATCCTGGTGATCGTGCTCGGCCTATGGATGCTGTGGGCGCAGCGCGATCTTGTGGCGCTCGCCATGGGCGAAGCCGGCGAGCCGGGCGATGGCACCAGCCGCGCGCGGGATCACAATCACCACCATGCTCACGACCATCTGCGTGGCCATGAGCACGGCGAGCCTGTGGCCTGGCATAGCCACGGATTCGGCAAGGTCCACGCCCATCGACTGGACGTCGTGGTCGAGAACCGTCCGAAACTGCCTGTGCTGCTGGCGCTGGGTATTGCGGGCGGCCTGCTCCCCGATCCAGCCGCGCTGGCGCTGTTGCTCGGCGCGCTGTCGAGCGGAAAAGTTCTGCTCGGCTTGGTCACGGTCGTGGTGTTCAGCCTCGGCTTCGCGGCGACGCTCGTGGTGGTCGGCATCGTTGCCGCGAAAGTCGGCGAAAAGGTGCTCGACTGGCTGGCCAGCATCTGGATGATCCGCCTGCAGATCGCCACTAGCCTGCTGATCGTCGGCATGGGCGTGGTACTGACCATCCGCGCCGCGTCCGAAGTGGCGGCGTTGCCGGCGGGCTGAATGTTTAGAGCGCGAGGGCCTTTCTTCGATGTGGCATCCCGCTCTACCTTTTTGTTCGAGCATGATTTTTTCGGAAGACCGGCACCCGCACTCCTGGGGATTTAGAATTCCTATTGGGTTTGCCGCGAGTCCGATTGGAATTTCAAATCCACCGCATTGGCTACGGCGCAACCGCATGCCTGGCCGGCAGCATGCCGACAAACCCGCTGATGTCGGCGTACCAGACATTGCCGTCGCGATCGACGGCGATGCTGAACGGTCGGGCATTGTCGCGGGGAAGCGCAAAGGTCTCGATGTGGCCGTTGCGCAGCCGCCCGAGGCTCGCGCGGCGCATCATACCAAACCAGACGTCGTCATTGGGAGCCACGGCAATGCCGCTGAGACCGGCATTTTCCGGACCCGCCTCGACATCCGAGAATTGTCCATCCTTGAATCGTCCGATGCGGTTGGCGCGAAACTGCAGAAACCACACTGAGCCGTCGGAGCCGACCGCGACGTCAGTCGGCACGGCGCCGCCACGCGGGAGGTCGAATGTCCTGCTGGTGCCGTCGACGGCGAGGTGGAGCAGCTGGTTGCCGTTCTGCAGTGTGGCCCATATGTCGCCGTCGGCCGTCACTGCAACCCCATAGGGTCCGCCGCGCGCGGACCCGATCTGATAGCGGGTAAAAACTCCGTCCTTCAGCTTGCTCAAGCCATAGCCGGTCGGATCGGCGAACCAGGCGGCGCCGTCGGGCGCGATCACAAGCCGTCCGAGGCGAGTGATCGGAGTGTCCAGCACAAACCGTGCGATCTCGCCTACGCTGCTGATGCGCGCAATGGCGCGCGCGGCGAGGTCCGTGTACCAGGCGCTGCCGTCCGCCGCGACGGCGAGCCCGAGCGGCTCGATGTTGCGGCTCGATGTGGGCAGTCGCTCGATGCGGCCGTTGCGCAGACGGCCAATCGCATTGGCATGGTCGATGGTGAACCAGATGCTGCCGTCAATGCCCGCCGCAATCGCGATCGGCGCATCCTGCGGCTCGTCCATGCGGTACTCGACGAATTTTTCCTCCGGGACGGCGCGGACCAGCAGAAGCGCGCCTCCCGCCAGGACCGCGATGCCGAGCGCCGCGGTTAGTGTCCCGATTTTGAAGTTCGCAAGCATTCGCGGCACACTCCGTACGAACCTCGGTTCCCACGCGCATCAACGCGGCGAACGCGCGGCGGCGCGCCGGCGCGACAGATGTAGCGCCGCAAGACAGCCGCCGATCAGCACCAGCACACAGAACGAGACTCCGCCGACGAGGCTGATCGGTTCGATGCGCGCCAGCAGGTTGCCGCCTTCGAGGGCCATTCGCCAGACTTCCGCATAGGGCATCAGCGAGAAGACCGCGTAAATGACGCCTGCATCGTTTGGATCCCGGGCGAGGGGCCCGGACTCGATATGGGTTGGAAGGTTGTCTTCTTTCGGCGCCCAAGATTCGCCGCCGTCGTCGCTGCGATAGATTCCGCGATCGGAGGAGATGACCAGGGTCGTCGCGTCTGCGCTGGCTGCAATGCCGCGCACTCTGGCTCTCGCCTCAGGCAGCGAACGTCCGACGGAATGCCAACCGGAGCCGAGATCGTCGCTGACCGCCATCCGGCCGCCCGCCGCCGCCCAGATGCGTTGCGGCCGGCTGGCATCGGTCGCGATCGTGTCGACCGGCGCATCTGCGCCGCCGAAGCCGGTGTTGCGCCAAGCGCGCCCCCCATCGTGGCTGATCATCGCCCGTCCGTCGATCACGGCCGCCAGAATGTCGGCCGATCCCGGGATCGTCACCAGCGCCGTCATCTCGCCGATCTCTGGGACTCGGGGCACGACCGCATAGGTGCGGCCGCCGTCCTCGCTCGCGAACAGCTCCCTCCAGCCGAGCAGATAGAAACGATGGTTAGCCGGCCCGGCGACCAGCGCCCGCGCCGGGATTGCGGACCCCGGGATCTCGGCGCGCAGCCAACCCTCCCGGTCACGACGAAACACGCCGCTGGCTGCCGCACACACGGTCAGCTCGCCGTCTGGCGAGAAGGCGAGCGCAAATACCGCGCCGATGATGACGTCGCGCGCCTCCGGAGCCCAGCTCCGCCCTCCATTGTGCGAAGTCAGGATTCCGAGATCGGTGCCAACCAGCAGGTGGGACGAATCGCGTGGATCGACCGCAATGACGAGCGCCGCATTGAGAAACAGGCCGACATCCGCATTCAACCAGGCTGCGCCGAGATCGCGAGAGCGAAACACGCCGCCATAGCTGCTCGCGTCATGCGCCGACGCGCTGCTAGCCAGGAGAGACGCCACGCAGACAAGCCAGATGGTCAGCCGACGCAGGCCGAATTGCTCTTTTCCAATCCCAAGATGAAGCGGTCGGGGTGGGGAGGCTGGTCCCACCCCGACAACACGGGTCATGGCTTGCGCGATTTTTCACCCGGCGCCAGCGTGATCTCGGCCATGCGTCCGCCGTTCAGCGCCTCCCAGGAATTCTTCGTCAGCGGATATTTGTCAGTGTAGCTCAGCGGCTCGTGAGCGGAGACGCAGTTGTTGTAGCCGCCGGTAATCTTGTAGCACTTCTCGTAGGCGAGAAACTGCTGGACCGTATCGGTCTGCTGCACGTTCGCCGTCATCCAATCGCGGATGGCCTCGTACGACGAGAACGCGTCCGAGCCGAACACCAGCTTGCCGATGGCGGTCGGCACCTCAAGCAGCTGCGAGCCGGCCGTATGGGCGCGAAACGCCGGATGAATCCGCACGCCGGGCAGGATCTCCATCTCGCCATCAACGATCACCGCCTTGCCCTTCAGCACCTTGCCGTAGACCTCCTCGATTGTGAGCGGCATGTAGCCGCAAGCGGGGGTACGGTAGCAGCCGCCGGGATCGGAGTTGATCGCCCGGATGTGCGGCTCCGGATAGTTGAGCGCCCACTCAATCGCCTTGAGCTCCTCGCGTTGCACGTAAAGCACGGCATTGGGCAGATCGGACAATTGGCCGGCATGGTCCCAGTGCGCGTGTCCGATTACCACCTTCGTAACATCGGCGGCATTGAAGCCGAGAACCTTCAGCTGGTCGGGCAGCGGAGCCCAGTGGTCCGACCCGGTCATCTTGAGATATTCCTGCTGCTTCCAGCCGGTATCGTAGAGGACCAACTCATTGCCGCACTTGATCACGCCGATGTTCACCGGCAGATCGACGGTTGGAATGCTGCTCTCCGGCTTGTTGCTGCCGGGCACGAATGCGCGATCCGGCATGAACGCTCCGAACGGTACTTTCATGAAACGGCTGCTCTCAATCAGCCATACCGAGCAGACCGGTTGCTGGGCCTGCGCTGCCGCGTCGAAGAGGCAAACCAGTGCCGCTATTAGAGCCGTCCATGCGAACGGACGAATTCTTAACGAGCGTTTTCTCATTGCCTTCCTCCCTACAGTTAGATTCTGATTGAGATCGGAATGCGCTTGTCTCTTTTCCTTGATCCGATTGCCACTTAGTGCGGCTTGTATTGTCCCGGCCACAGCACTTCGCCGACGCGCAGCATGTCTTCAGAGGCCCTCACATCCAGCCGGTGGGCGACGTCGAGACGCTGCGAGTCGCCGTCCTCGATGAATTTCAGCATCTCGGCCGCAGCGTTGGCGTAGAGCGCCAATGCTTCGACGTACTGCCCGTGCGTCTTTGACAGTGAAGGCGGCGGACTCATGGTGCGGACCTCAATTTCAGCATCATGAAAGAATTTCGCCAGCGGCTCGATGCTCCGCGCGAGCGCGCGGGCGTCCCGATTCTCGGTCTGATAAGCGATGCCGGCAAAGCTCATTGCCACCGCCGAGCGAGTCGCCTCCCGGTGGACGGCCCACAAGGCCGTGGCGAAGCGTTCCTCGTCCGCTGTCAATGCCGGCGGTTGGGGTTTCTCGGCTCGCGTGCCGGCAGTTTGCGCCGCCGGTCGCACCACCGACTGCGGCCGCATCTCGTGCAGCCACGCAGCACCCACGGATGCCGCGAGCACCAGAACGATGCCGGCCAGCAACAACGACCGCGCACCGGGCATGCCGATCGTCTGAATGGCGCATCCTCCATTCTATTATTGCGACACTTTATCCCTCGGTTTCCCGCGGTCAACCGGTACGGGCGGCGAAGCAGACCTGTGCGCGCACACTTATGGCTTGCCGCTGAGCCCAAGCCGTCCGCCAGGTCAGCGGGGCTGCCAGGTCGGCGCGTCGCTGAACAGGCCGCCATCGGCAAAGCCGATGCCGTAGATCAGGACCACCCCGAAGACGAAGCTGACCAGGCCCGATGCCACGCGGAGCCTCCAATTTAATGTCGGAAGATTGACCGCGGTGAACGCGAACGGTGCCGACAGGATCAGCGTGATCAGCATCATTCCGACGATGGTGCCGAGCCCGAACAGCAGCAGGTAGCCGAGCGCGGCCATCGGTTCGCGGATGATGGACAGGACCATCAGGGCGACGGCGGCCGATCCTGCCAGGCCATGCACGAGGCCGACAGCGAAGGGGCGCAGCCACTCGTAGAAAGCGAGCCGGCCGAGCCCGCTGCGGTCGAGCCGCGCCAGCGGCGTGTCCTCCTCGGCGTGCCCGTGGGCGCCGGGGGGCGTGACCGTGCGGGTGCCGGTGCACGTAGTCGCCATGCGCATGCGGGTGCTCATGGAGGTCGAGCCCATGTCCGCCGGGGACGCCCGCATGCACGTGGGCCGTGCCGACCGCGCGACCCATCCCTGTCAGGGTGAGAACGCCGAGCAGGACCAGCATGATGCCGACGGCGAACTCCATCGACAGGCCGAGCTGTGGCGGAATGACGACCCCGAACACGATGATCGCAGCGCCGACGGCCATAACCGTGAGGGTGTGCCCGACGCCCCAGGCAGCACCGATCAGCGCGGAGCCCGCGATGCTGTGCTGGCGACTGACGATCGTCGCAATGGCGACCACGTGGTCGGCGTCGGTCGCATGCCGCATCCCGAGGAAGAAGCCGAGAAACAGGAACGACACGATACTCGGGGCGATTCCGGTCATTGCGCACGCGCCGTGATGGTTATTTCGGCCGCATTATGCAGGGTTTCGATCGGACGCCAATTCCCAAATGCGCTGCGTCCGGTGGCACGGCTGCTTTGGATGGAGCGGATGATGGCCGCGGCCGGAGTCGATGTTTCCGCCGCCCAGGACAATGACGCCTGGCTGCTACCGATCCCGGCGACACTCATTGTCGGCGGCGACGGAGTGATCCCGCGCATGGGGATTGAGGACATGCCGGCGGCGCGGCGCTGCGTGCCCTGATCGCCGATCAGGCAATCGTAAGGTTACCGGAGAGCGAACCGACGGGCGCCTCAATGCGCGGGGTCTGGCCGCCGCGCAGCACGCTGTTACCCTCAAACAGCGTGCGCTGGTCGATGGGCGCCGGATTGAGCCAATCCTGCTCCTTCATGACGCCAGAGAGGCCATAGGCGGCCAGCGCATTTTCGTACGTGACCTTGCGGATCGTGGCGGCCGGAATGCCGCGTTGTGCCATCAACGCGGCGGTCTTCGGCACGGCAAGCGAGTCCGAGACGCCCCAGTCGCAGGCGGAATCGACAATGATGCGCTCGGGTCCGAACTGTCGGACCAGCTCGGTCATGCGCTCGTTTCCCATCTTTGTGTGCGGATAGATCGAGAACGCCGCGAAATAGCCGCGGTCCAGCACATCGCGGACGGTCTCCTCATTATTATGGTCAATCACGCAACGGCCCGGGTCGAACCGGTGCTCGCTGAGCACGTCCATGGTCCGCGATGTTCCGCGTTTCTTGTCGCGATGCGGCGTATGGATCATGATGGGAAGATCAATCTCCTTGGCGAGCTCGATCTGCTGGCGCAAATATTTGTCTTCAAGGGCGGTCTGCTCGTCATAACCGAGCTCGCCGATGGCGACGACACTTTCCTTCGCGGCGAAGTGCGGCAGCACCTCCATGATGGCTTCCGCCAGCGCCTCGTTGTTGGCCTCCTTCGGGTTAAGCCCAATGCAGCAATAGTGGCGGATGCCGAACTGGCCGGCGCGGAATTTTTCGAAGCCGATAATGCTGGAGAGATAGTCAACATAGCTGCCGAGATTAGTCCGCGGCTGGCCGATCCAGAACGCCGGTTCGATCACCGCCACCACGCCGGCGCGCGCCATGGCCTCGTAGTCCGCGGTGGTGCGCGAGATCATGTGTGCATGCGGATCGATGAACATGATGCCGGCTGCAGCCGGCATCAGGTATCCCTGTGTGTCGGCCTGAAGCCGCATCGCGCCGTCCTGGCCCCGCAGCGACAGGAGCGCGCCGCAGCACGGGCACAGGAGTTCGGAGCGCTCCCGCGCCTCGCCCGATCCTGTGGCTCCTTCGAAGGCGGTAAATTGTTGCGACATGCCGCGCCTCCGTTTTTGTTGCTTCTGCGGCGTGACGACGAGAAGTCGTTTCGGTCACCCCTTCATTAGCAGCCTCGTAATATCTAGCATGACCCGGGACGTTTGAACATGAAGACAAGGGCATGTAGGGATTCATAGCCTGTCAGCCACGCTGCCGCATTTGGCCGATCCGGTAGGAGTCGATCGACGGCCGTACCAGGGCGTACAGCCGAGATCGGCGAGGCACGGGCGCCCTTGTCCGCGGGCGTCAATCGAAGACGTGCGCCAGGATGATCGTTTTGACCGCCGCCGCCGCGATCCGCCCATCCGGCACGAGGCTCGGCTCGCTCGAGATCAACAGCGGACCGCGTGCCGGATCGTCCACGATCCGCCCATGAGAGCCGCGCACGAGGGTGGCATCGAGCGGGATCACGTCCATGACGGTGCGCAGCCCAAGCGCCCGCTTGGCCAGGCGCCAACCCAGCGCCAGCCTTGGAAACGAGATGGCGGGGTCGAGAAAGAGCTCGACCGGATCATACCCCGGCTTGCGATGGATCTCGACCAGGCGGGCGAAATCGGGAGCGCGCCGATCGTCGATCCAGTAGTAGTATGTGAACCACGCATCGGGGCGCGCCAGCGCGACGAGCTCGCCCGAGCGCGCGTGATCGATCCCGAGCGCGTGCTGCTCGCGCCGGTCGAACACGCCGTCAACGCCTGGCAGCGCCGCAACGATGCGACGGACTTCCTCGATCAGTGTCGGTTCCGAAATATAGAGATGGGCGATCTGATGATCCGCCAACGCAAACGCCCGCGACTGCGGGATATCGAGCACCTCGCCACCATCCTCGGTGCGCACCGCCAGGAGCCCGGCCTGACGCAAGGCTCTGTTGACGTGGATCGGCATGCTGACGGCCGTGATCCCGTACTCGGACAGCACGATCACCCGCGCCCCCTCCCGCTCGGCATCGGCGATGAGCGTGCCAGCAACAGCATCGATCTCCTGCAGACTTCTTGCAGTCCGAGGATCGTCGGGCCCAAGACGCTGCAGGTCGTAATCGAGGTGCGGCAGATAGACCAGCGTCAGGGTCGGGGTTCGGGTGCGCCTGACATGCAGGGCCGCATCGGCGATCCAGCGCGATGATACGATGGAGGTCCCTGGCCCCCAGAACTGGAACAGGGGAAAGGCGCCAAGCTCGCGCGTCAGCTCCTCACGGAGCGCTGCAGGTTGCGCATAGCAGTCAGGCATCTTGCGCCCGTCCGACTTGTAGATCGGCCGAGGCGTGAGGCCGACGTCGTGACTCGCCCCCATATTATACCACCAGAACAGATTGGCGGTGGTGAACCCGGGATCGCGCCGCTTGCCTGCCTCCCAGACCTTCTCCCCGGCAACAAGCCGGTTTGACTGTCGCCACAGCCAAACTTCAAGCAGGTCGCGAAATAGCCAGCCATTCGCGACGATGCCGTGGTCGCGCGGCAGGCTGCCAGTCATGAAGGTTGCCTGCACGGTACACGTGACCGCGGGCGTCACTGTGTCAAGCGGACGCACGGCACCTGCGCGCGCAAGCGTCGACAGATGTGGCGTGTTGGGCCCGAGATGGCTTGGCGTCAGGCCGACCACAAGGATGACAATCGTCTTCCGCATTGGCACACCATCGCGCGGTCTCTTGATGTTCGAGGGGAATTGACAGGCTAGGCGTGGCGATGAAGACTACACTCTTCGATGCGTCCGTAAAGAAAGCTACAACTGCTCGCGCGCATCGAGGGGAGGAGCGCGTCGATGCTCGACCCGGAACCCGACGTTCCGCGGACGGAAACGTTCGCGCAGACGTTCTCGATCAGATACGACTATCCGGTCCATTTCACGCGCGATCTTTTTGATCCGCGCAATCCGTGTCTTCGTCAGGTGCTGATGCCTGGCCCGTTGGCCCGGCCTCAGCGTCTCGCCGTGTTCATCGACGAAGGCGTGACAATCGCATGGCCGCAGCTTGCAGGCCGCATCGCCGACTATGGCGCCGCGCACGCCGCCGCGATGGAGCTCGTGGGAGACATTGTCATCGTTCCGGGCGGCGAGGCCGTCAAGAACCAGCACGATTGCGTGGAGGCCGTTCTCAAGGACCTCTCGGCGCGGCATATCGATCGGCAGTCCTATGCGCTTGCCATCGGTGGCGGCGCCGTGCTCGATGCGGTGGGATTTGCCGCTGCGATATTCCATCGCGGCGTGCGCCACGTCCGCTGCCCTACCACAGTGCTCGCGCAAAGCGATTCCGGCGTCGGAGTGAAGAACGGGATCAATGCTTTCGGTCTCAAGAATCTGCTCGGAACCTTTGCGCCGCCCTTCGCGGTGATCAACGACCAGGCTTTTCTTGACGTGCTGCCGGCGCGCGACAAGCGGGCCGGCATGGCCGAAGCCGTCAAGGTCGCCTTGATCCGCGATGGCGCTTTCTTTGACTGGATCGAGCGCAAGGCCGCGGCGCTCGCGGCCTTCGAGCCGAACGCGCTCAAGACGCTGGTGCGGCGTTGCGCGAGGCTCCATATGCGCCAGATCGCGAGCGGCGGCGATCCCTTCGAGAGCGGCTCCGCGCGCCCCCTGGACTTCGGTCACTGGTCTGCCCACAAGCTCGAGACGCTCACGCGCCACACCCTGCGCCATGGCGAGGCGGTGGCGATCGGCATTGCGCTTGACTCGCGCTATTCGGTGCTCGCCGGCCTGTTGCCGGACGGCGAGGACACGCGCATTGTCCGGCTGCTACAGGCGCTCGGGTTCACGCTTTGGGACGATGCGCTCGACCTCAGGGACGGGAGTGGCCGCCGGCGCATCATCGCCGGGATCGGCGATTTCCAGGAGCATCTGGGCGGCGAGCTGACCATCACGCTTCTCGCAGCGATCGGGCTTGGTGTCGAAGTCCATGCGATGGACGACGAACGGATCGAAAGAGCTATCGCATGGCTCAAGGCACGTGCCCGATAAGAGGGACGGCATTCATGCATCTCAGTCACTTATCTGGCGGCGCGCATCTCACCTACTGTACGAATATCCACGCGGGCGAGAGCTGGGATGAGGTGCGCCAGAGCCTCGAGGCTCATGTCCCACACATCAAGGCAAGGGTCTCGCCGCACAGTGCATTCGGACTTGGTCTTCGGCTCTCGGGGATCGCCGCCGAGGCGTTGAGCGCGCCAGCGGTGCTTGACGAGTTTCGCGCGTTTCTCGGCCGCGAAAATCTCTACGTCTTCACCATTAACGCTTTTCCCTATGGCCCATTCCATGGGCGCCGCGTGAAGGAGGATGTCTATCAACCGGATTGGCTCACGCCGGAGCGGCTGAGCTACTCCGATCGCGCCGCCGAGATCCTGGCGATGCTTCTGCCGGACGGGATGGTCGGCTCGGTGTCGACGGTCCCGGGGACGTTCAAGGCGGTAGCGGCGGCGCGGCCAGACGCCGCGAGGGCGATGGCCGACGCGCTCGCTCGCCACGTTGCCACGCTCGTCTCACTGCGGCGCCGAACCGGCCGCGAGATCGTGCTCGCCCTCGAGCCCGAGCCATGCTGCTTTCTTGAGACCGTCGAGGAAACGATCGCGTTCTTTTGCGATCATCTCCACACTGATGCCAGCGCCGCAATCGTTGCGGACCAGACAGGCACGTCGCCCGCCGCCGCGCACGACGCGCTGCGGCGCCATCTCGGCGTCTGCTATGACGTCTGCCACGGTGCGGTGGAATTCGAGGAGCCGGCGCGCGCCTTCGCGCAGCTCGGCGAAGCCGGCATCCGGATCGGAAAGCTGCAGCTGAGCTCGGCGCTGCGAGTGCCCGAGATCGATGCCAACACCGAAAGAACGCTCACGGCGTTCAATGACGGCGTCTACCTGCATCAGGTCGTACAACGGCGGAACGGCTCGCTGGTTCGCTATGTCGACCTGGAGCCCGCGTTTGCGGCGCTGCGCGCCGGAAAGGCCGGGGGCGAGTGGCGCGTCCATTGTCACGTGCCCGTGTTCCTGGAGATCGCCGGGGGCTTTCATTCGACGCAACCGACGCTGAAGGCGGCGCTTGCTGCCGCCAAGTCGGCCTTTGTCGCACCCCATTTCGAGGTCGAAACCTATACGTGGGATGTGCTGCCGCCTGAGCTGCGCCAGTCGAGCCGGGCGGATGCGATCGCGCGCGAGATGCTCTGGGTGCTCGAGGAGCTGTCCTGATGGCGATGACGGCACAGCGCCCCCTGTCGGTGACGGCTCTGCTGACGCTTGGCCGGGTGTCAAACCTGCCGACGGTGTGGACCAACGTCCTCACCGGGGCGGTGCTCGCCGGTGGGGCGTGGCACGACGGCCGAACTGGCATCGTGCTGGTGGCGATGTCGCTGTTCTATGTCGGGGGCATGTATCTCAACGATTACTTCGATCGCGTCATCGATGCGCGCGAGCGCCCGGGACGGCCGATCCCAGCCGGAGACGTGGCAGCGGACCTTGTCGCGGTCATCGGGTTCGGCCTGCTCGCCGCGGGCGTCGCACTGCTGGCCACTATCGGCTTGGCAGCCGCGATCTGTGGCCTTGGGCTCGCCGCGCTCATCGTCGCATACGATCTGTTCCACAAAGGCAATCCTGTTGCTCCGGTGATGATGGGTGCCTGCCGCATGCTGGTCTATCTCGGCGCCGCCGCTGCGACGACGGGCAGTATCCCCGAATTTGTTGTGATCGCTTCGCTTGCCCTTCTCGCCTACATCACCGGCCTGACCTACGCCGCCAGGCAAGAGAGTCTCGACCGTGTGGGCAATCTCTGGCCACTCGCTGCGCTTTCAGCGCCAATGATCATCGCGTTGCCGGCACTCGCTCGGGGGCCGCTGTCAGCCGTGATCTATATCGCTCTGATCTGCTGGACGACCGCCGCGGTCTACCTCCTGGCGCGACGGCCCGCGCCCGGAGCCGTCTCGCGTGCCGTCGCCGCCCTCATCGCCGGCGTCTCGCTGGTTGATGCCGCACTGATCGCGAGCGCCGGTGCGAGCGCGCCGGCCCTGCTGGCGGTTGCCGGCTTCGCGGCCACCGTCTTGCTACAACGATATATCGCGGGGACCTGACGCCCTGGCGATGGAGACCACAATGGATCCGCGTGGCCCGACCAGTGCCGAACCTGCATCGATCATGGCGCTTCTGCTGCGCTGGCTTTCCCGTCAGCTCTCGCCCGAAGCAATGGGCTGGCTCGCGGCCGAACTCGAACGCCAGCGCACGACCGTCGACGTGCGACGGCTAGCGCTTTCGCTCGGTCTAGTGGGACGCAAGGTCGGCCGCACCGATCTGACACTCGACCCCGACGATGAATTGGCAGCGCAGCGACTGCGCGCCGGCTGGCAGCCGCGCCTGTGGGGCACTGACGAGGCGGCGCGCGTCGCCCTCCTCATTGCCACATATCGCGGCGATGATCAGCCCTTTGCGGCGCGCATCGACCGGCTGTGCACGACAGCCGAGGTCACAGAGCACGTGGCCTATCTGAAGGGTTTCGCGGTCTTTCCGGCCGGCCGGCAGCTCCATGACCGGGCGCGCGAAGGCGTGCGCTCGTCGATCGGACCGGTGTTCGAGGCAATTGCCTGCCATAACCCGTATCCGTTCGATTATTTTGATGAGGCTGCCTGGAATCAGATGGTGGTGAAATGCGTGTTCACCGGAGCGTTGATCAACAGCATCGTCGGCCTTGAGCAGCGTCGCAACCCCGAGCTGCTGCAGATGCTCCGTGATTTGGTGTCCGAACGGCATGCGGCCGGCCGCAGCGTGCCGGATGCGGTTCTCGCGTATGTCGGCAGTGGATGATCCGAATGTGTCGGCACTTGTCTGCTATCATGGCCTGGCTCGTCCTCTCGGCGACGTCGCTCTTCGCTCGAGACGCCCAGCACGGCGAGGTCCTCTACCAGCGTTATTGCTCAGGGTGTCACGGCGCCGACGGTCGCGGCGGCGGCAAAGGCTTCATGCCCCACGTCGGAGCCCTGACGCGGAAAGGCTACATCGACCTGATCGATGATGCCTCCCTCGCCATGGTGATCGCGGAGGGTGGCGAGGCGATGGGCAAGAGCGGATTCATGCCTTCCTGGAAGGCGACCCTGTCGAAGGACGACATCGCGGATGTCATCGCGTACGTCCGAACCCTGCCCTTGTCCGATGGGCCTCAATGAAGAACCGATCCGAACGCACGGATCCGAACGGAAACAAAAACAACCAGGAAAGCAAACACACTTAGAAAGATGGGGGAGTGGAAACCAAACCAGCCAAGGGAGGAGTGTCATGAAATTTTTCCTCAGTATGACGGTGGCCGCAGCGGCGCTCATGTGCCTGATGCAGGCGAGCGCACAGGAGCCGCGCGGCGGCCCGTGGGCGAAACGCGAGCCGTTCAAGCCTGACCCTACCAAAATTGTCGTGCCGCCCGCCTATAAGGTCGGCGTGTTTGCTGCCGGGCTCGATACCCCATCGTCTGCCACAGTCGACAAGGATGGAAACCTGTGGGTGGCGATTTCCGGCGTTCTCCTTGGCAGCCCCGAGGCTGACAAGATCGACCCGCCGCATGTCAAGATCTTCGACAAGGACGGAAAACTCCTGCGCGAGGTCGGCAAGGGCACGTTCAAGACGGTCATGAACGAAATCGGCTACTGCGCCGAGAACGGCAAGACCTACATTCCCGAATACGGTGAGAAGATTTGGGAAATGGACGGCGTCAACGGCGAGCTCAAGCTGATCATCAAGGAACTGCCGATCGGCGACCACCGCAACGGCGGCATCACCTGCAAGGACGGCTACATCTATTTTGCGCTGGGCTTCCCGAGCAACAGCGGTTTCGCGGATCCTGATAATCACGGCTGGACGGATATCCCGAATGATCCGTTCTGGGTCAAGCACCAGGACGGCCACGGCACCACGCCGCATGATCCGGTGTGCCGCGACATTGTGCATACGGGCCTCAACGTGAAATCCTCGGACGGCCGCATGACCGGGGCGCTGCTGCCGGTCGGGGTGCCGGCGAAGCCCGGCATGGTGGTCAAGGCTCAGGTGCCCTGCGGCGGCTCTATCATGCGCGTCAAGATGAGCGACGCGGGCACCGACGGCATCTATCCGCATGAGAAAATGGAGGTCTACGCCATGGGCTTCCGCAACCAGTCCGGCGTCGCCTTCGGGCCACCCGGCACCAAATGGGAGAACGCGCTGGCGGTTGCCGACAATGGCGCGAACGACCTTGGCCATCGCCGCATCGCCAATGGCGCCGAGAAACTCTTCATCGTGACCGAGAAGGGGCAGGACGCCGGCTTCCCCGACAAGGAGGGGATGGGATTTGTCAGCAACAAGCGCTTCGGTTGGGAAGTCTTCCGCGGCAACGCAGTCGATCGTCCGTATCCCCAGCTTTATGTCGGCGATAAGCCGTTCATGCCGAAAATGCCGCCCTATCGCTTCCAGTTCCACGTTGACGGCGTTCGCGGCGTTCCGCTGATTGCCGCAAACCAGAACCCGAACGGCTACATCAACCCTGTGCTCGAATGGGATACCAACAACCCGATCGACGGGATTGCCTGGAGCGTTCGTGGCTTCGGCGCCGACAACACTCTGTTCGGCGCCGTCTACGGCATCCTTGACACCGGGCCGGAGAGCCTCATTCCAACCTGGCCGGTGGTGCTGCGGATCGACTTCCTCGAGCCGACCGGGGTCAAGTGGAGCCAGTTTGCCCACAATATCGAACCTGGGCCCAACGCTTATCAGAAATCGGAGAATCGCGGCGGTCTCGAGCGGCCGAACAAGGTCATCTTCGCCAATGATGGACGCACCATGTATGTGGTGGATTACGGCGAAGTGTTCGCCGACTTCTACAAGGCACCGTCGTTCTACACCGTGCCAAAATCCGGCGTGATCTGGACGATCTCGTATGAAGGGCCGCGCGCGACGCATTGAACTGTGGTTCGGGCACAACGCCCCTCCCCCGCACCGGGCGCTTGCGGGGGAGGGAGTTCCTGGCCCCCTTCGCGACATGCTGACAGACCCTGAAAACGTCTGTTTATTGGCTAGACCCGAAGTAGTCGGGCACGGCTAAATCGACGCCGTGGCCGCGCAAAACTCTGAGAGCTTTCGCGCTGACAACGTATCGGTGAACAACCGGCTCGGTACTGGTGAGAGAGAGTTCGGCACCCTTCTCTAAACTGAGCACCTAACTGAATGTGGTCGCGATACCAGGTGGAAAGGCCTCCCTGTTCCAGCGTCCCACCTATTCGTTGCCCATGTCCGAGCACCAGTTTTTCGATACCAAAATGAACATGTTTCACTCACTGTCCCACATGAAACAGTCGCCGCGAAACGCCCTCCCTCAGGAGCAGAACTAAGAGCGCCTCATGAGCAAGGCTGAGCCGTTTCATTGCTTAATCGGTGGCAGACATCCATAAGGTACCGATGGATCAGCGGAGCGGCACCGGGCTAACACGCAAGCCCCAACCCGATGCTGCTTACCGAACACATACGGACGGGGACGTGCCGAAACCGCCGTTCGGCCGAGGACGCGAGCAGCCGATGACATAATCCGATCAATAGTTTCCAGCCGAGGTCTGCGAGAGGATAAGTGATAAGTAGAGATGGAGGACCAGTCTTCCCGGCGCATGCGAACACTGGGTGACCCAAATGGTCACGTCGAGGCCTGTCCGGTAATGAGAACGCACGCGCGCTGATTTCCATGATGGTCCGGAGCAAAAACAGCTCCAACTAGAGACCGGATACGTTGATGCAAGACCGCTTACTACCACCAGATCGACGAAAACCTCTTGCAACGCGCGGCCGGACCATACATTGGGTCATTTTCCACAGTTCCATGTGTTCCTGAGAGGTCCGGTTATCCTCCCCACCGTGACAACAGACCTTGCAAATCGGCAGCTGGGGGCACAAAGCCTGAGATCGAGCTGTCAGGTTTGACTGATCGAGAGTGTCAGCTTCCCTACCATCGGGTAGCTAGCTAAATCCAGAGGACCTTGCGGCGCAGGCCGAGATCCGCGTGCAGCGGGGCAGCCGGCCCCTCGTGCGTGATGCGCCCGCGGTCGAGCACGTAAACTCGGTCGGCAAGCGCCAAGGCGAGATCGAGATCGTGCTCGATCATGAGAATCGGGACGTCGCGCCGGAGCGCGTCAATCACGCCGAACACCTCCACCACCATGGCTGGTGAGAGGCCTTCGAACGGCTCATCCATCAACAGGATGCGCGTATTGCCGACGAGCGCGCGGGCGATTGCCACCATCTGTTGCTCGCCGCCAGAGAGCGTATCGGCCTTCGCGTTGAGGCGCTGCGCGAGGCGCGGGAACATCGCGAACAAGCGCTCCTCGCTCCAGCGCATGCCTTCGCGGCCGGTGCGCCGCAGCCGGCCCATTTCCAGGTTCTGCGCGACGGTCAAGGTCGGGAACAATCGGCGGCCTTGCGGGACGAGACCGATTCCGGCGCGGGCGGCGTCCTCGGGCGATCCACCGGCGATATTTTTTCCCAGGTATTGCACGCGGCCGGTGCGCGGCGGATTGAGACCCATGATCGCCTTGAGGGTCGAGGATTTGCCCGCGCCGTTGCGGCCGAGCAACGCCACCACCTCGCCGGCGCGCAGCTCGAGCGTGACGTCGTGCAGGATGTGGCTGGCGCCATAGAAGGCGTTGACCGCGTCGAGCCTGAGCAGCGGCTGCGCCGCTGGCGTCGTGCCGGACGGTGCCCGGGCGCTGCTGATGCGGCGTCCGGTGCCGAGGTAGACCGATTGCACTTGCGGATGGGCGCGCACCTCGGCCGGCTTGCCGGCGGCCAGAACCGCGCCGTTGTGCATCACGGTGATGTCCTCCGCAAAGGCGAACACGCGGTCGATGTCGTGCTCGATGACCAGCACGCTCATGTGCTCGGACAGCCGCTTGATCAGGCCGACGATGCGCTCGCGTTCCGCCGGCGCGAGCCCGACGAGCGGTTCGTCCAGCATCAGGACGCGCGGGCGCACCGCTAACGCAAGGCCGATCTCCAGGAGGCGCTGTCCGCCGTAGGAGAGGCTGCCGGCCCGCACGGCCTCGAGCCCCTCGAGCCCGAGAAACTTGACGAGCGCATCGGTGTCGCCATTCACGTCGGCGAGCGAGTCCGCCCGTTCGAGCAGGTGGAACCGGCGGCGATCGCGCGCTTGCACGGCAAGCCGTAGGTTCTCGCGCACGGAGATCGTCTTGAATATGTTGGTGATCTGGAACGAACGGGCGAGACCAAGGCCGGCGAGGCGCTCCGGGGGAAATCCGGCGACGTTGCCCCCCGCGTACAGGATCGAGCCGCCGTCGGGCGGGAATAGGCCGGTCATCACGTTGAAGAACGTCGTCTTGCCTGCACCGTTTGGGCCGATCAGCGCATGGATTCCTCGTGGCGGCAGGCGAAGGCTCACTCGATCGACGGCGATAAATCCGCCGAAACGTTTGGAGATCTCACGCGCCTCCATCGCCGGCTCGGATCGCAATTTTGCGACGTCGCGCAGGAAATCCGGAATCTCGGCGCCCGGATTCGGCGTAACCCTGGCGGCCATGGCGGCCGCTTCCTCGTGTCGTCTGCGGAATGGGGCAAGGATGCGCTCGCCGAGCCCCATGAGCCCGCCGGGCGAGAGCAGCACGAATCCCATGAACAGCAGCCCGAACCAAAGCTGCCAGCTTGCGGTGTAGCCGGTCAGCAGTTCGCGGAACAGGATGAAGAACAAGGCCCCGAGCGCCGGCCCGAGAAAATGGCGCTGGCCGCCGATCACTGTCATGGCCAGGATCTCGCCCGAGAAGGCGACGTGCACGAGATCGGCGGAGACGAAATATTTGAGGAAGCCGAACAGAGCGCCGGCCAGCCCGACGACGGTCGCGGAGACGATGAAGCCGTACAGCTTGTAGCGGCGGACTGGAAAGCCGGCGAAGCGGGCGCGCTGCTCGTTCTCGCGGATTGCGATCAGCACCCGGCCGAAGGGCGAGTTGACGATCCGCCACATCAGCCCGGCGACGAAGACCACGATCACGCAGACGGCGACGTAGAAGATGTTTTGGTCATCTAGATCGAGACCGAGCAACCGGCCGCGCCGGATGCCACCGAGGCCGTTCTCGCCGCCGGTGAAGCTCGTCCACCGGAACACGACGTAGAAGATCATGGCGGTGAGCGCGAGGGTGAGCAGCGAGAAATACACGCCGCGCCGCCGCAGGATGAGGAAGCCGATCGCAAGCCCGCAGACCGCCGCGAACCAAGTTCCGAACAGGACGGGGATAAACGCGCCGCCCTTGGTGATGTGGATCTGCAGGAGCGCCGCGCCATAGGCGGCCAGCCCGAAGAAGGCGCCGTGGCCGAAGGAGACGAGGCCGGTGTAGCCGAGCAGCAGATTGAAGCCGAGCCCAGCCATGGCGAACAGCGCAAGCTCGGTCGCAAGCGCCGTCGTGAGGCCGAGCGTGGACATGAGCAACGGCAACATCGCTAGCGCCGCGGCGAGAACCAAGATGGGATGTTGGCGCTTCCACATCGGCTTCACGCTTCCAGGCGATCCATTCGTTCGCCGAACAGGCCGCGCGGACGCACAAGCAGCACCAGCACCATCAGAGCGTACATGGCCGCCTCCGCTGCCGGCGGATAGACCAGCACGGTCAGCCCCTTGACGATGCCGGTGAGGATACCGGCGAGCACGACGCCCCAAAAACTGCCGAGCCCGCCGATCACGACGATGACGAAGGTCGCTGTGAGGATCTCTGTGCCCATCGCCGGCTGCACGCCCGCAAGCGGCGCCGACATCACACCGGCGAGCCCGGCGATGCCGACGCCCAGACCGAAGATGATGGTCAGTACCGGCCGCAAGCGGATGCCGAGCGCGCGCACCATTTCGGGGTCTGAGGTGCCCGCACGCACCACCATGCCGAACGAGGTCTTGTAGAGGAGCAGCCAGGTGCAGGCGATCGCCGCCATGGCCACGCCGAGCACCGCCAGCCGGTAGTTGGAAAACAGGAAGCCGCCCACCTTGAGCGCGCCGCCGAGCGACGGCGGGATCCAGAACGGCAGACCGGTTGCGCCCCAGATGAGCCGGATCACCTGCTCAGCAGTGAGCGCCAGCCCGAAGGTGAACAGGAGCCCGAGGATCGCGTCCTCTTGGTAGAGCCAGCGCAGGAACAGCACCTCGATCGCCATGCCGACCGCGGCGACGGCGACGGGGGCGGCGACGAGCGCGCCATAGAAGCCGGCGGCATTGGCAAGCGTCACCGCCAGATAGGCGCCCAGCGCATAGAACGCACCATGGGCAAGGTTGACGACGCCGCCGAGGCTAAAGACGAGCGACAGTCCAAGCGCCAAGAGGATGTAGTAGGCCCCCACCACAAGGCCGTTCAGAATCTGCTCGATGACTATGAAGAGCATGAGATGGGACCGGTTTTCCGAGCGCCGACCGCTCTTGCCGTCGCTGCCCGGATCGGGCGAGGGGCTCAAGTCGCAAACGAACAGGCGTTTTCCGCCTTGGTCGGCTGGATCAGCTCGAGCGATTCATCGGGCCCGGGCGAGGCTTCGATGATCTCGAAGATATCCCATTTGTCCTTCGCCTTGTCCTTTTCCTTCACCTTGACGACGAACATCTCCTGGAGGAGCTGGTGGTCCCAGTCGCGAAAGAAGCCCTCGCGGTTCTTCAGCAGATCGAACTTCATGCCTTTCTCGAGGACTTCGATCAGCTTGTCGGCCGCGGTCGATTTCGCTTCCGTCATCGCTTGTGCGACGATTTGCATGCCCATGTAGTCGCCCCAGGCCTGGTTGTCGGGCGGACCGCCGAACTTGTCGGTAAAGGCCTTGGTGAAGGCCACGGCCCCCTTGTTGGTCAGCCCGTGGTACCAGAGGCTTTGCCAGTAGCCCGAGAGGGCGTCGATGCCGGCGGCCCAGAACGGGATGGTGTCCATGACGCCGCCCGCCAGCTTATAGGTCAGACCGTACTCCTTATATTGCTTGAGGAAGGTGGTCTGGTCGACGCCAGCGAGATTGAGGTACACGAAGTCCGGGTTCGCTTGACGGATCTTCAAGATGTAGGGCGAGTAGTCCGGGGTATTGGTGGGCACCAGATCGTTCTGCACCACTATGCCGCCGTTCTCCTGCAGGAAGCGGGTGGAAACGCGCGCCAAGTCGTGCCCGAAGGCATAATCGGCTGTCAGCATGTACCATCTCGCACCCTTGATCAGTCCCTGGCGCTTCTGCCAATGGCCGATGGTCTTAGTGTACATCGTGTTACAGCCCTCGATGTGGAAGGTGTAACGGTTGCAATTGGCGCCCCTGAGCTCGTCGGAATTGGCGCCGGTGTTGAAATAGAGCGCCTTGAGCCGCTTGGCTTGCTCCATAATGGCGCCGGCCGAAGCGGAGCTGATCTCGCCGATGATCACCAACACCTTGTCCTGCTCGATGAGCTTCTGGGCCTTGGCGACGGCGACGCCGGGATTGACGCTGTCCTCAGTAATAAGCGCAAGCTTGCGGCCGAGCACGCCGCCGCGGGCATTGATCTCTTCCACGGCCATCTTGGCGCCATTCTGGCCATAGACGCCAAGCTGACCGAGGAAGCCGGTGAGCGGAGTCAGGTGCCCGATCTTGATGGTGTCTACCTGTGCTTCGGTGATGGCCGGGAAGCCGACCATGCCGAGCACCGCCGTGCCGGTGGCGGCCTTGAGCACGCGGCGGCGCGAGAGCGCCTGTGTCTGCGTCATGGGTTTCCTCCGATGTCGATCGGGCCGCCCGAACGCGGCCTTCTTTAGCGGGTGTAGCGTATCACTGCCGAGTGCCAAGGAGCAGCCCTGTGACCTGCCGCGGCAGGAAACCGACGACATCTCCTTTAAGTCCGAATCACGACCCGGCCGGCGTAGAAGCTTCGACGGGCAAGAGCTGTGAACGGCTGGTTCGGGTCAAAATGCGCCGTCTGACCGATCGACTTGGACCCAAGTACGTCTCCAATCGGACCACAAGCGGACACCCTCGCGGGCCGCGAGCGATCTGGCGCACGACCGCGCAGTTATTCCCTTGTGGCGTTAAGGCAAGTAGCGGGGTTTCCGAAATTCCTCATCGATGCATCCACGCCCTCGAAATCGAAAGCAGTGTGTGACCGATGACACTGAAGAGCGCGGCGAAGCCCCATATAGTGAACATGTTCTCTTTGTAGCTTGCAGAAAAGCCAGCGCCTTCGGCGATCACATCGCCGATGTACTTCCACCAGCCGGTGAGAGTGCCCGGCAACCCTCCAGTCGCATCAGCAATCGCAAGCGTGACTCCCGAGATCACGGGGAGATAGAAGACGAGGACCACGGCTGCGGCGAGAACACGGAAAATGAATCGCATGAGACCTCCAATGTGCGCAATGGGTTGAAGCGGGCTCGCCGAAGCACTGCCGCGATTGCGCTTGCCACTAAGGCCGCGACGAACCAGCGGATAATCAGGATCGCAGCAAAGGCAAGAATCTTGGGAATGGCGGGGAAGAATACTGCCATCGCGGCCACAAGGGATGTGAGCATAGCCTCGCTCCAATCCCGAATGCTCGTAAGCGTCGCATTCATGATGACTTCCTCCAGGTGGAGCGCGGACGGCTTCCTCCCCGTCCAGCGCGCGGAACTCACAAAGACAACACCGTGAAGATCGGAAAGGTTCTGACGCTTGCAGTCCTAAGACAGAACGTTTGGGGGTGAGACGGGGATTTTGCAGGCGCGAGGGCGGCACCGGCGAGCACCCGGACCATGCATCGTGTGCCGTGGCGTGCCCTGGCGATGGACGACTGGAGCGAGTCGTTTCGCGTACGCTGCCGCGGAAAGGCGTCATTCTGGGAGTGATGTGGGTCGGCGTGCATGCAGAGCACGCCATCGTTGGAAATTTCGGCGGCGGACGGTTCTTCGAATACACGCCCATGGCGATACCATCACCGTCGCGGCGCGTCATCGCTCGATGACTATATGACCGAGGATAACCCGGTGCGAGCGGTCGACGTGTTTGTTGACGGTCTCGATCTCGACAAAGCTCGGGTTTGTCGGTGTCCAGCCACTCGATACCGGCCGACCCAGCTATCACCCCGGTGTTATGCTCAAGCTCTACATCTACGGCTACCTCAATCGCGCGCCGCCGAGCCGACGCCTGGAGCGGAATGCCAGCGCAATATCGAGATGATCCGGCTGACCGGGCAGTTGGCGTCGGACTTCAAAACCATCGCAGATTTCCGCAAGGACAATGGCAAGGCCATTCGTGAGGTCTGCCGCGTCGCGCTGTGCCGCAAGCTTGAACTGTTCAATGCAGCGAGCGTCGCCATCGACGGATCAAAGTTCAAGGCGTCAATGCCCGGGACAAGAACTTCATCGAGGCCCAAGATGAAGCGGCGTTTGAGCGGATCGATGAGAGCATCGCCCGCTACCTCTCTCAGCTTGAAACCGCCGATCGGCATGGCGATGCGGTCCCGGAGGTGAAGGTTGAACGGTTGAAGGGCATGATCGAGAAGCTTAAGGAGGAGATCGTTCGGCTCAACGCGATCAATGCGGAAATGATGAAGAGTGAGGACAAGCATATCTCGCTGACCGATCCTGACGCGCGCTCGATGGCGACAAGTGGCAAGGACACCGGGATCGTTGGCTATAACGTGCAGATTGCAGTTGATACGCAGCATCATCTCATCGTGGCTCACGAGGTGACCAACGTGGGCACCGATCGCCACCAACTCGCCAACATGGCCAGGCAGGCTCGCGACGAGATGGCCGTCGAGACGCTCGAAGTCGTGGCAGACCGCGGTTATTACGATGGAGAGGAGATCAGGGCCTGCGAGGAAGCCGACATCACGGTGACGTTGCCGAAGCCAATGACTTCGGGCGCCAAGGCTGCCGGCCGCTTCGGCAAAACAGGACTTCGTCCATGTCGCCGCGGACGATGTTTACCGCTGTCCCGCCGGCGAGCGGCTAGCTTATCACCATACGAACGTAGAGGACGGAAAGACACTGCGCCGCTATTGGACAAGCACCTGCAAGACCTGCGCGCTAAGAGCTCAGTGCACGACAGGCCCCGAGCGCCGCATCTCACGCTGGGAGCATGAGGCCGTTCTGGAAAAAGTTCAGGATCGGCTCGACCACAACCCCGATGCCACCGAATTAGAAGCTCGGCGCCCGTGAATGCGCCGGAGCGCCCCAAATTGCGGGATTTTCCCACGGCCTGGGCCATGAGCAGAAATGCTCCCTCCCAGACCGCTGCACGAAAACCGCGCATCCTTCATCTTTCGAGACTTTTACGCAATGCATCTATGATTTGACCCTGCCTCGAACGCGCCTTCATAAAGCTTGGCAATGTCAGCGTGTAGGCCGGTCGGATTAAGAACGCCTCCGCAGGCGAAGTAAGCAGCAAGTCTCGAACTGTCCTGCTTGTTGTAGCTCGCGGTGAATGCAGCGACGAGCTTTTCGAGTTCTTGTTTGAGCTTTTCGTCTCCCTCCGCAGCGGATATGATTCCCCCTAAGAACAATATAGTTTAATGGACTTTCGCAGAACGGTCTTATTGCGCGCCATCGGCCGTGCAGACCGCTGGCCCGACGACGTCCGGTTGTTCGACATCGAAGGCGCTTCACCTGCACCGCTTGCGGCAAGCGCGGTGCGGACGTCCGCCCGGACTTCCACTGGTCGGCGGGATGGGCTATCGCTAAGGCGATTACGGGGTTGACCAACTGCCGCTCGCAGCCCCGCAAGAAGAGATGGAGAGCGCGAAATGATGTGGCCTTATAGCCTACGCACCTTTCGAAGCCATCGTGGTCGCGCAGGTCCAGCCGCTCCACGTGGCGCGACATCCAGCAGCTCGACGGCCTCAACCTGCAGGGAACGCGCAAGGCGATCTACCTCAAGGGCGAGATCGACGGTGTTCGCCGCGGGCGCGGCGATACTGTGCTACATGGCGATCTCGCCGGCGGAGGCCCACGATGCGTCGCATCCCGAGCTGGACGGCTGGTATGAGAAGCTAGAGAGCGGGAAGGGTCCTTGCTGCGATGGCTCAGACTCGGCGCACGTCGAACCGAGTGACTGGGAGACACAGAACAAGCCGAGAAGTCACTACAAAGTCAGGCTTGATGGCGTGTGGGCAGACGTGCCCGACGAGGCCGTGGTGACGGGGCCGAATCGTGATGGCCGTACCCTGGTCTGGTACTACGACGGTTGGACCGGTCACAGCGGCATACCCGGCAAAGTAATCAAGTGCTTCATGCCGGGCACGATGACCTGAGATTCAAGATGAGATTGACCGGCTTTGCGGCCTGCTGCTCGCGCGTGCCTGCCCGCATCGCGGGCAACGACCTGCAGTTTATTCTGCGGTTTTCTACTTGTGATTGGGAGTGGATTAGAATCCCTCCCTCTCCGCCACCTCAAAAATTGTCGTCGATGGATTTGCGGTAACTACGCTGCTTCCGAGTGGGCCGAAGAAGTGCGGGTTTGCGAGTTTTGGCCTCTTCTTACGGTAACAAAACCTAGCGATTTCAACGTCCCCGCCCAGACTACGACAGGCAACGATTTCTCGCTGCCTCGCTATTCAACTGATGCGTTTCGCGGGCAGAAAGACCTACGCCCCAGCGTGACAAGGCAGTCAAGACAGTGCGACGGTACGTCGTCGACCCCGTGAATTAAGCCATTCCCCTGGGCCGGCCTGCGGCACGCCGGCAACAACTGCGCCTACCGAGGCCGCTTTACTGGCCGGCTCGTGTTTGATGCTTGCCTTTCAGAGCTCTGTCTGCTCGTGGCCGATTCTGTTGAAAAAGGCAGCGGTTGCGACGCAGAGATATCGGTGATTCAGTCTGTCTAATTGGCAGGACTGAAGATCATGATGGGGCATCGGCAAGTCGAACAGGCTGTGTTGTTCTATGAGTTCTCACTCGAAAGGCACATTCCCGCCGACCACTTGCTCCGGTCGATCGATAGATTTGTCGACCTTGAACAGATTAGGCAGGACCTGGCGCCCTTCTACAGCAGTATCGGTCGACCTTCGATCGATAGGGTCAGAAGGCGACATGAGCCATGCTCAGCGATCTTCAGTGGAGGGCCCACAGATATGCGAGAGTTGCAGCAAGGCCGAGCATAGTTCTGACGGCATGCAGCCGTCCCCACGACTCGAGCATGGCGCGCGATGTTGGACCCGCGTCGGTCTCCGCGATAGCCTTCAGCCTGTTATTTGTCGGCATAATGCCGATAAGGGTATAGGGCCAGTTCGCGAATATGAGCACCGCGCCAACGATCCATCGCCAATCCCCGGTGATCCACGCCGCGAGCAAACCGAGTGCTGCTGAGATGGCGGCCAGGCTCGCTTGCATCGTGTAGCCGGCGTCGTAACTGGGCTTCCATTGCTTGAGCAGATTCTTGTCGTCCAGCGCCAAGCGCGCTGGGTGCTCAGCGAAATTGACGTAGAAGGCCGCCCCCGCAAATGCGGCGGCAAGAATGAGTGCCAGCTGACCGGCAAGCATGGAACCACTCCTTCCAAGTGCGTGGATCCCGCCCGTTACATTATCTGAGCAACGACTAAATCCATCGCCGTACGCGCGCGGCATAATCCAGATAGGTCTCCCCGAATCGCGCTTGTAGATGCCTTTCCTCCCGCTCGATAGCGAGCTTTTGCACTGCGAATGAGGCGAGGATCGCTAGGAGCAAAAACCACACAATGCCCGAGACCAGTCCAATCCCCAGTACAAGCATCGTGCCGGCGAGGTAGAGCGGATTGCGCGTAAAGGAGAAGGGGCCATCCGTGACGAAGTGATCCGTACCGCGATCCGGCCTCACAGTCGTTCCCGCCCGGCGCATTGCGCGGATGGCTGAAATGTTCAGGGCGACGAATGCCGCTATCATCAGCCAGCCGAGCACGAAGAGGATACCTGACAGCGGCTGCCCGATCCATGGGAGTGGATAGAATACGTTCGACAAGACGCTGATGGCGATCGCCGCCAAAAAGATGATCGGCGGCCAAGGCAGACTGTTCGGCCGTGCCGTCACATCGTTCATTGCATTCCTTCCTCAACCTGGCGCTGCCTGGTGGTGCAGAGGGCCGCCCTGATCCTGGCCAAATCGCTCACTATCGCAAGACGTCTAGTGCTTTGGCGCAATAACAAAGACGCTACTATTCGGGTCCACCAGATCGATTTCGGCTGCCTTGGCCGCATCCACGTTTCGGCGTCGGCCGCGCGGCAGCTTCGGGTCATTCGCGACGGTTTGGCCCCACGGCCACGACTTGCGGTCAGCCCTGGTGAGCGGACGTTTTCAGCGCCGGGCGCAAGCTCCCAAAGGGCCAGAAGCAGAAGTCGCACCTTTCGACCAGCATGTATCGCGGCGCGTTGGCCTCACTTGAGAACGTGCGGAAAATACTTTTCATCCCACTCGTCGGTCCTTAGGTAAACCTTGCCCCACTCAAGCACCCGATCGCCTTCGCGATAGGCCGTAGTGGCAACTTCAAGCTCTCCAACAGGTGCAGGCCCTAGATGAAAGTGCTCGTTCTCGACTGTTAGCGCTTTCAGCTTCTGCACGAGGAGGTCACGCCCCTCAGGATTGAGCCACATCTCAAACAGACCATCGGCAGCCAGACTCAGGGTGATGCGGGGCGGTGCCATGAGGTTTCCTTCCCAATGGGATCGTAGGAGGGGTCTAGCAACATGACCGAAATCCGGGTCTGAGTATCTGAGGTCTACTTTTTGGCTGCGTTTGGGCCGATCTAAGTTGGTGGCTTACGGGAGTACGTCTTCGGATCGAAAAGTGCGGCGAGACCGCGACGAGTGCAATTGCCGCGAGGAATAGGACAGAGATAGGGTCGATGAACAAATACAAGAGTACCGCTATTGCCACCAACGCCAGAGCGGGACCGACAAATGCGGGGTGCGTCTTAATCCACTTGATCACCGAGTTGCGGACCTCAGGGATGCAGGCCGCAGCGGTGACGAGGCCGACAACTACAATCAGCCATTTCGGCATAGGACGGCGCGCCTCGTTAGCACGACAAAGCACAATAGCTAAGCACGCTTTCGCACGTGCGGTTTCACGTAACCGAAATGTCTAATCCAGCAGGATCGCGATTGACAAACAAACGGGTTCTCTCGTCATCGTCAAACTCGATGGCAATCTTATCAGCGCGATGACGCCAAACAATCCGGACGGTTTTTCCTTTCATAAGCTCTGTTAGTTTCTCAGCCTCTTGCTCTAATTCTGTCATGGGGGACTCCGCTGGTCCTGTGCTCTCTACTTAGGGATGCACCCTTGCGCTTCGGTAAGTACTTGAGTTCAAATTGTACCGAATGCTGGAGGCGAAGTCGGCTGTGGTCCGGCCGTGCTCCGGCCCTGCCAGTACGAGAAGCTGGCAAGGGGCGCTCAAGACGAGGAGCACGCCATGTCTCAGAAACTCAACGCCGCGATCACCGTGATC
>NZ_LGHL01000217.1 GCF_001908205.1 Bradyrhizobium sp. NAS80.1
AAATAAAAACACCTCGCCGAACGTCTCTTCCAGGCCTTGAGCTGAACAACGCAACAGCCGCTGCCATGTCGGCTGGTTGCGGGAAACCGGACTCCACAGGATCGTTGGGCTGACTGCCGCTTTTGACCCGACTGAGACATCGGGGCTGCCGGGCGCTACGATCCTGATGAGCGGCTCCTTGGGCCGGAAGCCTTGGCGCATTTGATCGGCGCTGAAGTGCCGCGTGATGATCCATGCCCTCGCCAGGGAAAAGGCGCCGACGATAGCCGACGCCTCAAAGTGAGCATTTCAGCACACGCAACTTCAGCGTCGATACAGTAATTGAACAAGAAATTGATCGGCGTAGTCGCTCTCCTCTGCCTTTAGAAGGATGCAATCTGCCGAAAGCGCATAGTCGGGTGGATCATCTTGCCGCAAGCTTCTTGCCCGCCTCGGATGCGTTCGCTGCGTGCGACGACCCGGGTGGTCTCGCGTGCGATGCAAAACCAACCACATCAAGCTCGGAGAAGCGATCATGATCATCGGAAGGAGCTTACTAGCTGGCGTGCTCGCCCTGTTTGTCACCGGGTTGGTGGCGGCGGCACCGGCAGCCGCGCAGCAGCAGCAAAGGCCCAACATCCTCGTGATCATGGGCGACGATGTTGGCTGGTTCAACGTCGGAGCTTACCACCGCGGAATGATGTCGGGTAAGACGCCGAACCTCGACAAGCTGGCGTCTGAAGGCATGATGTTCACCGACTACTACGCCGAAGCGAGCTGCACGGCCGGACGCGCCAACTTCATCACGGGCGAGTTGCCGATCCGTACGGGACTGACGACCGTTGGTCAGGCTGGTGCCGACGTTGGCATACCGGATCAAGCCGTCACACTCGCCACCGCGCTCAAGTCGCTCGGTTACGCAACCGGACAGTTCGGCAAGAACCACCTTGGCGATCTCAACAAATACCTGCCGACGGTGCACGGCTTCGACGAATTTTTCGGGTACCTATATCACCTCGACGCGATGTCCGACCCGTACTGGTACTCGTTCCCGGCCAACCAGGACTACTACAACAAGTACGGACCGCGCAGCCTCATCCATAGCTACGCGACAGACAAGGACGACCCGACCGAGATGCCGCGCTGGGGCAAGATCGGCAAGCAAAGGATCGACGACGAGGGCCCGCTGCCGCCGTTCGCCGATATGTCGAACGTGCCGAATATGCACGATATGCCGTTCCTGAAGCCGAAGTACGACATGACCACCTTCGACGAGGTCTTGGTCAAGGCGTCCAGCGACTTCATGGATAAAGCCAAACGGGCAGGCAAACCCTTCTTCGTCTGGCACAACACGACGCGCATGCACGTCTGGACCTTCCTGTCGAAGAAGTACAGCGCGATGCAGAACAGCGAGACGAACTTTGGTCTCGAGGAAGCCGGCATGGCGCAGCTGGACGACAGCGTCGGCGCCCTGCTCAAGCATATCGACGACATCGGCGAAACCAGCAACACCATCGTCATCTTCACAACCGATAACGGCGCCGAGGTGTTCACGTGGCCGGATGGTGGCATGACCCCGTTCAAGGCCACCAAAGGGACGAGCTATGAAGGCGGCTTCCGCGTTCCAGCCATCATTCGCTGGCCGGGCCGCATCAAGCCGGGCTCGGTCGAGAACGGAATTTTCTCGGGGCTTGATTGGTTTCCGACACTGACCGCTGCGGCGGGAAACCCGAACATTACCGACCAGCTTCTCAAGGGAGTGGCGCTGGAAGGGCGCACCTACAAGAACCATCTCGACGGATACAATCAGATGGATCTTCTGACGGGCAAGGGCCCCTCAGTTCGCCATGAGATCTTCTATTTTGCCGGTCCGCATCTCGGTGCCCTTCGTCACGATAATTTCAAGTTCCAATTCTTCCAGCAGCCATATGGCTGGCCTGGCGAAAAGGACACCACCGACATGCCGACCGTTATCAATATCCGCCAAGACCCGTTTGAGCGAACGCCGATAACTCGCGGCGAAAGCCTGAACAACGCCGGCGGAGGCTACATGAATGATTTCATGGGCCGCGAATTCTGGCGGTTCGTGGTTGTTCAACAGGAGGTTGCCAATTTGGCGCAAACGGCGATCGACTTTCCCCCAATGCAAGCACCGGCGAGCTTCAATCTTGAAGCCGTCAAAAGGGAAATTGAGCAAGCCATCAAAGCCCACCAAGGCCAGTAGCCGGCCCGATCAGGCGGGCGCTCTCCCATTGAGAGAGTGCCCGCACGGCACCTTAGATTTCTGCTCGAGCCCGGATTGCTCAGCCAAGCACCATGTCGGCTGTTGGAAAGCTGTATGGGGCTACGACAAGGACTTCATGAAGGCTTGTCACAGTGAACTCACCCTTGAACCATATGAACTGCGATCAAGTTCGATTGCGGTGGCGGAAGAGAACGGCAGGATTTTTGGCGTTGCCCAAATCAAGGTGATTGGAAGCGAAGCAGACTTATTGAAGCTGTTCGTCGAGCCGACGATGCTTCACTGCGGTGTAGGGATGAAGCTATTTCACTGGGCTACCAGCGAAGCAACAACAATGGGTGCTGATCGCATGGTGATCGAAGCCGACCCAGACGCCGCACCTTTCTATCGACGAATGGGCGCCAAAGACTGCGGCCTCGCCCCTTCCGGATCGATACCCGGTAGAACGCTTCCCAAGCTGGTTAAGGAGTTACGATCGATATGAGGTGCATGACGCCTCTTGGCCGTAGGAAGTCGCGGATGATCTCGGCCGACTGCGTGATCATTGCAGGATCGAAATCTTCGTTCGACGAGAACTTCCGGATCCCGGCCTCGTAGAGCAGCAACACGCGATCGAGCACGCCGTGCTCGCGCATCAAATCCTCCGGCGGCGTGACCTCCTCGTCCTTCTTCCCGGTCTCCTTCGACTTCGCGCCGGCCTTCTCCTTGGCGAAAGCCGGTCTGGTGAGAAGGGCCGGGGCGGCGACGGCCGCCAGCGAGCCTCCGATGAGAAGCAAACGGCGCTTGCTTGGCATCACGACTTCCATGATGGACGCTCCCGTGAATGCGTGGGGTCGCAACTGTTGCCGTGCTGGGCCCATCAACGCCAGGCGCCCTGGCGAAAACGCGCTTCGCCGGTGAGGCAATGAAGAGTTCGGGCTAGCCGGCCAGACCGTCATCATTTATCGAAAACGGATAAGCACACACCCGGGATGGATCAAACGTCCGTGAGCAAGCTGTCTTCACCGACCGTCACCTCCATCGCCCCTCAGTCCCCGGCCGGTTCGCCGTGGGAGGTCCTCAAGGTTTTTCTGAGACTTGGTCTCACCTGCTTCGGCGGTCCGATCGCCCACATCGGCTACTTCCGCGATGAATTCGTCGTGCGGCGGAAGTGGATCGACGAGCACGCTTATGCCGATCTGGTCGGGCTGTGCCAATTCCTGCCGGGCCCCGCGAGCAGCCAGGTCGGTTTCTCGATCGGCCTGATGCGGGCAGGTTACCTCGGCGCGCTTGCCGCCTGGGCCGGGTTCACGCTGCCGTCGGCCGCGATCCTCGTTCTCTTTGCCTACGGCGCCGGCGCGCTCAGCGGGCCGGTCGGTGCCGGCCTGCTGCACGGGCTGAAGCTGACGGCGGTCGCCATCGTGGCGCAGGCGGTCTGGGGCATGGCGCGCAAACTCTGTCCCGATCGCGAGCGCGCGTCGATCGCGGTCGTGGCAGCGCTGATCATCCTCTTCAGCACGGCGTCGATCGCCCAGATCGGAGCGATCGTCCTCGGCGGGCTCGCCGGTCTCTGGCTGTGCCGCAGTGATGCGCCGGCGCCGTCGGGACACGTCGAGATGCCCGTGTCGCAAACGGTCGGCCTGATCACGCTCGGAATGTTCTTCGTCCTGCTGGCTGGACTTCCCGTGCTGCGCAGCCTGACCGGGTCTACGAGCATCGCGCTGTTCGATGCATTCTACCGCTCCGGTGCGCTCGTCTTTGGCGGCGGCCATGTCGTGCTCCCGCTGCTTCGCGAAGCGTTCGTCGCGCCGGGCTGGCTCAGCGACGACGCGTTCCTTGCCGGCTATGGCGCCGCGCAGGCCGTGCCCGGGCCGCTCTTCACCTTCGCCGCCTATCTCGGCACGGTGGTCTCACCGGAGCCGCACGGGCTCGTCGGGGCTGCGCTCGGCCTTGTCGGCATCTTCCTGCCGGGCATGCTGGTGCTGCTTGGTACTCTGCCGTTCTGGGATGCCTTCCGGAAGCGCGCTGGCGCGCAGGCTATGATGCGCGGCGTCAACGCCGCGGTCGTCGGCGTGCTCGGCGCTGCGATGTACGATCCGGTCTGGACCACGACCGTGCATTCGCCACGGGACTTTGGCATCGCGCTGGTCGGCTTCGTCCTGTTGGTCGTCTGGCGCGCTCCGCCGCTTGTCGTCGTCGCCTTCAGCGCCGCCGCCGGCGTCGTGTCGGCGCTGATGTGATCGCCGGATGCCCGGTCAGGCCGCGAGATCGGTTCAGCAAACCATGTTCGCGCCATGATGACATCATGCCGGTGTTTTGCCCGACGAGTCAAATGGCCTTCGTAAAATCCGCAGTCGTCGCGACGGCGGTCAAGCCGTTGATAAAGCTGTCACCGTCTACTGTGCATGGGGTTGTTCTCGAGATTTTGTTGGAGCGAGCCCACCGGCTTCTTGAGCGGCGGGATGCGCCGCTATCCCGCCTTGGCGGCGCGGCTATCCGCCGGTCCTGACCGCAAATTCTGGAAGAACTGTTCTACCTCGCGCGACAGCGTGTCCGCCGTCGCGGTCAGGCTGCTCGCGGCCGTCAGCACGGAAGCTGCCGCCGTGTCGGTCTCGCCGATGGCGTCGCGCAGCGAGGTGATGTTGGCGACGAGCGTCTCGTTGCCCTGCGCGGCCGATTGCGCGTTGGACGAAATCTCCCGCGTGGCGGCGTCCTGCTGGCCGACGGCGCCGGCGATCGCCGAGGTGACCTCGTTGATCTCGCGTACCGCGCCGCCGATCTCACGCACGGCGTCGACCGCGTTGCGGGTGGACGCCTGGATCATGGCGACGTTCTCGCTGATGTCCGCGGTCGCCTTGGCGGTCTGTCCCGCCAGCGCCTTGACCTCATGGGCGACGACGGCAAAGCCGCGGCCGGCGTCACCGGCACGAGCCGCTTCGATGGTGGCGTTGAGCGCGAGCAGGTTGGTCTGCCCGGCGATTGCCTGGATCAGGCTGAGCACGCCGTCGATGCGCTGCGTGGCCGCTGCGAGGCTCTCGATCTCCGCGATCGATTTCTCGGTGCGCTGGCCGGTCTGCTCGACTGCACCCGCGGACTGCCGCACCTGGCGGCCGATCTCTTCCACCGACATCGACAGCTCCTCGGCCGCACCCGCAACCGCGGTGACGTTGTGCGAGGCCTGCTGGGTTGCGTTTGCCGCCGTTCCGGCTCGGTTGCTCGCGTCCGCGGTGGCGCGCGTGATGGTCTGCGCGGTCTCGCGCATGATGGTGGCGTTGTTGCTGAGGCCACGCATGATCGCGCCGATCGCATCGCGAAACGCCTCGACGGATTGTTCGATGTGGCGGGCGCGCTCCTCGCGCGCGGCGGAGTCCCGCGAGACCTGCAAGGCAAGATTGCGGTTGCGGCCCATCGCCTCCTGGAAGATCTGGATCGCGCGTGCCAATGCACCGATCTCGTCGGCGCGCTCCGTATGCGGCACCGTGACGTCCTGCGCGCCGTCGGCGACCTGCTTGATGGTCGCGGTGATGGCCGAGAGGGGCCGGGCGATCGAGCGGGCGATGATGACGATGCCGATCGCGACCAGCGCCAGCGCCACACCGCCAAGGCAGGTCAGCACGAAGGACAGCGTGCGATTGGTCTCGGTCTGGTGCGAGATCTGCCGGGCGCGTTCCGCATAGACCTTGGAGAGCGCCTCGAGGTCCTTGTTCAGCGCGGAGCGCACGGTGCGGTTGGCGTCGTTGTCGCCCCATTCACGGCCTGCGGCCGGGCTGATCTCGTTGGCGCGGCGCACCAGCTCCTTGCGGAAGTCGACGAACTGCTCGATGCGCTTCCTGAAAGTCGCGAACTGCTCGGCGTCGTCGGCCTTGACGATGGTCTCCCAGCGCTTCACGACCTCCAGGATCTGCGCATTGAACTTGAGCAGGCCCTCGCCGTATTTCTTCACGACGGCGGGGTCGGTCGACATGTAGACGCCGCGCGATTCCATCACGACCGCATAGACCAGCGAGTTTACCCGTTCGACGTTCAGCGCGGCGGCGTTCGCCGTCTCGATCGCGATCGTCAGGTCGGCGCTGCGGCGGCTGTTGTAGTCGGACAGCATCGCGATCGCCGCCGTGAGCAGGGCGAACAGCCCGAAGATCGCATACAGCTTGGTGGCAAGCGTGAAACGGCCTGCCAGCCCAGTGGCATTCCCAGATCGGTCGGTTGTCATGGTGTTCGGGCCCCGGAATGGCCTGAAGCGGCCGGAGAGCGCGGTCGTGTAAAACTGATGAAAAACTATGCAGAATGAAAATGGACGCAGTGTTAACGCCGGGGGAGGCGGACCCTTCGCCGTTGGTCGAAACAAAGGTAAGATATTTCAGCGTCTTGATCCGAGCGTAAGTATGCCCTGACGGCAGGGCCGCCTTTACGTTCGCTCAGGAGTCGGCCGTTGGCCGACCAACCCCGGAGGGGCCTTTGGTCTACCACCACACCATCGACGCCACGACCTACACATTCCCGGACCTGCGCGACCTCCTCGCCAAGGCGACGCCGCTGCGCTCGGGCGACCGGCTCGCCGGCATTGCGGCCGCCAGCGCCGAGCAGATGATCGCGGCGCGGATGGCGCTCGCCGATGTGCCGCTCGGCCAATTCCTGCAGGAAGCCGTCATCCCCTATGAGGTCGACGAGGTCACTCGCCTCGTCATCGACGGCCACGATGCCAACGCGTTCGCGCCGGTGGCCTCGCTCACGGTCGGCGGCTTCCGCGACTGGCTGCTGTCGGATGCCGCCACGCCCGAAATCCTGCGCAATCTGGCAGGCGGCATCACCCCGGAAATGGCGGCCGCGGTTTCAAAGCTGATGCGCAACCAGGACCTGATCCTGGCAGCACGGAAGTGCCAGGTCACCACCGCTTTCCGCAACACGATCGGGCTGAAAGGCCGGATGAGCACGCGGCTCCAGCCGAACCATCCCTTCGACGATGCCAGGGGCATCACCGCCTCGATCCTCGACGGCATCCTGCTCGGCGCCGGCGATGCCTGCATGGGCATCAACCCGGCGAGCGACGATCCGGCCGTCATCGCGCAGTTGCTGCGGTTGCTCGACGAGATCATCGCGCGGCTGAAGATCCCGACGCAAGGCTGCGTGCTGACCCATGTCACGACGACGCTATCGCTGATCGGGCAGGGCGTGCCGGTCGATCTCGTCTTCCAGTCGGTCGCCGGCACCGAGGCCGCCAACCGCAGTTTTGGCATCGACCTCGCGCTCTTGAAGGAGGCGCAAGAGGCCGGGCTGTCGCTGAGACGCGGCACGGTCGGACAGAACGTGATGTACTTCGAGACCGGGCAGGGCTCGGCGCTGTCGGCCAACGCCCATCACGGGGTCGACCAGCAGACCTGCGAGGCGCGCGCCTATGCGGTCGCGCGCGCCTTTGCCCCGCTCCTGGTCAACAGTGTGGTCGGCTTCATCGGCCCGGAATATCTCTACGACGGCAAGGAAATCATCCGGGCCGGGCTGGAGGATCATTTCTGCGGCAAGCTGCTTGGCCTGCCGCTCGGGGTCGACATCTGCTATACCAACCATGCCGAGGCGGATCAGGACGACATGGACAATCTCCTGACGCTGCTCGCTGCCGCCGGCGTCACCTTCATCATGGGCGTCCCCGGCGGCGACGACCTCATGCTGAACTACCAGTCGACGTCCTTTCAGGACGCGCTCTATGTCCGCGACGTCTTTGGCCTGGGGCGCGCGCCGGAATTCGACGACTGGCTGGCGCGGTCAGGCATCGTGGGAGCCGATTTCCGCCTTGCCGGCGATGCAGGCCTGCTCCCCGATTTTGCGTCGCGGCTGATCGCGTGACGGGCGGAAGCACCCCAGGCCTTTAGGAAACCATTGGTGCCTCTCGGAATTATGCTCATGCCACAATATTGAGAAATTCCGGCGACAGCATTACGGTAGGTGTCCGGCTGGCAATTTCCGCACCTATGTCGAGCGTGGCTGGGGGAGCTTTGATGCGAGCTGAAAGCAACGGTACGTCGCGGCGGATTCTCTGCGTATTTCCGCGGTACACGTCGTCGTTCGGTACGTTCGAGCACTCCTATCCGCTGACCGACGGCGTCAGCGCCTTCATGCCGCCGCAGGGACTGCTGCTGATCTCCGCCTACCTTCCGCAGGACTGGCAGGTCAAATTCGTCGACGAGAATCTGCGCCGCACGACGAAGGAGGAGTTCGAATGGGCGGAGGCGGTCTTCGTCAGCGGCATGCACATCCAGCGCCAGCAGATGAACGACATCTGCCGCCGTGCGCATGAGTTCAATCTGCCGGTCGCGCTCGGCGGTCCGTCCGTCAGTGCCTGTCCGGACTATTATCCGACCTTCGACTATCTCCATGTCGGCGAGCTCGGCGACGCCACCAACCAGCTGATCGAGATCTTGTCGCGCAACACCTCGCGTCCTGACCAGCAGGTGGTGCTGACCACCAAGGATCGCGTGGCGATGACGGAGTTTCCGATCCCCGCCTACGAACTCGCCGATATGAAGAAATACTTCCTCGGCAGCATCCAGTATTCCAGCGGCTGTCCCTATCAGTGCGAGTTCTGCGACATCCCCGGCCTCTACGGCCGCAACCCACGCATCAAGACGCCGGAGCAGATCATCGCCGAGCTCGACCGCCTGCGCGAATGCGGCATGACCGACACGGTCTATTTCGTTGACGACAATTTCATCGGCAACCGCAAGGCGGCGATGGACCTGCTGCCGCATCTGATCGAGTGGCAGAAGCGGACCGGCTATGTCGTGCGGCTTGCGTGCGAGGCGACGCTCAACATCGCAAAACGTCCCGAGATCCTCGAGAAGATGCGCGAGGCCTATTTCGCCACCATCTTCTGCGGCATCGAGACTCCCGATCCCGACGCGCTGCACGCGATGCACAAGGACCACAACATGATGGTCCCGATCCTGGAGGGCGTGCGCACCATCAACTCCTACGGCATGGAGGTCGTGTCCGGCATCATCATGGGGCTCGACACTGATAAGCCGACCACGTCGGAGGCGCTGCTCGCCTTCGTCGAGGAGTCCCAGATCCCGCTGCTCACCATCAACCTGCTTCAGGCGCTGCCGAAGACGCCGCTGTGGGACCGGCTGGAGCGGGAAGGACGCCTCATCGATGACGAGGGCCGCGATTCCAACGTCGACTTCCTGCTGCCCTATGACGACGTGGTCGCTTCCTGGAAGCACTGCATGGAGGTCGCCTACGAGCCCGCAAAAGTCTATGCGCGCTTCCAGTATCAGTGCGACCACACCTACTCAAATCGCCTCAAGGTACCGGTGCCGGACGAAATGAAGTCCTGGGCCAACATCAGGCGTGCGCTGATCATGCTGAGGAACATCTTCTGGAAGGTCGGGGTGCTCGGCAATTACAGGCGTGTATTCTGGAAATTTGCGCTGGGGCGTATCCGGCGCGGCGATCTGGAAGGCCTGATCGGCTCCACGTTGGTCGCGCACCACCTCATCACCTTTGCGCGCGCGGCTTCTAGCGGGAAGCAGAACGCCTCGAACTATTCGATCCGTTTGCGCGAGGCCTCCGTCCCCGCCGAATGACGCGACATGTCTGATCCGGCCCTCCCGCGCCGCCCAACCCTCGATCTGCGGTCGTTCACGCCGGCGCGCGTTGCGCTGGGACGTAGCGGTGCAAGCGTGCCAACAAAGCCGCTGCTCGATTTCACGCTGGATCATGCGCGTGCCCGCGATGCCGTGCATGCCGCCTTCGATGCGCCGCGGCTGGTCGCCGATCTCCGCGAGCTCGGCCTGGTCGTGGCTGAGGCGAGGAGCCGGGCTGCCGATCGCAGGGACTATCTGCGCCGTCCGGACCTCGGACGTCAGCTTGATGCTGGTTCTGCCGAGACACTGGCGCGATACGCCAATGAACCATGCCAGATCGCGATTGTGATTGGCGACGGCCTGTCGGCGGCGGCGGTCCACGCCCACGCGGTGGCGCTGGTGGCGCGCCTGCTGCCGATGCTCGCAGTCGACGAAGGTGTCGCGGTCGGCCATGTGGTCGTCGCTTCAGGCGCTCGCGTCGCGCTCGGCGATGAAATCGGCGCCGTTCTCGGCGCGCGCATGGTCGTGATGCTGATCGGCGAGCGGCCGGGCCTCTCGGCGCCCGACAGTCTCGGCGCCTATCTGACCTTCGCGCCAAAGCCGGGCCGCACCGATGCCGACCGAAACTGCGTGTCGAACATCCACCACGCTGGGTTGAGCTATGAGGAAGCCGCTTTCAAGATCGCCTGGCTCGCCCGGGAAGGCCTGGCGCGGGAAGCGACCGGCGTGGCGCTGAAGGACGAGAGCAGCGACAGGTCGCCGTGTCGAATTGGCACGGCTTTGCCCGAATGACGGGCATTTCGGCAAAATCGCCGCATCTAGACCGATTTGGCCACACTTCGCCTGCTTGCGAGTCGGGCTATTGACCTGCTAAACCCCTCGCGGCGATTTTCCGCGCATTTTCAAAGGGCAAGCCTCCCATTGGTATGGCGTTTTCAAGCCGTTCGCGGGGCGCAACAAGCTCACAGACCGAGTCGATTTAGGAACTGGACAAGGCATGCTCGAAAAGCACAGCGAGAGTGAGGTTCATGTCGACAAGGTCGAGCAGGGACCTGCGTCCTCGATCGCCTTCGGACTGGAGCGCATCGGCCTGATCGCCATGCGGGCGCCGATCGTCTCCTGCATCGTGCTGCTCGCGCTGATTGTCGGCGCCGTGTTCGGCATTCACCGGATCAAGATCGACGATTCGCTGTCGCAGCTGTTCCGCTCCAACACTCGCGAATTCCACCAGTATGAAGAGGTGACCAAGAAGTTCCCGGCTGAGGAGTTCGACGTTCTCGTCGTGGTCGAGGGCAAGAACCTCCTGGCGCGGAACAACCTCGAGAAGCTGCGTGACTTCATCACCGACGTGCAACTGGTCGAAGGCACGCGCGGACTGGTCTCGCTGTTCTCGGCGCGCCAGGCGCCGGCGCCGGGCAAGCTGCCGGCCGCGCTGTTCCCGGCCGAGCTGCCCGAAGGCCAAGCCTATGACAAGTTCATCGAGACCGTCAAAAACAACGAGATCATCCGCGGCAAGCTGCTGTCGGAGGACGGCACGCTGGCGCTGATCGTGCTTTCGCTCGATCCGGAGGTGGTTGCCTCCAACAAGCTGACCAAGACCGTCGGCGACATTCGAGCGCTCATGAAGGAGGACCTCGGCGACACCGGGCTCAACGTGCAGCTCTCCGGTGTGCCGGTGATGCAGCTCGAGATCCGCAACGCCGTCGAGCGCGACGGGCTTACCTACAACATCCTCGGCATTCTCGCCGGCTGCGTCATCGCCATCATCTTCTTCCGCAAGATCTCGTTCATGATCGCGGCGGCATTCCCGCCGATGATCGCGATCCTGCTGGCGCTCGGCGCGCTCGGCTGGGCCAACTTCAATCTCAACATGTTCCTGAACGTGATGACGCCGCTCATCATGGTCATCAGCTTCTCGGACTCGATGCAGCTCACCTTCGCCGCGCGTGACCGGCTGATCGCGGGCCAGGACAAATTCACTGCGTTCAGGAATGCAGTGCTGGTGGTGGGACCCGCCTGCGTGCTGACGCACGGCACCGCCGGCATTTCCTTCATCGCGCTGCAGTTCTCCGACTCCGATCTGATCCGCAAGTTCGGCGAGGCGGGCCTCGCCGCCACCATCATCGCGCTGGTCGCGGTGCTGTCGCTGGTCCCGGTGTTCGGCGTGCTGTTCGTACGCAACGAGAAGGTCTTTGCGGTCAAATTCCAGGGCGCCGATGCCGGCGTCCAGGCGCTGCGCAATTTCTGCTACTGGATCGCGGTGCGCATGGTGGGCCGGCCCGGCCTGTTCAGCCTGATCGCGGTGCTGTTCGTTGGCGGCCTCGGCGTCATCTACGCCAATCTGGAGCCGCGCTACCGGCTCGCCGACCAGGTCCCGGACAAGCGCCAGGCGGTCGCAGCGAGCGACCGTCTCGACGCCAAGCTCACCGGCGCCAATCCGGTTAACGTGCTGATCCAGCTCCCCAAGGGGGAAACGCTCTATTCACCGGAGACGCTGCAGACGATCGCGGAGGTGCATGCGACCGTGGAGAAGGCGGCTGGTGTTGGTAACGTCTGGTCGCTCGAGACCCTGCGCCGCTGGCTTGCGGAAAAGGCCGGCAGCGCCGATGTCGCGACGCTGAAGGAGTATGTGAGCGTCATTCCCGAGCATCTGGTGCGACGCTTCATCGATGCCGAGCAGGATGCCGTCGTGGTCGCCGGCCGCGTGCCGGACAAGGATTCCAGCCAGCTTCTGCCGATCGTCGACAAGCTCGATTCCGAGCTCGACGCCGTCCGCAAGAAGCATCCAGGCTACGAGGTTGCGGTGACGGGTCTCGCTGCGATTGCGGCGCGCAACTCGGCCAGCATGATCGAGAAGCTGAATCGCGGCCTCACTGTCGAATTCGCGCTGGTCGCGATCTTCATTGGCCTCGCTTTCCGCTCCTGGGTCGTGATGTTCGCCTGCATCCTGCCGGGCATCTTCCCGGTGGTGATGTCCGGAACGGTGCTGTGGGCGATGGGCGAGGGCCTGCAATTCGCCAGCGTCGTCGCGCTCACCGTCTCGTTCGGCCTGGGGCTGAGCGCGACCATCCACTTCCTCAATCGTCTCAGGCTGGAGAGCAAGCCGGGCGTCGGCTCGGCGCTCGCGGTTGAACGCGCGACCGTGCTGGTCGGCCCGGCGCTGATCCTGACCACGGTGGTGCTGGCCTGCGGCCTTGTCGTCACCGTGTTCTCCGACTTGCCGTCGCTGCGGCTGTTCGGCTGGCTCAGCGCCTTCTCGATGGTCATGGCGCTGGTCGCCGACCTCTTCATCCTGCGGCCGACGGCGATGTGGCTGATCAACCTGCACGCCAAGCTTCACGGAGCCGACAAGCCGGCGATCTGAGCGGGACGGCTTGCGCGTCTTGCATTCGGACCTCACACAGGTGTTTACAATAAGACCAACCAGCAAAAAGGCCCCCGGCTCGTGAGAGCCGAGGGCCTTTATTCTTTCCGAGCGGGAAGGGCGGTCAGCCCTTCGTCATCGTGATGTTGACGCCGCGGATCTCGCCCTTGGAGCTGATCTGCACGGTCTGCTTGGTACCGTTGGTGCGCAGTGACAGATTGGCGGCGAAACCGTTGGCCTCGACGAACACGTCGATCTGGCCGCCGCCGGCTGTGCCCTGGAGATTGCCGAAGATGTTGCGGCTGGCTTCGCTCCAGTTGCCCGAGATGCGGTCGCCCTGGCTCGTCACGTCGCTGGTGAGGTCGAATTTGTAGCTGTCGCTGGCGCAGTGCAGAGCCTGCTTGAGGTTGAGACCGCTGCCGGCGACCTTGTAGTCCGCCTTGCAGCGGATGCGTTCGGTGGTGCCATCGGACAGCGACACCGTGCCGGTTCCGCTCCACGCGCCGTCGAAACCGGCAAACGGTCCGGACGACTCAGCATCGCTTGCTGAAACCGAGAAGAGCAGTGCAGCCCCGACGCCAGCCGCCTTGATCGCCAGTCCAGATCGCCCAAAGAATTTCATCTCAAATATCCCGTTTTGGAATGACGTCCGCTCACGATTAAGGGCGTCTCGCCACATCGAAGGTTTAGTGTTCCGAGCCTGTGTGAGGTTCAACGCCCGCGCGCCGGAGATGGTGGTTCAAACCCCCTCGCGCCATGCCCAGACGTCGCGATTCTCTGTGTTTCGGCATGTTTCTGGCCGAAAGAGCAGGGCGGAGAGATGCAGGTGTGCAACAGGTACCGAGCAAAACGCGACGTGCCAGAATTATGACGTAGTATCAATCCCTTACATCTGCCTATGATAATCGGGAGAAGACCTGATTTGGTGGGTGTGGCGCCAATTTGGCCGCATTTGCCAGTGCTTGTGGCTTCTCCGAGGCCGCACTATCCGCGGCAACTTGCCATCAGAACAAACCGTTCCGGTCGTCCGCCCTGTGCTGCCCGGGATAGGTGCGATTCTGCCGTCAGAATGAAGGAATACAATGCGTAAGCTTCTCGTCGCTCTCACCCTGCTGTCGGCATCCCTTTCAACGGCGGCGTTCGCCCAGCAAGGGCGCGGCACGGACGCGGAGCAGAAGGCCTGCACGCGCGACGTGCAGAAGTTCTGCCGTCCGGTCATCGACCAGGGCGATTTCACGATCCTGGCCTGCCTCAAGGAGAACCGGGCCAAGATCTCGCAGGCCTGCGACCAGGTCCTGAAGAACCACAACCAGTAAGCTCGTCCAATGGCCCACAAAAGGCGGCCCGTGGGTCGCCTTTTCGGGCCCGATCCGGAAGGGCAGCCATCGAGAGACAGGATTGGTTTTGCGGCCGTATTCCCCTATATGGGGGCCGCGGCGGCATCGCCGGCACGAGCCCGCGCGAGCGAAAAAGCCCTTCCTGTCCAAACGATTGTTAATCAGCCCTCGATGACCTCTGCGAGCGAATTGCGATCCGGCAAGGGTGACCGCGACGAGAATTTTCCCGTCGCGTCCTGGATCATTCATCCCCGTCATCGCGCGCTGATCCTGGCGTATTACAATTTCGTCCGCACCGCCGACGACATCGCCGATCACGCCACGCTGCCGCCCGACGAAAAGCTCGCTTATCTCGACCTGCTCGAGGCGGAACTGCTCGGCAAGGGCGACACCCAGGCCGAAGCCGTCGTCTTGCGGCGCGCTCTGGCCGAGCGCGGCATGGCGCCGCGCCATGCGCTCGACGTGCTCGTCGCGTTCCGCATGGACGTGACCAAGCTGCGCTACGAGACCTGGGACGACGTGATCCACTACTGCCGCTATTCAGCGATGCCGGTCGGCCGCTTCATGCTCGATGTCCACGGCGAGAGCACGTCGACATGGGCGGCGTCGGATGCGCTTTGCGCGGCCCTCCAGATCAACAACCATCTCCAGGATTGCGGCAAGGATTTCCGCGAGCTCAACCGCGTCTATCTGCCGCGCGATGCGCTGGCCGCAAGCGGCGCCTCGGTCGAGCAGCTCGGGCTTGCTCGGTCGCCGCCGGCGATGCTGGCCTGCCTTCAGGCGCTCGCCGTGCGCAACGAAGCGCTGCTCAACGAGAGCAAGTCGCTCAGCGCGGAGGTGAGGGATTTCCGCCTCGGCGTCGACATCTCGGTGATCCAGGCCTATGCCGACCGCATCGTGCGCCTTTTGAAGGTGCGCGATCCCCTGCGCGAGCGCGTGCATCTCAACAAGCTCGAGCTTCTCACCTTCAGCCTCGCCGGAATGATCGGCGAAGTCGGCCGTCGCGCAATCGGGCGCAAGGCCATCTCCAGACCGGGGACTGCACATGACGCTTGAGGCGACTTCGCCCGGCGCCAATTATGGCTCGACCGCATCGAACAGCTCCTTCTATGCTGCGATGCGCATCCTGCCGCGCGACCAGCGCGAGGCGATGTTCCAGATCTACAGCTTCTGCCGGCAGGTCGACGACATCGCCGATTCCGACGGCCCGCGCGACGAGCGGCTCGCCGCGCTGCAGGAGTGGCGCAATGACATCGACGCGCTTTATCAGGGCAACCCGCCGCCGCGGCTGAAGGACTATGTCGCCTCGGTGAAGACCTTCGGGCTCAAGCGCGAAGATTTTCTTGCCATCGTCGACGGCATGGAGATGGACGTGCCGCAGGACATCCGCGCGCCCGACATGGCGACGCTCGATCTCTATTGCGATCGCGTCGCCAGCGCCGTGGGACGGCTGTCGGTGCGGGTGTTCGGCATGCCGGAGGAGGACGGTATCCTGCTTGCGCACCATCTCGGCCGTGCGCTCCAGCTCACCAACATCTTGCGCGATATCGACGAGGACGCGACGCTTGGCCGGCTTTACCTGCCGCGCGAGGCACTGCTGCATGCCGGCATCACGTCAAATGATCCGAACCGCGTGATCGCGGAGCGCGCACTGCCAAAGGTCTGCCAGCCGCTGGCGCAGCGCGCGAAGGCGCATTTCGAGAAGTCGGACGAGATCATGAACCGCAACCGGCGCCGCGCGGTGCGTGCGCCGCGGATCATGTCGAAATACTATCACGCCATTCTGGACCTCCTGATCGCGCGCGGTTTCGACGCGCCGCGCGAGCCCGTGCGTGTGTCGAAGATCACACGCGTCCTGATCTTGCTCCGTTACGCTTTCATCTGATGCAAAAGACAGCTCACATCATCGGTGCCGGAATTTCCGGCCTCTCCGCCGCCGTGCGGCTCGCCAATGCCGGCTTCAAGGTCGCCGTGCACGAGGCGACGCAACAGGTCGGCGGCCGCTGCCGTTCCTATTTCGACGGCGCCACCAATCTCACCATCGACAACGGCAATCATCTGCTGCTGTCGGGCAACAGCCATGCGCGAGCCTATGCGCGTTCGATCGGCACCGAGGCGGGCCTGGTCGGTCCTGAAAGCGCGCAGTTTCCGTTCGTCGATCTCGCGACCGGGCAGCGGTGGCAGATCGATCTCGGCGACGGCCGGCTGCCGACCTGGGTGCTCGACGAGAGCCGCCGCGTTCCCGACACCGGGCTCACCGATTATCTCAAGCTGGCGCCGCTGATCTGGGCGTCGGAGGAGACGCTGGTCGGCAAGTCCATTCCCTGCGAAGGCATCCTCTATCAGCGCCTGGTGCAGCCGCTGCTGCTTGCTGCGCTCAATGTCGATCCGCCCGAGGGTTCGGCCGGGCTTGCCGGCGCGATCGTGCGCGAGACATTGCTTGCCGGCGGGCAGGCCTGCCGGCCGCTGATCGCGCGCGACGGCCTCAGCGCCGTGCTGATCGAACCTGCCGTGAAATTCCTGCAGGAGCGGGGCCACTCCGTTCAGCTCGGCCATGAGCTGCGTTCGTTCGCGACCAACGACGGCAAGGTTGGCGCGCTGAATTTCGGCGGCGAGGACGTGATCCAGATCGCCGACGGTGACGTCATTGTGATGGCGGTGCCGCCGCGTGCGGCATCTAGCCTGCTGCCGGGCCTGAAGACGCCGACTGAATTCCGCGCCATCGTGAACGCGCATTTCCGCTTTGAACCGCCGCCGGGCTCGGCGCCGATCCTCGGCGTCATCGGCGGCATTGTGGAATGGCTGTTCGCTTTTCCGAACCGGCTCTCCGTCACCATCAGCAATAGCGACCGCCTGGTCGACATGCCGCGCGAGGAACTCGCGCAGGCGATCTGGAATGACGTCTGCAAGGCGGGCGGCGTTTCCGGCGAGTTGCCGCCCTGGCAGATCGTGCGCGAGCGCCGGGCCACTTTTGCCGCCACGCCGGCCCAGAATGCCCTGCGCCCAGGGCCGGTCACTGCGCTGAAAAACCTGTTTCTTGCCGGCGATTGGACTGCTACGGGATTGCCTGCAACCATCGAGGGATCGGTCCGGTCGGGTGATCGCGCCGCCGATCTGGTTCTCGCCGCAAAGCGGCCCTGACGGGCATTGTCCCCATCACTTTCAATCGACTATCGGAGCAATCGAGCGACATGGATGCCGTGAACGTGACCAGCCGCGAAGCCCTGGAATCGAGCATTGCGTCGGCCACGCAAGGCGTCCTCGGCCTCCAGCAATCCGACGGCCATTGGGTCTTCGAGCTCGAGGCCGACTGTACGATTCCGGCCGAATACATCCTGCTGCGCCATTATCTCGCAGAGCCGGTCGACACGGTGCTCGAGGCCAAGATCGGCAACTATCTGCGCCGCGTCCAGGGCACCCATGGTGGCTGGCCGCTGGTGCATGACGGTGAGTTCGACATGAGCGCCAGCGTGAAGGCTTACTTCGCGCTGAAGATGATCGGCGATTCCGTGGACGCGCCGCACATGGTGCGCGCGCGCGAGGCGATCCATTCCCGCGGCGGCGCGATCAACAGCAACGTCTTCACGCGCTTCCTGCTTGCGACGTTCGGCGTGGTGACCTGGGGCGCGGTGCCGGTGCTGCCGATCGAGATCGTGCTGCTGCCGTTCTGGTCGCCATTCCACCTCAACAAGATTTCCTACTGGGCGCGCACCACCATGGTGCCCCTGATGGTTATCGCCGCGCTGAAACCGCGCGCAAGGAATCCGAAGGGCGTCGGTATCGACGAGCTGTTTCTCCAGGATCCGCGCTCGATCGGCATGACCGCGAAGGCGCCGCACCAGAGCATGGCCTGGTTCCTGCTGTTCCGCTCGCTCGATGCGATCCTGCGCGTCATCGAACCGATGTTTCCGAAGAGGCTGCGCAAGCGCGCGATCGATGCCGCGCTCGCCTTCATCGAGGAGCGGCTCAACGGCGAGGACGGTATGGGGGCGATCTATCCGCCCATGGCCAACATCGTCATGATGTACGATGCGCTCGGCAAGGACGAGAACTATCCGCCACGCGCGACCACGCGCCGGGGCATCGACAAGCTGCTGGTGATCCGCGAGGAGGAGGCTTACTGCCAGCCCTGCGTCTCGCCGGTGTGGGATACGACGCTGACCGCTCACGCGCTGCTGGAAGCCGGCGGCGACAAGGCCGTGCCTGCCGCCAAGCAGGGCCTCGACTGGCTGATCCCCAAGCAGGAGCTCAGTGTGAAGGGCGACTGGGCGGCGAAGCGCCCCGACGTGCGTCCGGGCGGCTGGGCCTTCCAGTACAACAATGCCCATTATCCCGATCTCGACGACACCGCGGTGGTGGTGATGTCGATGGACCGCATGCGCCGGGAGCACGGCGTCGCCGGCTACGACACCGCGATCGACCGCGGCCGGGAGTGGATCGAGGGCATGCAGAGCGACGATGGCGGCTGGGCTGCCTTCGATGTGAACAATCTCGAATACTACCTGAACAACATCCCGTTCTCCGACCATGGCGCGCTGCTCGATCCGCCGACTGAGGACGTCACCGCGCGCTGCATTTCGATGCTGGCCCAACTCGGCGAGACCGACAAGACCAGCAAGCACGTGGCTGACGGTGTCGCGTACCTGCGGAAGACCCAGCACCCGGAGGGCTCCTGGTACGGCCGCTGGGGCATGAACTTCATCTATGGAACCTGGTCGGTGCTCTGCGCCCTGAATATGGCCGGCGTCGACCACAAGGACCCGATGATTCGCAAGGCGGCCGACTGGCTGACCTCGATCCAGAACAAGGACGGTGGCTGGGGCGAGGACGCCGTCAGCTACCGCCTAGATTACAAGGGCTGGGAGGCTGCGCCCTCGACCGCCTCGCAAACGGCATGGGCCTTGCTTGCCCTTATGGCGGCCGGCGAGGTTGATCACCCGGCCGTTGCCCGCGGGGTGGAGTACCTGATTGCAACACAGAACAAAAAAAGGACTGTGGGACGAGCAGCGGTACACCGCCACAGGCTTCCCCCGCGTATTCTATCTACGGTATCATGGTTACCCGAAGTTCTTTCCGTTGTGGGCGCTGGCGCGGTATCGGAACTTGCGGAACACCAACAGCAGGGTGGTAGGGGTCGGAATGTGACTTTGGGGACGGGGGAATATATTACCGTGGGTAATGCCATCGACCCGCGGCCGATATTGATCGTGACCGGACTGGTTCAGGAGGCCCGCATCGCGGCAGGGCCCGGAATGGCGGTCATTTGTTCGTCGAGCAGCCCGACCCAGTTGCGGGCGCTTCTGACTGTGGTGGACCCCGAAACGATTCGCGGCGTGATCTCGTTCGGCGTGGCCGGCGGGCTCGATCCGACGCTGCGCTCCGGCGACGTGGTGCTGGCAACCGAGGTGCTCTCGGGTGATACCCGCTGGGCCGCCGGGCTGTCGCTGAGCGACGACCTCATCGACCGCCTGACGTCCGGGCGCCGCCGCGTCGTGCGCGGCAGCCTCGCTGGCGCCGAGGAAGTGGTCACCGGCCGGTCCTGCAAGGCGGCGCTGCATTCGGAGACCGGAGCTGCGGCCGTCGATATGGAGAGCCACATCGCGGCGGCCTACGCCGCCGAGGCCGGGCTGCCCTTTGCCGCGGTCCGCGTCATCAGCGACCCCGCCCACCGCGCTCTGCCGGCGCTTGCCCGCGCCGCCATCAAGCCGAACGGCCAAATCGACCTTGCGGCCGTCCTGCGCGGCATCGTGCGCAATCCGGCGACGCTGCATGCGCTGGTCTCGACCGGCATCGACTTTAACCGCGCGCTGCGCTCGCTGCGCGGCTGCCGCGACTTCCTGATCGGTACCGAGCTCCTCGACAGCGAGGCCCTGGTGTCCGAGACCGCCTGAGCGGTTTCTTCGATCCGACTAAAGAAAAGGCCCGGACGCCATTGGCGTCCGGGCCTTTTGTTGTGTGCCGAGTATGAGCGACAGCTTGGAGGTGGAAGTCCTCTATCCAGCCTGATGGCGGTGAAGGATTAGCGAAGCGCAAGGGCGTCATCGCGAGGTGGG
>NZ_LGHL01000218.1 GCF_001908205.1 Bradyrhizobium sp. NAS80.1
CTTGTCACGATCTTCGGCTGGCTCCTACTGATCGGCGGCCTAGTTCGCATGCTGTTTCCGATCTGGCTCGCCGGAATGGCTGCGACCCTCAGCCTAAGCACGGGGCTTATTGTGGGGGAGGCCGTCGTGTTTCTCGCGATCGGGGCTTTCCTGTCGTACAAGGCCTACATGAGCAGCTGAGGGAGGTAGCGATCGGGCAGCTGACCAAGTTCTTCTTGCTGTGCGCTGGTCGCCCCATGGGGTCGCTATTGGAGGCGCTGCGGAAATAGGCCGGCCGGGGCTCCAGGCCGAAAGCGTCGAGGATGACCTAAAGGCGAACAAGGCAATGCGCCGGCCTAGACTTCCAAGTCGATCTCGACTTGGACCTCTTCGCTATTCCGACCGAACGCGATGTACGGCAAGCCTGCTTCCCGAGGTGCTGGTCCACCCAACCCCTGAAAGCTAGCCTTACGTGGGCCTCAATACCTGCACCCGTTACCAATCACGGTCTGCCCAAATTATCGCGCTGCGGCAGTTCTATGCGCGGCTGCACGTTTGCGGTAAAATGCCTACAAATGCAGCGTGCTTTCGTAGGGACCTAGGTGTTGCATCGGCACGAGGTCCTATTGAGAGTCATCTGCGGCTGCCGAAGTACCCGCTGCAGAATATCGTCCGCGCCTGCTTAACCCGGAATCGAGTCAGCGGGCGAGGCGCTTTCCCCGGCGAAAGGCGCAGACACGCTCCATACTTGACCGGGAGCAAGAACATGAGGAGGAAACATCTAAAGCAGCGAGCGGGGCTCATGAGCCAAGACATCAATACATGGCTGCGTGCACTTGGCCTCGGGCAATATTGTGATGTCTTCGCCGCCGGTGATGTCGATCTGAGGGTACTCCCGCATCTTACGGAGACGGATCTTCGCGAACTGGGGGTATCGCTCGGACACCGCAAGATCATCCTGGCGGCGGTTGCCGAGTCGTTCGGGGTCGCGCTGTCGGCGGCAGGCGCCGACCATCTCCATTCGAACGATCAGCCGTTGCCGCGCGCTCCCCCGGAGCGGCCGCCGGAGCGACGCCTGCTGAGCGTTCTGTTCTGCGACCTGGTTGGTTCCACGGAGCTGTCTCGGCGGCTCGATCCCGAGGATCTGCGCGAGGTGCTTCGCAGCTATCAGGATCGGGTCGCCGGCGCGGTCACCCGTTATGGCGGCTACGTCGCCAAATTCATCGGCGACGGCGTCATGGCGTATTTCGGATGGCCATGCGCCTACGAGGATCACGCCGAACGCGCGGTCCGAGCCGGGCTCGAGGCCTTGAGCGCCATGCAACTGCTGAAGCCCAACGATATCGAGCTCCAGGCCCGGGTCGGCGTAGCTACGGGGCTCGTCGTTGTCGGGGACCTTGTTGGAGGCTCGGTCCGCGAGGAAGGTGCGGTGGCGGGTGAGACGCCCAATCTCGCAGCCAGGCTCCAGGCGAGCGCGCGGCCGAGTCAACTCGTCATAGCGGAGGCGACCAGGCGACTGATCGGCGACGCCTTCGTCGTCGAGGACCTCGGTGAGAAGCCTCTTAAGGGATTCGGGACAGGCACCCGCGTGCATCTCGTTAAGTCCGAGCGAGAGGTCGAAAGCCGATTCCATGCGGCGCATGTTGGAGAGTTGTCGCCATTCGTAGGTCGCGTGCACGAGGTCGCGCTGCTCGTTGAAAGGTGGGAGCTTGCGCGCGCAGGAGAAGGACAAGCAATCCTGCTCTCGGGGGATGCCGGCATCGGCAAATCCCGGTTGGTACAGGCCTTTACAGAAAAGCTAGGCGCGACGCCGCATGTCGTCCTGCGGTTTCAATGCTCGCCCTATCATACCCACAGTACCCTGTTTCCGATTGTTCAGAATCTCGGCCGCGCCGCCGACTTTGGGCCGGGCGATAGCAACCAGAAACGGCTCGACAAGCTCGAGCATATGCTCGCCGACGTGGGCGCGGACGTTCGGACGGTGGCTCCTGTTTATGCAGAGCTTCTGTCGCTCGATTGCCATGATCGGTACGGCAAAATCGACCTGACGCCACAGCAAAGGAAGAGCCTCACACTGCAGACGCTGGTCGACCGGTTCCTGCAGCGCGCCGCGCGCTCTCCAGTGCTGATTATTGTCGAGGACGCTCACTGGATCGACCCCACTACGACCGAGCTTCTCGATGCGCTGATGGCGCCAATCAATCGAGCACCGATCATGTTGCTCGTGACACACCGGCCGAGCTGGGCTTCTGAATGGCCCAGCCTTTACGGTCATGTGCTGCAGCTTTCCCTCGGGCCGCTGGCAAAGCCTCAGATCGTCGACATGGTGCGGCACATTGCCGGCGCCACTGCCAGCGCGCACATGATCGATGAGATCGTCGGCCGGACCGATGGCGTCCCCCTGTTTATCGAGGAGCTGGCCCGCTCTCTGGTCGAGCGCGAGGCCGGCGTGTGCGAATTTGAGGTGGGGCTTCCGGCGACGCTGCAGGGCTCCTTGATGGCACGTCTCGATCGCTGCCAGCCGACGGCGAAAGAAACCGCCCAAATCGCCTCTGTCATCGGCCGCGAGTTCAGCCGAGACCTGCTTGCTCATGTGTGCGATTTTCCGGTCGCCGATCTCGATGCGGCCATCGCCGAGCTGATGGCGGCGCATCTGGTTCTGAGAGGGGGTCCTTCCGAGGACGCCTTGGCGTTCAGGCACGCCCTCATTCAGGACACGGCATACCAGTCCCTGCTGACGAGCAGAAAACAGCGGTATCATGCGGCAATTGCCCGCGCCCTTGCCGAGTACCGCCGTGAGACAGCGGACACCCAGCCGGAGCTGGTTGCGCGGCACTTTTCCGAGGCCGGACTACCACAGTTGGCCCTGCCGTTCTGGCGGCGCGCCGGCGAGCGCGCGCTGGCGCGCTCGGCGAACTACGAGGCCATCGATCATTACGGGAAGGCCCTGGCCATCGCCGAGAGACTGCCCGATTCGGAAGGGCGCGAGGACGCCGTGCTCGAGACAAGAATTGCATTGGGTCGGGCGCAGTCGGCGGCCGGCCATCTGCAACAGGCTTCCGCCACATTCGAGCGTGCCGCCGGCGAGGCACGAGCCCGTGGAAACAGCGATGCACTCGCCAACTGCGCCATCCGATTTGGATACGCGCAGTTTCTTTATCACGACTCTCTTGAACCTTCCATCGCGCTGCTGCTCGAAGCTTTATCGGCGATCGAAGGAGGAGACAGCGCTCAGCGCTGCCAGATATTGAGTGCGCTCGGTAGAGCGTTCTTGATGAAGGGTGATTTCGAGCGTGCTGACGTCTTCAATTCCGAGGCCATCGAAATGGCGCGCCGCCTCGAGGACGACCGCTCTCTCTGTGAAGTTCTGTTTACTCCATTTCTGGTGCCGGCCGCACTCTCGGGGACACAATCTGCCGACCTGCGCAACCGCCTCAGCGAGGCCCTCGCCATTGCCAATCGGCTGAATGACGCCGACCTCCGCACCCGAATTCTTTCTGTGCACATCTATTATTCGGCCGAATTTGGCGACTACCAGGGGATGATCGCGGCTTTGGACCAGTTTCAGTCATCAATTGAAGGCCGTCAGATGCTGCACCAGGAATGGGTTGCGCAGCTAGGGCGAGCCATGCAGGCTCTTTTGATCGGCGACTTTGCGGCTGCCGAGAAGCTCGCTGAGAACGCGTATGCGATGGGTCGCAGGATGCATATTGGGGAGAGTGTCGAAGGTGTCTACGGCACGCAGATGTTCACCATCCGCCGCGAGCAGGGACGCCTGGCGGAGATTGCCGCTGTCATCAAACAGTTGATCAATAGCGAACCGGAAGACAATACCTGGAAGCCCGGGTTCGCGCTCGTCGCGACGGAGCTGGGCTTCAAGCCGCAGGCACAAAAGATGCTGGACGAGTTGCGGCAGACCGATTTCGCCTTCCCAATGGATGCGAAGCGGAGCACGACGCTTTCCTATCTTGCCGATGTTTGCGCGGCGCTCGAGGACGAGCGCTGCGCGCGTGCCTTGTACGATCTGCTCGAGCCCTACCGCCACATGACCGTCACGGCCGGTATCGTGACCGTCTGCTACGGATCGGCCGGCCGCTTCCTCGGAGCTCTCGCCGACGTGCTGGGCGACTGGATTCGTTCCGAAGAGCACTTCGAGGAGGCGCTACGGATGGACCGGCACATGCATGCATGGCCCTGGTTGGCGCACACGCAGAACCGATACGCGCACATGCTGCGCCGCCGCGGCCGCCATGGCGACATCGCACATGCCGATGCGCTGTTGAACGAATCTCTGGCGACGGCAAGTCGCCTGAACATGACCGCTCTGCTTACGAGGCTCCGCGGTCAACTGCACTGATGTGCCACGTCGTACACGGGAGAGGGCCATGCCGCGTTTCATTATCGAGCGAAACTTCGCAGAAAAACTGGAGTTCACGAAGGAAGGAGTCGATAGAGTCGACCTCATCAACGATGAAGAAGGAGTGAAGTGGATCTTCTCCTTTCTGAGTGCCGACAAGCGCAAAACCTACTGTCTTTATGAGGCCGAAAACGCCGACGCCATTCGCAATGCGGCGAGGCGCGCCAATATTCCGGCCGATGTTATCATGGAGGTGGATCAGATAACACCGGCGATGTTTGCGTGAAAGGTCTCATGGCGCCAGGTTGCCGTCTCTTGCGAGAGAGCTTGTTGCGCCTATAGGCGGATGGCCAGCGCCCATCGGCACCTCAGCCGGTGCGCGGACTTGTTGCGCACGTCCGGCCGCCGGGCGCATCGAAGTCGCCAATCTCAGCAGTGAGCGCAGACGGAATTTTGGCGGAAGTCCGCTCCCAGATCGAGCGTCCTCATTGCAATGACGTTCGCAGGCTCCGTGTTCACTGAGCAGCCATCGGGAGTCCAACAACGGAAGCAGGCCCAACTGGCCGATCATTGCGTGAAACAGGAGGATATCATGCAAGCCATGACCACCGAAACCTTCATTGGCAGCATGCGTGGCCCGGTCATTGGGCGAACGGACGCTGATTATGACGCCGTGCGGAGCCTCTATAACGGGATGATCGATAAGAGCCCCGTGATGATTGCGCGATGCACCGACGTCGCCGACGTTGTCACTGCCGTCAATTTTGCCAGGCAGAACGATCTCAAGGTCGCGATCCGCGGGGGCGGGCACAATGGGCCGGGCCTTGGGAGTATCGACGACGGGCTGATGATTGACATGTCGATGATGAAAGGCGTGCGGGTCGATCCCACCGCTCGCACCGTCCGCGTCGGTCCCGGCTGCACACAGGGCGATGTTGATCACGCCACGCATATCTACGAGCTCGCCGTGCCAGCCGGCATTGTCTCGACGACCGGTATCGCCGGCCTTACGCTTGGCGGCGGCACCGGATACCTCACCCGCAAGCACGGCCTCACCATCGACAATCTGCTTGAGGCGGATGTCGTGCTCGCCGATGGTCGCATCGTCACCGCCAACAAGTCAGAGAACGCCGACCTCTACTGGGGCCTGCGTGGCGGCGGCGGCAATTTCGGCATCGTCACTAGCTTCCTGTTCCAAGCTCATCCGGTAAACATGGTCTATGCCGGTCCGGTCTTCTGGGATCTCGAAAATGCCCGGACTGTCATGCAGAGGTACAGGGATTTCCTGCCTAGCGCTCCCGAAGAGCTTGGCGCCTTTGTCGGCTTGAAGACCGTTCCACCGGTAGACCCGTTCCCGGCGGAGCATCAGGCCAAGCGCGCCTGCGCCATCATCGCCTGCTACAATGGGCCGACAGAAGATGGCAAGGCGGTCATGGCAAAATTGCTTGGGGAGCTGCCCCCGCCGCTCTTCAACTGGATGGGCGAAATGCCCTATCCTGCCCTGCAGTCCATGTTCGATCCGTTCTTCCCGAAGGGCCTGCAATGGTACTGGCGCGGCGATTTCGTGAAAGAACTGACCGACGTAGCGATTGACGCCCATATCGCCCAGGCACAGAAACTGCCGAGCACGCTCTCGCTTATGCATCTTTATCCGATCGACGGCGCGGTCCGTCGCGTCGGCAAGAGTGACACCGCCTGGAACACGCGCGATGCGACCTGGTCGATGGTGATCGCCGGCATTGATGCCAATCCGCAAAAGGCCGGCGAAATCACGCGCTGGACCAAGGGCTATTGGGAGGCCGTGCATCCTTACTCGGCTGACGGGGGCTATGTGAATTTCATGATGGACGATGGGGACGACAGCAGGCTCAAGGCTACCTACGGCGACAACTATGACCGCCTCGTTGCCTTAAAGGCCAAGTACGACCCGACAAACTTCTTCTGCGTGAACCAGAACATCAAGCCGCTACACTCGTAAACAATCACGCCGCTTCACGGTTCAAGCGCGCTCAAGACGCTTTCTCAGAGCGTTCTTTCGTTTCATAGACGGAGGAACGCTCACTGAGACCATCGCGCGCCAGATCATCGACATCGGAGCGGGCACGATTAGCAATCCGGCAGAGATCGCCAAAATCGCATCAGACGACTTGGTATTAAGGCACCCCAGTGAGCCCTCATTTTGAGCGTCAGATAAGTCGGCCATTTCGCACTTACGCGCCGAAGCCGTGAGGCTTTCCAAAATCAGAAGGGGCCGCTCCTTAGCGACCCCTGCCGGGTGCCGCGAGCCGACGAGCTGATCGAATGAGAGCGCAATTGCTGCGATGCATGAGTCCGGAGTTGGCCCTTCGCGACATATTGCGGTGCCACGCCGTTTCGTTCGCAAGTGGGACGAAGCGGACATCGGATGTCGGTCGTGATCGGTGGGGTTCGTCGCGAGTGACCCACAAGAGACATCCGTCGTCCCAAACGGCAGCGGAACTTGATCATAACCCGGAGAATTTCTCGACCGACAACGGGAGGCGAGCTTCATCAGCTGACCAACGTCTACGGTGCGTCCGTTTCCCTTCTATGCCGATTGCAATTTGAGCAATTTCCGGGAACTGTATCGCACGCGATCAGCACACCGAGGGAGACTTACGCCATGGCCTTTTCGCTATACGACGCGACCGTCGCAAACTACCTTCAGATTCTCGGCGCCGTCGGCGGGTTCCTTGAGAAGAGCCTCACGCATTTCCGGGAAAAGGGCATTGATCCGGCCGAAATCGTCCAGTCGCGCCTTACGCATGACATGCAGCCGCTCCGTTTCCAGATCGTCTCAGTCGCACATCATTCACGCGGTGCGATGGAGGCGGCGAAGAGCGGTGTGTTCACCCCGCCGTCTGCTAAACCAGACCTCGACTATGCCGCCCTTCAGGCACTGGTGACGGAGGCGCGCAATGAGCTTTCCGTCCTACGGCCAGAGGCTGTCAATGCGCTCCTCGGCCACGATGTAACCTTCAGGGTCGGCGACCGCGCGCTCCCGTTCACGGCGGAAGGCTTTCTGATGTCGTTCTCGCTGCCGAACTTCTTTTTCCATGCGACCACAGCTTACGACATTCTCCGCCAC
>NZ_LGHL01000219.1 GCF_001908205.1 Bradyrhizobium sp. NAS80.1
CTCAGGATCGATTGATTCAAACCGAGAAGCTTGCATCCCTCGGCCAGCTCACCGCCGGCATCGCGCATGAGATCAAGAACCCGCTCAACTTCGTCAACAATTTTGCTTCGCTTTCCTCTGAGCTGACGGACGAGCTGAACGAGACGCTTGCGCCGATCCCGCTCGCAGAAGATGTTCGCGCGGACGTCGACGAGCTGACCGGGCTGCTGAAGGACAATCTGGCGAAGGTCGTGCAGCACGGCCGCCGCGCCGATTCCATTGTGAAGAACATGCTGCTGCATTCGCGCGAGGGCGGCGGCGAGCACCGGCTGAGCGACATCAACGCGCTGGTCGAGGAAAGCCTCAACCTCGCCTATCACGGCGCGCGCGCCGAGAAGCCGCAGTTCGACGTGACGCTGAAGCGCGAGCTCGATCCGGCGGCCGGCTCCGCCGACGTGTATCCCCAGGAGATCACCCGGGTGCTCCTGAACCTGATCTCGAACGGCTTTTATGCGGTCGCCAAGCGCAAGGCGGACAACGGCGCGGCCGGTTACGAGCCGGTCGTAACCGCCGCGACCCGCGACTGTGGCGAGCGTATCGAAATCCGCGTCCGCGACAACGGCACCGGCATTCCGGACGAGGTGAAGGGAAAGATGTTCAATCCGTTCTTCACCACGAAGCCGGCCGGCGAAGGCACCGGCCTCGGGTTGTCGATGAGCCACGATATCATCGTGAAACAGCACGGCGGCACGATCGACGTCGCGACTGAGCCGGGCAGCTTCACCGAATTCACGATCGTGCTGCCGCGCAAGGGCGGTTTTTCAGACAACAGCAGAGGATAGCCTTGCCGGTGGGTGCTTTCAGGACACTGATCTGGCTCATCCGCCAGCAATTGCTCTCGCTGTCCGGCGTCGGCCTCATGCTGGGCGCCCTGTTCTTCGCGGCCGCGCTGACGCCGACGCTGGTCCCGCGGAGCTATCTCACGCAAGGTGCCCTCGCCGGCGCCTGCTTTGCGATCGGCTACCTCGCTGGAAACCTTTGGCGCTGGCTGTGGCATTATCTCGAGCTGCCTGAGCCCTCGGCACGCCTGAGATCGGGCGCCAATGCGCTTGTCGCGGCCGGCTGCTTGATCGTCGTCATCATCTATCTGTGGCGGGCAGCCGAATGGCAGAACTCGATCCGCGCCGTCATGAAGATGGCGCCGGTCGAGACCGCGCATCCGCTCAAGGTCTGTGCCATCGCCGTGATCACGTTCGTCGTGCTCCTGGTACTGGGGCGGCTGTTCGTGCTTGTCTCGCGGTTCGTCGCCGTGTGCACGAAGCGCGTCATTCCGCGAAGGGTCGCCAACGTCATCGGGGTCGTGATTGCAGGCCTGCTCTTCTGGTCGATTGCCAACAATCTCCTGATCAGCACGGCGTTTCGGGCGCTCGATTCGTCCTTCCGCGAATTCGACGCCTTGTTCGAGCCCGAGCGACCACGGCCGACAGCGCCGGGAAAAACGGGAGGTCTGGCATCGCTGGTGAAGTGGAAGGAGCTCGGGCGCACGGGGCGCCGATTCATTGCCTCAGGCCCGACCGCAGCCGAGATCAGCGCCTTCACGGGGCAGGCTGCGCAGGACCCCGTGCGGGTCTATGTGGGCCTCGCTGGCGCCGACACCGCGCAAGCGCGCGCCAGGCTTGCGCTCGGCGAGCTCAAGCGGCAGCACGGTTTTGAGCGCGCGAACCTCATCGTCATCACGCCGACCGGTACCGGCTGGATCGATCCGGCTGCGATGGATTCGGTCGAATATCTCCACCATGGCGATGTCGCGAGCGTCGCGGTTCAGTACTCCTATCTCAACAGCCCATTGTCGTTGCTGTTTCAACCCGAATACGGAGCCGAAGCGGCGCGCGCCTTGTTCGCGGAAATCTACGGCTACTGGACGACGCTGCCGAAGGACAGGCGGCCGAAGCTGTACTTGCATGGGCTGAGCCTCGGCGCCATGAACTCGGAAAAATCCGCCGAGCTGTTCGAGATGGTCGGCGATCCGATCGCCGGTGCGCTTTGGAGCGGGCCACCGTTCGCGAGTCGCATCTGGAGCTCGATCACTGCGAACCGCAATCCGGGCTCACCGGCCTGGCTGCCGGAATTCCGCGACAGCCGCTTCGTACGCTTCATGAACCAGAACGGGCCAACGGTGCCGGCAGACACGCCCTGGGGCCCGATGCGCGTGGTCTATCTGCAATACGCAAGTGATGCGATTACCTTCTTCAATTATCGGGATGCCTTCCAGCCGCCGGCCTGGATGACGCCGCCGCGCGGGCCCGATGTGTCACCGGAGCTACGATGGTATCCGATCGTCACGATGCTACAGCTCGCCCTCGACATGGCTGTTGCGAACGGCACGCCGATGGGCTTCGGCCACGTCTATGCACCCGAGCATTACGTCGATGCGTGGGTCGCGGTCACCGATGTCCATGATTGGTCCGCAGACGCGCTGGCGCGGCTCAAGAGCCATCTTGGGGCGGCAGCGCGGAAGGCCGCCGCGGGCAATGCCAGCGAAGACCCCTACGAGGATCGCGGCGGCTAAAGCATGGTCCGGAAAAGTGCGCAGCGGTTTTCCGAAAAGATCATGCTCAAACAACAACCTAAAGCGCGATGACGACTTATCCCAATCTCATCGCGCTTTAGCCCCTACTCCGCCATCTCCACCTGGCGGGCGACGGTGGGACCGGCCAGCGGCCGCTCCTCCATCATGATCAGGCAGAGCGCTGCGGTGGCCATCAGCGCGGTGGCGGCGCCGAAGACGTAGCGGAACGCATGCCGCATCTCGTCTGCGGGAATCACCACAGCGCCGGCGGCGTGATGCTCGCCGGCGAGCGGAACGTCGGCGCCGAGCGCGATCAACAGGATCGCCGCGAACGCCGCAACCGTGAACGAGGACATCAGCGAGCGGAAGAAATTCATCGCACCGGTGATGGTGCCGACTTGCGGACGCGCGACCGAATTCTGCAGCGAGACCACGCAGACCGGGAACGTCGTGCCGAGGCCGAGCGCAAACGCGGCCATCAGCGTCAGGAGGCCCCACAGCGGCAAGGTGGTGAGCGTGAGGCCGAGGCCGCAGAGCGCGGCCCAGGACGTGCCGATGATGGCGACGCGCTTGTAGTGCTTGGCGCGCGCCATGGTGCGGCCGGCGATCGCCGCGCCGCAGGTCGAGACCGCGGCGAGCGGAATCAGCGCAAGCCCCGCCTCGCTGGCGCTGAGATGGTAGACCTGCTCGTAATAAAGCGGGAGCTGCACGGTGAGGCCCGTGATCGCGCCAAGCCCGCAGCCGCCGGCCGTCAGCGCGAAAGGCGCAACCGATCCCCTCAGCAGCGGCAATGGCAGGAACGGCTCGTCAGCGCGGCGTGCGTGCCAGACGAAGGTGACCGCAAGTGCGACAGCCGCGCCAATCATTGACAGAACGGTTGGCGAGAGCCACGGAAAACGCGTACCGCCCCAGGTCAGCACCAGCATGAAGACGACCGCGGAGGCCATCAGCAAGACGCCGCCGAGCCAGTCGACCTTGCGCCTGCGGTGGAACACCGGGATCTTCTTCATCTTCGGCAGCAGCAGCGTGATTGCGGCAGCGGCGAGTGGCAAATTGATCCAGAAGATCATCGACCAGTGCAGATGCTCGGCGAACACGCCGCCGATGACCGGGCCGAGGATGCCGCCGACCATCCAGACGCTGGAGAAATAGGCCTGGTACTGGCCGCGCTCGCGCGGTGAAACGACGTCGGAGATCACGGTCTGCACCACCGGCATGATGCCGCCGCCGCCGAGGCCCTGGAGGCCGCGCGCCAGAATCAGCATCGGCATGTTCGGCGCGATCGCGCACAGGATCGAGCCCGCGACGAACAGGCTGAGCGAGGTGATGATCATGGCCTTGCGGCCGTAGATATCGCTCAGCGTCCCGAACACCGGCGCAACCGCTGTCGAGGCGAGCAGATAGGCGGTGATCACCCAGGACAGGTTCGAGACGTCGTGGAACTGGCGCCCGATGGTCGGCAGCGCAGTCGCGACGATGGTCTGGTCGAGCGCGGCCAGGAACATCGTCAGCATGAGGCTGATGACGATGGTGCGGACCTCGTCCTGCGACAGCGGTGCCGGCGGCGCGAGCGAGGGAGCGTCATCGACGCTCAAAACCTCGGACGGAAGGCGAGACAGCTCTTCGGCGATATCGTCGGGCAAAGCCTGGACGTCGGCAGTGCCCTGCCGTTCGAACTTGTTCATCTCGCTCGGACGCTGTGTTGCGGCGCAGCGCCGCGAAAGATTCGTTCTATCCGTCCAATCTAGACAGCAAGGTTCTTCCCAGGCAGGCACCGCGGCGCATGGGTGCATCCCGCCGCCGGGTTATCCCGAAGACGTGATCCGAGTTCGGACGACGGGTTAGTCCTTCGGACGTCGTTTCAGGCGTGCCCGTTTCGGCAGCACTGCCGGCCATTGCACGATGTGATCCTCGAGATCCTCGTCCGGGATCTCCTCCTCGCTGCCCTCGACCCGGCCGCGCACGGAGACGCCGGCCTCATGCACGGTGTTGGGATCGCCCGAGACCAGCGGATGCCACCAATAGAGGTCGCGCCCCTCCGCGACGAGCTTGTAGCCGCAGCTCGGCGGCAACCAGTTCAGGGTGCGGACATTGGCCGGGGTCAGGCGAACGCAGTCCGGAACCTTGTCGGAGCGATTCGGATAGTCCTTGCAGGCGCAGGTCCCGGCATCGAGCAGCTTGCAGCCGACATGGGTGAAATAGATCTGGCCGGTATCCTCGTCCTCGAGCTTGTTCAGGCAGCAGCGGCCACAGCCGTCGCACAGACTCTCCCATTCATCCCCTGACATCTCTTCCAACGTCTTGGTTTTCCAGAAGAATCCCTCCTGGCCTGAGGGTCGTTTGGGAGCTGCGGTCATGCGCCTCAACAGGATTCGAAAGAGCTACGGCTGGTGCCATCTAGGGCGTGCAGCCATGATGCTGCAAGTTACACCCGCAAGGCCCGTAATGAACCGGTGTTCAATTAGGCCTGTTGTTCAAAATCGCGAGCGTAGCCATTGGTTTATAGGCCATGCTCGGCTAGAAGAACAGCAAGTCCCCTCGGACGCGGAACGGGCGCCTTGGGTTTGCCGCAACAATCCCTCAAGACGTCTCGATGCCGCCCCGGCCGGGTGCTTGAACGCTTTCGAACCGAACCTCAAGGGTTCTAGGTGGCCCAGAACACACCATCCAACTGGAAGAGTCGCGTCCGGAATTTCTTCCTGGACCTGGATGCGCGCATCGACTCCTCGCTGTTCTCCTCGGCCAAGGGCATCCGCGAGCTCTATGAGCGCTACTCGACCTTCATGGACCGCTTCTACGTCGGGCGGTGGAAGCGCTGGGTGTTCATCGAGCCGCTATCGGAGGCCGCGACCCTCGGGCTCGGTGGCCTGATACTGCTGCTCACCCTCGCCATCCCCGCCTTCCGCGAGACCGCGGACGAGGACTGGCTGAAGAAGTCCGATCTCGCCGTGACGTTCCTCGACCGCTATGGCAACCCGATCGGCAGCCGCGGCATCAAGCACAACGACTCGATCCCGCTGGAAGACTTTCCGGACGTGCTGATCAAGGCGACGCTCGCCACCGAAGACCGCCGCTTCTACGACCATTTCGGCATCGACATCGCCGGCACCGCACGCGCGCTCGTCACCAACGCGCAAGCCGGCGGCGTCCGCCAGGGCGGCTCGTCGATCACCCAGCAGCTCGCCAAGAACCTGTTCCTGAGCAACGAGCGCACCATCGAGCGCAAGATCAACGAGGCGTTTCTCGCGATCTGGCTGGAATGGCGCCTGACCAAGAACGAGATCCTCAAGCTCTATCTCGACCGCGCCTATATGGGCGGCGGCACTTTCGGCGTCGACGGCGCGGCGCATTTCTACTTCAACAAGTCGGCACGCGACGTGACGCTTGCGGAAGCGGCGATGCTCGCCGGCCTGTTCAAGGCGCCGACCAAATACGCGCCGCACATCAACCTGCCCGCCGCGCGCGCTCGCGCCAACGTCGTGCTCGACAACCTCGTCGATGCCGGCTTCATGACCGAGGGCCAGGTGTTCGGCGCCCGCCGCAACCCGGCCTTCGCCGTCGATCGCCGCGACGAGGCCTCGCCGAACTATTATCTCGACTACGCCTTCGACGAGATGCGCAAGCTGGTCGACACCTTCCCGAAGTCCTACACCGAACGTGTCTTCGTGGTACGCCTCGCGATCGACACCAACGTGCAGAAGGCGGCGGAAGACGCGATCGAGAACCAGCTGCGCCAGTTCGGCCGCGACTATCACGCGACGCAGGCGGCGACCGTCGTCTCCGATCTCGACGGCGGCATCCGCGCCATGGTCGGCGGCCGCGACTACGGCGCAAGCCAGTTCAACCGCGCGACCGACGCCTATCGCCAGCCCGGTTCGTCGTTCAAACCCTATGTCTACACCACCGCGCTCTTGAACGGGTTTACGCCGAACTCGAAGATCGTCGACGGCCCCGTCTGCATCGGCAATTGGTGTCCGCAGAACTATGGCCATTCCTATTCCGGCCAGGTGACGCTGACGCAGGCGATCACCCGCTCGATCAACGTCGTGCCGGTGAAGCTGTCGATCACGCTCGGCGGCAAGGATGGTCCCAAAGCCGGCCGCGCCAAGATCGTCGAGGTGGCGCGCCGCTTCGGCATCACTGCGCCCCTGCCCGACACGCCGTCGTTGCCGATCGGCTCGGACGAAGTCACCGTGCTCGAGCACGCCGTCGCCTATGCCACGTTCCCCAACAGGGGCAAGTCGGTGACGCCGCACTCCGTGTTGGAGGTGCGCACCGGCGCCGGTGATCTCGTCTGGCGCTGGGACCGCGACGGCCCGAAGCCGAAGCAGGCCATTCCGCCGAATATCGCCGCCGACATGGCCGGCATGATGAGCCACGTCGTCAGCGAAGGCACCGCGCGCCGCGCAGCCCTCGACGGCATCCCGACCGCGGGCAAGACCGGCACCACGAATGCTTATCGCGACGCCTGGTTCGTCGGCTACACGGGCAATTTCACCTGCGCGGTCTGGTACGGCAATGACGACTATTCGCCGACCAACCGCATGACCGGCGGCTCGCTGCCGGCGCAGACCTGGCACGACATCATGGTCGCGGCGCATCAGGGCGTCGAGGTCCGGGAGATTCCCGGCATCGGCATGGGCCAGAAGCTGCCGCGCGAGCCAATCGCCAACGCGCAGGCCAATGCTGCGCCGAAGATACTGGAGACCAAGCCCGGCCCGCCGCCCGTGCTGACCAAGCGCGGCGCCGACATTCTGGTGCGCGTCGAGAAGATGCTCGATGACGCGGCCAAGACCGCGAACAAGTCGGCGGCCGACGACGCCGGGGCAGCCAAGCCATCCGCGTCGACGAATGCGCTCGCCTTCCCGCAGAACTATGCGGAAGAGAATGCGAACGCATCCGCCCCGAGCAAGAACTGACAAGATCCCGTGCGGCTGATCCTGATCACATTGACGGCCCTTCTGCTCGCGACCGTGGTCGGCGTCGGCGCGACGTGGATGACGACGACGCGCGGCACCGAGATCGGCGCGCTGACCATCGGCGCCTGGACCGCGCGCCCGCGCACCGGCACCGCCGACGTCGACCCCTAT
>NZ_LGHL01000022.1 GCF_001908205.1 Bradyrhizobium sp. NAS80.1
GGCGCGGGGCGCAGGCGATTGCCTCGCAATCGGCCGCTGCGGCGGGATGCCCCTATGTCGCGCGCTGTGCGCTGGCCGACCAGCATTGCCGCGAGGTTCTGCCTGAGCTACGCAAGGTCGGAGAAGCGCATTTCGCCGCCTGCCACAAGGCGGAGGCGGTGATGGCGTCGCCGCAGGCTGCCATGGAAGGTTAGTGTCCAGAGCGGAATTGGCATAGGCTGAAATAGAAGAGAGAAGTCCGGGGAGTTACGAAATGTTCAGGAAACTATCGATCGTCGCACTTGCCGCCGCGCTCGCCGCAGCGCCGCTGCCGGTGCTGGCACAGAGCAAGAAGGACAGCGTCGTCATGGGTATGACGCTGGAGCCGCCGGGGCTCGATCCGACGACGGCCGCGGCCGCAGCGATTGCCGAGGTCACGCTCTACAACATCTATGAGACGCTGACCAAGATCAACGAGGACAGCTCGGTGTCGCCGCTGCTCGCCGAGAGCTGGCAGGCTTCGCCCGATCTGAAGACCTATACATTCAAGCTGCGCAAGGGCGTCAAGTTCCAGAACGGCGAGGCGTTCGATTCCGCTGCGGTCAAGTTCTCGTTCGAGCGGAATGCCGCGCCGACCTCGACCAACAAGGACAAGAGCCTGTTCCAGGCCTTCGAATCCGTGACCACGCCGGACGCGGACACCGTGGTCATTGCGGTCAAATATTCCGAGCCGAATCTGCCTTTCCTTCTGGGGCAGGCGAGCGCTTCGATCGTCGAGCCCAAGAGCGCGTCGACCGACGTGACGCAGCCGGTCGGCACTGGGCCGTACCAGCTCGGCGCCTGGGTCAAGGGCTCCTCGATCACGCTCAACAAATGGGCCGACTATCGCAACGCCTCGGCGATCAAACTCTCCAAGGTGACGATCCGCTTCATCTCCGATCCGGCCGCGCAGATTGCAGCCCTTCTGTCCGGCGACATCGACGCGTTTCCGCGTTTCACGACCCGCGGCGTCGCTCAATTCAAGTCCGATCCGCGCTTCACCGTGCTGGTCGGCGGCTCTAAGGCCAAGACCATCGTCGCCATCAACGAGAAGAAGAAGCCGCTCGACGACGTGCGGGTGCGTCGCGCCATCCTCGCTGCGATCGATCGCAAGGCGATCATCGACGGCGCCGTCGACGGCTTCGGAACGCCGATCGGCAGCTTCTACACGCCGGGATCGCTCGGCTATGTCGATACCACGGGCATCAACCCCTATGATCCCGAGAAGGCCAAGAAGCTCCTGGCGGAAGCCGGCGTCACCACGCCGCTCGAATTGTCGCTGAAGCTGCCGCAGCCGCCTTATGCGCGGCAGGGCGGCGAGATCCTGGCGGCCCAGCTCGCCAAGGTCGGCATCACTGCCAAGATCGAGAACGTCGAATGGGCGCAATGGTTGTCGCAGGTCTTCGCACCGAACGGTCCGCACAACTACGACCTGACCATCGTCAGCCATGTCGAGCCGTTCGATCTCGTCAAGCTGACCGAGCCCGATTTCTATCTCGGCTACAATAGCGAGGCGTTCAACGCGCTCTACAAGCAGATCGTGACGACGCCGGATGAAGCCGGCCGCGCCAAGCTGCTCGGTGATACCCAGCGTATGATGGCAACCGATGCGGTGGCCGGGTTCCTGTTCCAGCCGCAGTGGCCTACAGTCATCAACAAGAAGCTGAAGGGGGTCTGGAAGGAAGTCCCGCAGTTCGAGAACGATTTCTCGACCTGGTCCTGGGAGTAGGGACCGCTCGATCAAGTCGAGCCTGTCGCCTCAATGTTGACCTCTCCCCACCAGGGGAGAGGTCAATCGTTTAGGCCGGTCCAAAACAAAAATCTGAAAAACACCCCCATGCACAGTAGCCGGTGATAGCCATTTCAATGGCTTGCGCGGTCCGCGATGCCATTGACCCGTCGGGCAAAACACCGGCATGATACCATCATCGCGGCCTCATGGTTCGGGACGCGCCGTCAGGCGAGGCACGCCATGAACAAGCCAAGCCGCCGTGATGCTCGCCTCGCCGCGGTCAACGCCGAGGCGCCGACCAATCTAAAGCTCGATCATTCGCCGATGAGCGATATCGCCCATGCCTTGACCAGTGGGCGGGTCACTGCCACAGCGCTGACCAAAAATTATCTCGCGCGCATTGAGGCCTACGACCGCGATGGGCCCGTGCTCAACTCCGTGCGCGAGCTCAATCCCGACGCGCTCACGATCGCGGGCAAGCTCGACGACACCAAGCCGTCCGTCAAACGGCCGCTGGCCGGCATCCCGATCCTGCTGAAGGACAACATCGCAACCGGTGACAAGCAGCCGACGACGGCGGGTTCTCTGGCGCTGGAGGGCGCGCGCGCCAGGGACGACGCCACCGTCGTCAAGCTGCTGCGGGACGCCGGTGCGGTGATCCTGGGCAAGGCGAACCTGACGGAGTTCGCCAACATGCTCGCGATCGACATGCCGTCGGGCTACTCGTCGCTGGGCGGGCAGGTGAAGAACCCTTACGCGCCGACGCTGGTGGGCGATCGCGGCATCCCGGTCGTGCAGCCAGGCGGATCGAGTTCGGGGTCGGCGGTCGCGGTGGCGGCAGGCCTGTGTGCGGCCTCGATCGGCACCGAGACCTCGGGCTCGCTGCTGTACCCCGCCAGCCAAAACGGCCTCGTCAGCGTGAAGCCGACCGTCGGACTGATCAGCCGTGCCGGCATCGTGCCGATCTCGCACAGCCAGGATACCGCTGGGCCGATGACGCGGACGGTGCGCGACGCGGCGATGCTCCTGAACGTGCTGGCCGCCAAGGACCCGCTCGACCCGGTGACAGAGCGCCAGAAGCGGCCGGTCGATTACACCGCCGATCTCGCAATTGATGCGATGAAGGGCGCGCGCATCGGCGTGCCGAGCGATCCCGCCGACCCGTTGAACGATTGCTACTACGGCAAGCTGCCACCCAAATGGGTGAAGGTGATGACTGAGGCGATCAAGGTGCTGGAGGATCTCGGCGCAGTCATCGTCCGCGCCAGCATGCCGACGCCTGGCTGGATCGGCGGGCCGGGCACGACCATGGCCGTGCTCAACCGCAATCCGCTGAGCCGCCACGCAGGCACCACAGCGAGGCCGCCGGTCGTCTTCCTCTACGAATTGAAGCGCGATCTCAATCTCTACCTGAAGGATTGGGCCACCAACACGGAGATCAAGACCATCGCCGATATCGTGGCCTTCAACGAGGCGAATGCCGGCAAGGCGCTGCGTTTCGGCCAGGACCTGTTCCTCGCCGCTGACATCACCAGAGGTGACTTAAGCGAGCGCGAATACAAGTCGGCGCGTGCCATGGACCTGCTCTCCGCCAAGACGCGCGGCATGGACGCCTACATGAACCAGCACAAGCTCGACGCGGTGCTGTTCCCAGGCAGCGGAGGCTGCGTGATCGCCGCGAAGGCTGGCTATCCCAGCGTCATGGTGCCGGGCGGCTTCGTCTCGGGAGCCGACGACAAGGACACGCCAGACTATCCGCTCGGCATCACCTTCGCGGGCCGCGCCTGGAGCGAGCACAAGCTGCTGCGTCTGGCCTACGCCTACGAGCAGGCCTCCAACATGCGCAAGCCACCGCCCGGCTTGTCCGCACTTTAGACTGGCAAGCGCCGCATAGGGCATGCACTCATGAATTCGGATATGTGCTTTTGAAGGTGAAGCGGACACGCGGTCTCGCCCCCGGAATATCGCTTTTTTTTGACCCAACTCGGACATCCTCGAACAACGGCTAGCGCAGTATAGACGACGCTGCCCCAACGGTCTTTCGATGGCGTGTCGCAATCGGTGCATTGATTTAAGTCAAACAACCACGCGTTGAAGGCAACGTGGCGCAGGTGCTAAAACACAATTGCGACATGCCGGGCGCTCCAGGGACGCGTGTCGCCAATGACCGACCGTTGAGGAGCAGTCATGAGTATTCCAAGGAGCAACGCACGGTATGATTGCATTGTTCTGTGCCATGTTGGCAGCGAGCCCCAAGCAACGGCACACCATCTCGACGGGCACAAACAAATGGACTTGCTCACCGGCAAAGGTCCGTCGAAGCGCCACGAGCTGTTCTACTTCGGCGGTCCGAACCTCGGTGCGGTTCGGACCGATGATATGAAGATCATATTCTTCGACCGACCTTGGGGCTGGCCGGGCGAAACGACCACCACGGACATGCCCACCCTGGTCAACCTTCGCTGGGACCCGTTCGAGCGCACGCCGCAAATGCGCGTTGAGTCGGCTAACACTGGCGCGCGCGTGGCGCGGGCGCGCCCCCGGCCCCTTAGTTCGCATTCTGGTGAGTCCAATCTGACAATGGAGTGATTGCCATGAAGCGTTTGCCGTTAGCTATCGGAATTCTCGCAGCTCTCGCTGGTACCGGCGCGTCGGCGCAGTCGGTCAACCTGACCGGCGTCTATACGTGCGTTGACATGTGCCGCGGACAACTGCCTGCCCATGTCACGCAGAACGGATATGAACTCAATCTCTTGACCGAAGCAGGTGTGCCCGCACGCGCATGGCCGGACTGGTTTTCGCCGACGAGCCGGATCTGGATTGATGCCTTCAACCAAGGTGCGGTCTATTCGCCAGATGGGATGGTCATTCAGTTCGACAATGGAACCATCTGGCATCGCGGCGTGCCGCTTCGCCGACCCCGATAGTTTGCTTGATCGTGGCCTTCATCAGCGCATTTTCTAATTGCGCCACGAGCATGGAGTTGCGGTTCTTTTTATCGTCGCCCTCAGCTTCTTCACGCTGTCGCTGGTGGATCTGGCGCGCGAGGCCCGCTTCTCATTGCATGACGTCGGCCACCACAAACAGTAGGGCGGATCGAGCATCGCGAAGGTCAGTCGCCGGATGGTCGCGGTACGAATTGATGGGGGATACTGTACCACGTGAGCAATTGTGATCTCCAGGCACCCGATCTGCAGTTAATGCGCCGCTGCATTGCGCTCGCAAAATCCGGCCGATCGGATCGAGAATACCCGTTTGCGGCCGTTGTCGGCCGGTATGGAGAGTTCGTCTGCGAAGCGTCCAACATGGTGCGCCGCACAGGTGACGTGACACGTCATGCCGAGATGGTCGCCTTGTCGGGCGCCCAACAGAGGCTGCGCACCAGGTCGCTCGATGACTGCACGCTCTATTCTACTATCGAACCCTGCGCCATGTGCGCCTATGCCATTCGCGAATGCAGGATCGGCAGGGTGATTTTCGGCCTGCAATCACCGCTTATGGGGGGCCATTCGCGATGGAACATCCTGAGCGACACGACGCTGTCGTCCGTGATGCCGGAAGTGTTCGCACCGCCACCTCTCGTGCTCGCAGGCTGCATGTGCCAGGAGGTGCGCAAGCTGTTTCGTTCGCAGCATCCGCTTGCCTGGCGCGTGATCGAGGGCCGAAGGATATTCGTCGAGCAGGCCGATGGCACCGAACCGGCTGCGGCCAACCCCGAACCGGCCCGGCGATGGAAGCACCAATTCGCAAACTGGGCCAGAAGCCAGATCTTCGACCGCCTTTGGCGCGCCTAGCCGAATTGCGAATGATTTCGACGGCGAGTTGCAAACCGCTGACGCCGCCTCACCTGCGTCCTGCCGATGAACTCAGGCTGGCTAATGACTATGCTCGAAGCAGCCCTTCCGCTTCTTTGATTTCGGGAAGATCTTGCCCGGAGGCGAAATCAACGAGGAGCGGCGCGAGCACCTCGGATGCCGCCCCCGCTCGGCCATTTCTGCTGTAAAGGCGCGCAAGTCCAAGTGCGGCGCGCAACTCGAAAGTCTTTGTCTGTTGGCCTCTGGCGATTTCCAGGGATCTCTTGAAGGAATCTTCGGCACGGGAGACGTTGGGCGGGTCACGACGCAACATAAGCGTAGCCTGGACACGATGCAGTTCGGCATCGAGCCAATGCTGGCCGGATTGTTCCGTCCAGACGATCTGCTCCCTCAAAATTTCCAACCCAGCCTCGGGTTGTCCTACCTCTGCATTCGCCGCGGCGACCTGCATCCCCCAGAATGGTTCACAAAGGTAGCAGTCATTTTCGTGAAGTAATGTCCAGCCTCGGCACATTTCCGCGAGGCCATCCGCTCGATCGCCGGCATTCCACTTTGCCAAGCCGTCCAAGTAGGTGCCGGCGGCCACATACAACGGCATCGCATGCTCGCGGGCGAGGGCAAGCATCGTCTCGGTCTGTTGCAACATGCCCCCGCATAGCCCGTCGAAAACGGCCTTGTGAACGAGCGCATTGGCTTGAGCAAGCGCACGCTTTTCTCCCGGGACGCTCACCGCTTCCGCGGCGAGCCGGCGCGCTCGATCAATCTTCCCAAGCGGCCAAAGCACAAGGGCAAGAAACCGCATGATGACGTACGGCAGGTCCAGCGTCGACGTCTTGAACGTCGCGGGATTCGGATCAGCACCATAGATTGCAAGTGCCTGTTCAAGATGGACTTGCGCGTGCAGGTAATCACCCCCGAACCAGCAGGTCACCCCGCTCGTCCAGTGTGCGACGACCGCGGCCACCGGCGATTCCGGTCGCCGGTCGGCGGCGCTCATGATTGCCTCCGCCAACTCCTGCATCGGCGCGATCTCGCCGTGGGTCAAGCTCGCATTGAACAGGCCCGAATGGATGGGCGCCATTTCAGCCGGGTCACTGATGTCAGCTACGAACTGTCTGGCGCGCGTCCATGCTGCCACCGTTTCAGGGGCGCTGTGCCCAAGGCTGCCCCGCAGCGCGCGGCCATAGGCGATTTGAAGATGGAGCCGGTTCATGGTCCGGCCTGGCTCATCAGGCAGTTCATCGGCGATGGCAACCGCCTTGCCGAGATGTGCGATTGCCTCGGAATAGGCCGAGCGCTTCAACGCCTGCTGGCCGGCCTTGCGCCACCACTCGAGGGCTACTCCGCTCAGCCCCGCTTGGGTGAAGTGGAATGCCACGACTTCCGGCTCGGTCTCGGCGATGTCCGCAAAACGATCGCGAAGGACATCGCCAATGTGCTTATGCAGCAGTTGCCGGCGGCTCTTGAGTAAGCTCTCGTACGCCGCTTCCTGGACGAGTGCATGCTTGAAGCTATAGCTCGCTTCCGGCGGCGTCCCGTGGCGCAACAGCAGTTCTGCCTCCTCTAACTGCGCCAGCGCGGCGCTCAGCGTCAGGTCATCCCGGCCCGCCACACATCGCAGTAGCGTGTATGAGAAGTCGCGGCCAATTGCAGCACCTATCTGGGCGACCTCCTTGACCGGCGCCAGCCGGTCAAGCCGCGCCATAAGCGAGTCCTGCAGCGTGGCGGGAATGGCGAGCGGTGGTAACGGATTATCGAGGCGATAGCGCCCGGCCTCTTCCACGAGCAGTCCGGACTCCAGCACCATCTTGGTCAATTCCTCGATGAAGAGCGGGATACCATCCGTCTTGTTGATGATCTGCGTCATCATCTCGCACGGCAATCGTCGACCGACAGCCACCTGCTCGACGAGTGCGCGTGTGTCGTTCCGGTCAAGTCGATCGAGCCGCAGCAGGCTGACATTGGTAAGGCCCGCCCAAGCCGGCTCGAACTCAGGCCGGAATGTCATGAGCATGAGGATTGGCAGTCCCCTGATCCGATCGACCGCGAGGTCGTACAGCTCGAGCGAGGTGGCGTCAGCCCAATGCATATCCTCGCAGACAATCAGAACAGGTTGCTGCCGTGCCAAGCCCTCAAGCTGGTCAAGGAGGGCGGCGAATGTCTGTCTCCGCTGTTGCGCCGGACTCAAGCCGAGCGGCGGATATCGCTCGCCGGTTGGGATCGACAGAAGCGCGGCAATGAGCGGCGTCGCCGTGGCCACCTGCCGCGTTCCGAGCGCCAGCATTGCCTCAAGCTTGTCGAGCGTTTGCCCGGGAGTGTCCTGTGAAGTGATGCCGGCTGCCCGCTCGAGCTGAGCGATGAAGGGATGAAGCGCACTGTTCGTGTGGTAAGGCGAGCATTGATACCGCACCCGGCAGTACGACCCCAACGCGAGGCTGTCGACCAGCGTAGCCACAAGGCGCGATTTGCCGATTCCGGCGTCGCCGGAAATCAACACCACTTGCCCCTGGCCCTGCCACGCCAACTGCTGGCGCGACAGCACGAATTCGATTTCCGCCTTGCGCCCGACAAAGCCGATCGAGCGCGCCGTGCGCACCGCCTCGAAGCGGCTCTCCGATTCGGTTGCACCTTTGACGGCCCAGACCGCGATAGGTTTGGAAATACCCTTGACCTCGCGGTCGCCGAGACTACGAAAAGTGAACAGGTCGCCGAGGAGCAGGCGCGTCGAATCGGCAACCACAACCACACCCGGCTCCGCCAGGCTCTGGAGCCGCGCGGCGACATTCGGTGTATCACCGACCAACGCCTGCTCCTCCGACGCGCCTCCGCTGTTGAGGTCGCCGACCACCACAAGCCCGGTCGAGATCGCGATCCGCACTTCGACCCGCTGCTTCACGCGCGTTTCGAGCTTCCCGATTGCGACGATGATATCGAGGCCCGCCCGTACTGCGCGCTCCGCATCATCCTCATGTGCGCAGGGGTAGCCGAAATAGGCGAGTATTCCATCGCCGACAAACCTGGCGATCACACCGTCATAGGCGGCAATGACCCTCGCACAGGCGGCCCGGTAGGCTCCGATTACCTCCCACATGTCCTCGGGGTCGATGCGCGCCGAGAGCGCGGTCGAGCCCACCAGATCGCAAAACATAACGGTGAGGTGGCGTCGCTCGGCGTCGTGCCGACGCGCGGTCTCGGCGATTAATTCGGCTTGATCGAGTTCGGCGATCGCACGCAGCATTTTACGGCGATGGCCGAGCAGAACGCCGAGCCTGTCGAAGTCCTCATCCTTCAGATCAGGAAGGATGCCGATATCGATCCCATTCTCGGCAAAACGCTTCGCGTATTGGCCAAGCCCAAGCTTCTCGAGCCAGTCCGCAATCTGCTGCATAGGCACCACCCACCGTCTGGTTGGCGGCTAGCCGAACTGATTACCGTGCTCTGACCACGATCAAACCAATAACGCTCAGCGCCGCGATAATCACCGGGATACTGTAGCTCTCACCCACGCGCATCCTCTGCCTTCCAGATCGATCATCCTCAGGTTTGATAGTCCGGTTGGTCCCGAACGAAATGTGAGCCGGCTGACAGAGGGCCGAATTTTTTTCCTGCCGAGGCAGAAAGAAGAACCACCAGCGCACCGCCAGCTCATGTGAGGGCGGAGGAGGGACATGCAGGCCCATCATCTGTTAGTACGTCTGCGCCCATTGGCTAAAGGTTCATGGCCAAGGGCACGTGCGCTGAATGGGCGAGCGTGAAGCGGCCAAGCCCGCTCAGAGGGCATCACGGCTTCTCCACGTCACGTAGATGGCTTGGTAGATGCTATTTCCAGGCCGAGAAAGTCATCCTAACTGACGTTTGCTTTTGCCTTTGTGCCAGCGCCTGGCGCGCTGCCGCCTCCAGATCTGTTGCGCTCGTGAACCAGAGAGTGCGGAGCGATTGGTTGCTACTTTTCGTATTGCCGTGTTCCGCACATGCCATCTAGCCATCACGCAGTGATACGAGCGGCGCATCGTTCGTGAACGGCGCGCCGCTTGTTAGATCATGCTGCCTTGGCGTCGACGTTACCGATCCAGTTGCGGGCCAGCGTCACATCGGCCTGCGACAACTGATGACCAGCCGGCAGGACCTTGTGGGTCACGCTCGCTCCAGCTTCCGACAACAGCGCCGCAAGCCGTGCCGAATTGCTCGCCGGCACGATCGGATCGGCCTGACCGGAGAGCAGCAGGACGGGCTTGCCGCCGAGCTCCGGCCTGAGCTGATCGGTTTTGGGCGGATCGGACAGCGGCACCATGGCGCGCAGCAGGATCGCGCCGGACAGAACCTCCGGCTTAAGCAGCAACAGCGCCGCGGCGATGTTGGCGCCGTTGGAAAAGCCGACGGCGACCGGTGCCGCGATGCCGTAGTGTTGCCGCGCCTCCGCGACGAAGGCGCCGAGCTCGAGCGCGCGGCGGCGGACGTCCTCCTCGTCGAACACGCCTTCGGCAAGGCGGCGGAAGAAGCGCGGCATGCCGTGCTCGAGCACGCGGCCGCGCGGCGAGAGCAGGGCGGAACCGGGCGAGATCATCCGGCCGAGCCCGAGCAGATCGTTCTCGTCACCGCCGGTGCCGTGCAGCAGCAGCAGCGGGGGGGAGCCCGCGTTGGTCGCGGGCTCGAAACGATGGATGAATGAGCTCTCGGTCATTGCACGCTCTCTTCCAAACTCGGCAGGACACCCTCGATCTGCTTGCGATGCGCTTCGAGGAAGCCCGGCAGCTTCAGGTCACGCCCCAGCGTCGCGACGGGTTCGTCGACGGCGAAACCGGGGATATCGGTCGCAATCTCGAACAGCACGCCGCCGGGCTCGCGGAAGTAGATCGAGCGGAAGTAGTTGCGGTCCCTCTGCTCGGTCGGGTGCAGGCCGTGATTGGAGACGAGCTTCTTCGCCATCTTGCCCTGCTCGGCATCATCGGCCGCGCGGAAGGCGATGTGATGCACCGAGCCGCCGCCCTGATGTCCACGCAAAAAGCCCTTGGCCTCGTAGACGTCGACAACGCTGCCTTCGACATCGCCCGGCGCCTTGAAGCGGATCACCGAGCCTTCGCGTCCAGCCTCCTTGAAGCCGAATACATCGGTGAGGACAGCAGCCGTCTTCGCCGCGCTGTCGAGCAACAGCGTCACACCGTGGAAGCCGCGGATCGCGTGCTCGGCGGGGACGTCGCCATTGCTCCAGCCGGGCTCGTTCTCCGCACCGGGCACGCCGACCAGCGCGAGCGCCATCCCGTCCGGATCAGTGAAAGGCAGCACGGACTCGCCAAAGCGCTTCTCGAGCGCCTCGTAAGCGATGCCCTTCTCGATGAAGCGCTGCGTCCAGTAGCCGAGCGAGCGCTGCGGCACGCGGAAGGCGGTCTGATGGGTCTCGCCGACGCCGCGGCGCCCCGAGGGCACGCCGGCCCACGGGAAGAAGGTCAGGATGGTGCCGGGCCGGCCGGTCTCGTCGCCATAGTAGAAGTGATAGGTGCCGGGATCGTCGAAATTCACCGTCTTCTTGACGAAGCGCAGGCCGAGATCCCGGGTGTAAAAGCCGAAATTGCGGATGGGGTCGCCCGCAATCGCGGTAACGTGGTGCAGTCCAGACATTGTCGTCCTCCAAAAACTCGGGGAGCGGTCTTGCTCTGCGCGGAAATATCGTTCCGCTTTGGATTGGAGACAATCCATGTAAATATGACGGCTATGTCTACGATTTGGAAACAATCGCCGAGGCCGGGCCTTGGATAAAGTCGCCAGCCTCCGGGCCTTCGTGAAGGTGGTCGAAAGCGGCAGTTTTGCCGAAGCGGGCCGCCAATTGCGGCTGTCGCGTTCGGCGATCAGCAAATATGTCGCCGACCTCGAGGAGAGCCTGGGCGTCCAGCTCCTGAACCGGACCACGCGGCATGCGAGCCCGACCGAGAACGGCCAGCAATATTTCGAGCGCGCGGTCGTGATCCTCTCCGAGATCGAAGCCGCCGACCAGACGGTGACGCAAGCCCAGTCGGCGCCGCGCGGCCTGTTGCGCGTCAACGCGCCAATGTCGTTTGGCACGATACGGCTCGGACCGGTGCTGGCCGATTTCATGGCGAAATACTCCGAGCTTCAACTCCAACTCGTGCTCAGCGACGATCTGCTCGATCCCGTCCAGGACGGTTTTGACGTGACGCTGCGGATCGCGGAACTGGAATCCTCCAGCCTGATCGCGCGCAAGATCATGCCGGTGGCGCGCATGATCTGCGCTTCGCCCAATTATCTGGCGCGTCACGGCACGCCGAAGCATCCGCAGGATCTGCGCGAGCATGCCTCACTGACCTACGGCTTCCTGCTCACCGGTAATCAGTGGAAGCTCACCGGCGCGGACGGCGACCATTGGATCCAGCCGGCGTGGTCGCTCTGCGTCAACAATGCCGAGGTGCTGCGCGACGTCGCGATCAGGGGCAGGGGGCTCGCGCTGCTCCCTGAATTCATCGCCGCCGACGCATTGAAGAAAGGCGCGCTGCGCGCCGTGCTGACAGACTATTTTGCGCCGCCGCTCGCGCTCTATGCGGTCTATCCGCCGACGCGGCATCTGTCGGTGAAGGTGCGGCTCTTCATCGACTTTCTCGTCGAGCGGTTTGGGCGTGAGGATGGGGTAGGCGTGCGGCCGGGCTGACACTGGAGGCCTGGACTCATCACGCGGCCAGGCGGCCGATGTCTGCTTGGCCCAAACAGCGGTCGGGAAACGGCTCATGCGGCGGTTTCGCCTTTGGGGCCCATCAACGGACATTAAAACCGATAACGGTGTAACTGCTCGCAAATAGCGAGGTAGAGAACGTCGACGCGCTCGCGTTCACTTCGCCAATGGAGGCTTCACCTCGCCCATCATTTGCATTGATTGAGCATGCCTATAAGCTTTTGCCTGCCGTCTCCCACGCGCATCCCCTCAAAACCCAAAAAGAGGGGTGATTGATGTGTGAATCGAACCGCAACGCCAACAGTCTCCGCTCTCCGAAGCGCCGATATTTCCTGAGGAGATAGCTTGTATGCCACGTTGAACAGACCGTTTTGAGTCTGTTTTAATTCAGCGTTGACCGGGTACGGTTGATCGTCGATCAAAAGTGAATGAGCGGGCATTTTCATCAATTCGGATTCTCTACGCAGCGTATCAAAGACAGCAAACAGGATCGTTCGTCGATTGTCGCAGGCAATTATGAATTTGTTGATTCCCGATTCCTCGGTGATGCGCTGGCCCTTCAGATAAAGGCGCCCATCCCCACTCTCTATGGTCCAGACTGGTCGCGTCCGCCCATTGTTTACGACGTTCAGGCGTTCCAACGTGGCCTTGTCGATTTCATACATCCCATCGGGGCCGGCAGAAACACTCAATCCAAACAGATCGGTATCGACATCCATTGATCGTATGTAGTCCACAATCACGGCTGAGGCGATTTGAGTGTCGCCTTCGCTAGCCCGTTCCTGCCCGGTCGACCGAAATTGATGCACGCCGTAGCGCGACTCATTTGTGAGATACCGGAATTGACCACCTAAGAAGGCGTATGAGCACGCGCTATAGCAACCACCTGCTGCGATATCGAACCGCTTGTTCGACGTAGATGACCTTCGTCCGACGTCCGTTGAAAGGCCATATTTGCGAAACAGCCGACCAAGCTCTATTCCAGCGTTCAGACTGCCGCCTGGCGAATTGAGGTAGACGACTGATCGGTCAGGAATGTTATTCTGCGTTATGTATTGCTCGAACCGCTTTGGCGCTTCAGAATCAATTGCGCCTTCCAAAAAGATGAACCAACGGTTGCCTAAAAGTTCGATTGGGGGTTCAGGAGGAAATCCTTTTATACTCAAAGCATTCTGCGCTTCGGATTGGTTCGGATGGAGAAGCAAGAACAAGCAGGTCAGTATGGTCGCCACTCGCCCTTCGATCTTCCCTTTCGCATATTGCCCCACGTGATCACGCCCCCCAATTGGCCCTACGTGATCGCCTCATTATCGATTGGAAAACGAACTGGCAAATGGTGGAACATCGTCCACAAGCAACGGCTTGCGGCAGCTCGATTCGGATCATCCAAGGGGCGCGACCAGGACATCGCTGCTTAAGCCGCCGCCTTATCTTCCTTGTCCGCGCCGCGCGCCACGACTTTCATCAGGCAATGGCCGTTGCAGCGCCTTCGCCTCCTACGGATGGGCGTTCGCATCATCGGAGCAAGCTGGCCTGCCACCGGCACGGATGCAGCCCCTGTAAAGCCAAGCCTCCAATGAGCCCGCCCAGGCGCGAGGTCTTGGCTTCGGTTAGGTTTCGTCTGGTCAGTTCGTCGTTGAGCGGCAGACTGGTCAGCGAAGCGACGATCCGGATGCGATCCGACGTTGCGCCAAGCGCAAGCCAGCCTGCGGCAGTGGCGCTCGCGAGGCGAAGGAAATCGCGGCGGGCAACCGCCGACACAGTGTGGGCAGGAGCGGGCCGCTCGATCACGATGTTTCGCAAAACTAACCCCAAGCGTGTGCATAACGCGAAAGCCTGGCGACCACAATTGACGAAAGAATGCGCTTGTGAACGTTCATTCGCAGCTCTAGCGCCGCAGCGTGAACTCGTCCGCGCCGCGCCGGTGTTCCCATTTCGCCTGCTCGAGCTCGGGCTTGTCGCATTCGGACTCGGGATAGCCGATGCAGAGATAGGCGATGAATTTCCAGGAGCTCGGCACGTCAAGAATGGCGTGCATGCGCGCGGGGGTCAGGATCGACACCCAGCCGAGCCCGATGCCCTCGGCGCGCGCGGCGAGCCACATCGCGGTGATCGCGGCGACCACGGAATACTCCGTCGTCTCCGGCATGGTCGCGCGGCCGAGGCCGTGACCGATATCGCTGCCCTTGTCCGCGAACACGGCGAGGTGGCCGGGGGCCTGTTCGAGGCCCGAGAGTTTTAGCGCGGCGTAGCGAGCGGCGCGCTCGCCGGCATAGGCATTCAACGCGTCGGCGTTGCATGCCCTGAAGTCGTCGACCACGGCGCGTCGGCGGGCAGCATCATCGATGACGACGAAGCGCCACGGCTGGCTCAGGCCGACCGACGGCGAGAGGCAGGCGGTCTCTATCAGGCGATCGATCGTGCCGTCCGGCAGCGGGTTGGTTCGGAAGTGGCGCACGTCGCGGCGCCACACGAAGAGCTCGCGCAGGTGCCGGCGAAAGGTGTCGTCGAACTCGACCATGGGGTCATCCTCCCATCTGGAAGGCTGCGGCAACCAGCAGGATCAGGATCTCGCCGGTCTGCTCGAACGCACCGAGGATGTCGCCAGTCTGTCCGCCGATCTGGCGGATGGCAAGCCGCGCCACAATCAAACCGGCGAGTGACAGCAGGATCAGGCTGACAAGCGCCTTGCCCGGCCCAAGCGCGAGGACGAGGGCCAGAGTTCCAATAGCGAAGGCGATTGCGACGCTGCGGCCCGGCGGCGATCCGGCGCTTGCCGACAGACCGTCAGGCCGCGCCGGCGGCACCAGCGACATGAAG
>NZ_LGHL01000220.1 GCF_001908205.1 Bradyrhizobium sp. NAS80.1
GCCCGCTCCGATGTCGATGATCTGGCGCGCGATGGTCTCAGTCAGCGTTCCTCCGTCTATGAAACGAAAGAACGCTCTGAGAAAGCGTCTTGAGCGCGCTTGATCCGCTCAAAGTCCTGGTCGACCAGGACCGCAAAGCGCTTAAGCTCCCCCCAGGAAGCCGTGCGTCATGCGAGAGCGGCTGATGCCTGCAGCCGCGGCCGTCCTGTCGCTGGACGAGTGACGCTGAATCTCGGCGACGCGCAGCAGCAAGCCCTGCGCGGTCTCTTCCGGCTCGATCGGGCGATAGCCCCAAAGGCCGATGGGGATGCGGGAAAAGCTCACCGGCGGCCCGCTATCGCGTCTTCAACGTCCCGAGTCGCCCGATCCGAGAGCGAAGGCTTCTTCTCTCGCTTGCCTCTCGTCTTTCTACCTGATCTGGGCGCCGGCCTGCTCGCACCGTCCTCCTCTTCGCGGGTAGCTGCCATTATCTCTTCACGGGTGGTCTTTGCCTTGACCGACCCGAATCTCTCCTGCACCTCGTGGAAGCTCAGCCGGAACCAGTTCGCCTCATCGGAGCAGCGACTGGATTTCCGATACGCCATCTCAAAATGCTGCTTGGTGATCCGGGCACTACCATCGTTGATGGCAAGCTTCGCAGCGCGCTTGATCAGCGCCATGATCTTGCCTGCAAACCCCTCGCCAGCCTGATGGATACGAAGCGCCATGTCCGGTTCCGATAGGTAGGAGGGCTCATCAAACGGCAGAAAGGACCTGTTTCCATCGCGCTTGTCGACCGCTGCCATGAATTTGCGGAATGGGGTCAGCTTCTGCTTCTCGAGCCCAATGGCGTTTCCGTCCTCGTCCGTCTGCGGGAAGTCGCCGCTCGAGCACCGGAACGGCACCACGATTTGAGTATCCGCCACGAGCCGCTCGAACTGCGCGTTGTGCTCCAGATCCAGCGCGTTCGGAAGACCGATGCAAACCACCTGGATGCCTCCCTTGGTTAACACCTTCAGAACGTCACCTGCACCATCAGTGTCCATACCGCCGTCGACGATATGCTGCACATCGTCGAACAGCATCATCTTGACCTTTTGCTCCTCGATCGCAGCGGCCACTTCGCGACTGGCCCGCCCGAAATCGAACCTGCTGCCAAAATCGATACCTAGCGCGAGCGCGGTATGGGCCATAAACGCGTTGAATCGCGGACGCGGATCGACCCAGACCACGGCGATCGGCCGACGCACGCCATTCGGCGTCTTATGCACGATAGGCGAAAGATCGGTGCCGAAGACCTTCGGCCGATACCACGTTCCCGCGGGGTCTTCCGTCCTGAGCGTTTCGTACGCGCGGTCGGTGAACATCCTGACCGCCGTCGTCTTCCCCGCGCCCGTCTGACCAACGATGAAACAACCATCGCCCTCCGTATCTAGGCCGGCGGGCCAGAAAAGCTGATCCAGCGATTGCTCGACAGCTTTGGTCGAGGGTGTCTTGATGAATCGAAACGCCAGGTGTTTGACCCGTTCCTCACGGGGCCAGTCCGCGAACTTCGCCGGCATCTTCGCATGGTCGAACATCGCGTTTCCTTTCAGTCGCGCCCGTAGCCGAGCGGCGTGACATCATCATCGTCGTCGTCTTCGTCGTCAGAATCGGGCAGTCGCTTCTTCGGCGAACGCGTCTCGCCTGAATCCGTGGGGTCCTCGGCGGCCAAAGGAGGCACCACGTCCTCCGAGGGCGGCTGCGTAGAGCTTCTGGTGCGCGGCTTCCGGGGGCGCCGGCGCTCCGGAGTTGCCGGCGAGACAACCACGTCCTCGGCGGCCTGGTCGGCCGCCTCACGGGCGATTTCCTCGTCGCGGGCGTAGTCCTCCGGAGTACGCTGCTCCTCGTCGGAGCGCATCGTCCGCCGCCGCGGCTCTTTGCAGGGACCATGCTTGGGGCGCCCCCGCTCATCCTCGTCATCGAATTCCAGCGGATGCCCGCCGGGAGGGTTGTGGCTTTCGTCGAAGCGTTCGTCGTGCATCTTCGCCCAGGCGGAGCCGCTTGAGGCGAAAGCGGCGAAACGTTGGGGTGCCATCCCCTTGCGCCGCTCGTTGACGCGCTCCTGCACATACTGGCCGATTTCCTGGTAGGATTGCGCGAGCGCCTCCTCACGAGAGAGCTTTTGTTCCCGCATTTTGCGCTTGCGCAGCTGCGAAATCGTCAGCCATTGCTTCAGCGTCAAGCCGCGCGCTTCGACCGGCTCGACGAGCTCCCCCTCGACCCACTCAGCGCGCTTTTCGTCGTAGACGTAGCACACAGAGATATCGAGCGGGTCTATCCGCACCTGTACGTTCGCCGAATCCGGCAAGAACGCACGCGCCCGGCTGAATTCATTCGAGTCCCAGCGCAGGCCCTTGTAGCGAATGCCGCCTTCGCGGAGCGAACGCGGCAGGATCAGGCCCGTCAACGGCACGAGCAGGTCTTTCGGAATCTCCCGGTGCGGCGTGATCTCGCGCAATCCTTCACGCCAAGCCTGCGCAGGCGAGCGACCGATCTTGCTGTGCACATCCTGATGGTAGATATCGATCACCCATTTTGCGACGATCCAATTGAGTTCGTAGATCGTCAGGATCGCGAACTTCTCCGACTTGTAGAACTTCCGCTTCTCCACGCTCGACATCACGGCGCCGGGAATGGTGTGGATGATCTGCTCTTCGAGCGTTCGGAGCCACCGTTCGATCTTGCCCTTGAGCCAGGGTTTCTTCGGCTTGGTGTAGTCGGAATCGATCTGGAGCGCGGTCAGCGTTTCATCCATCGATAATGACTTGAAATCGCGTCCGTGATCCATGATCAGCCGATCCGGCTTGCCAAAGCAGTCCCAGCTGTTGTGGATGCCGCTTTGACCGTTGCCGAGCCTCTTGAAGCCCTCGAACACCCAATCCTTCGGCATCACCGCAACGCGCAACGCATCCATGACGGCCGCCCAGGAGGGCGGCGCAAAGCTTATCGAGAAGCCGACGACGCATCGGGAGTTGCGGTCCAGGATGGCCGTCAACCACGGACGGCCGACGACCTGCAAGGTCTTTTCGTCGATCACCAGGATGTCGAGCGGAGTATGATCGACCTCCCATTCGTGGTTGACGCAGTCTCCCCGGGGGCCCCAGCTGGATCGCCCGTGCCTGGCCCTGAGCCTCGCGCAGGTTGGTGGTCTCAACGATGACGCCAAATTTGTCGCGGGCGCGCAGCATGCGGGACACCAGCTTTTCGCCGATGGCGTCCACCTCTTTTCCGCCACGCTCCAGCTTCTCGCCGCGACGCGCCGCTTCTCTCCGGAGCTCTAGATCGGCGAGCATCCGCACTTGGCGGACGCACGCTTTCTCCGTGCGTTTACGATCGTTTTGTCGCGAATGAGTCCTTGCGGACCCTCGCTCAGCCGCGGACGAACTTGGTCGTCCGCGACCAGACTTCCGATGGGTCGAGCACCAGTTCGCCGCGCCATGCCAGGCGCAACGCCACCGAGAAGGCGTCGATGTCCGGCGGCAGCACCCGCGCAAGCTCGGGGATGCTGCTCTCGTGCGGCAGGCGCAGCAGCGCTAGCCGCCCGAGCTTTTCCCAGCGAGCCGGGAAGAAGGAATCAGAGCACCGTCGCATCGCGCCGGCGTTGGCGAGACTGGGCATCACCCGAATCTCCCGTTCCGTCGCGAGCTCGAAGCCGAAGCCCAAGATGAGGGCCGCAAGCCGGATGGCCCTCCACCGCGCCTTCGCGCGCCACCTCAGGAAGTCCTGCCGCCGCCGATCGGGATGCACCGGATAGATCCTGATCAGCGGCTTGACCTCGATGAGGTTCGGCGGCGGGTCCTGCAGGCCGCCGACTCCTTTGCGGAGCCGCACAAAATCTGGAATCCAGAACCGCTCTCGGCCTTCGAACCAGTACGGCAACCCTTTCGTGTTCGTGTGGACCCGCGGTTGCGCCACGATTGACCTCAAGTTGAAGTCAAACGCATCGGTGCGGATTAGCCAGTCCCTTTCGAGGTGGGACTCGAAAGGGACCTGACGGTAGCCGTCCCGAGAGATCCTCACCGACCCAGTGTAAGTGTCACCGAAGTACCTTTTCGGATTCCTGAGTGACTCGAACTTCATGCGACCGCGCAGGCCTTTCCTCAGTTTTGGTTTTGGTTAGATCCCGCCGCGTCTTCTCTGCGGGGATCTACGGCCGGCGATTTCGGCGCCCGGCGCGAAACGCGGATTCGGAATCAGCTAAGCGGCTGACGCCAAATCGTCGTTGGGAGCGACGGAAGTCACCAGCTAAGCTCCTTCATGGTGCGCGTGCCCGACGGCTTAAAGGAATCCTTGAACGGGCTTTATCTATGAGCGGGCTAAAGCTCTCATGCGATCAGTCCTGATCACAGACCATCGCTCTTCTGGTGTGGGTCACCGTTCGCCGGTTCGAACGCATCCTTTGCAAAACTCGCGCCGCTCACGATCTTGCGGATTTCCTCTCCTGATAGTTGACGACGAGTGCGAAGGCGATCCGCGATCGCCAGCATTTCGTGGCGGTGCTGCCGAATGAGGTTCTCGGCGCGGGTCTGAAGTGTCCGTAGATGCTGTTCGACCGTGGACCGGAGTTCGCGGTCGACACGCACGGCGGTGAGCGCATCGCGATGCGACACCATGTAAGTCAGCGTGTCGCCCAGCCCGGTGGAGGCGTGCAGTGCCGCGATGAGTTGCGTAGCCTGGGCCAAGTCGGAATCATCGTCACCGCCGGCTCCGACGCCGGCACCTCCGATCAGAACACGCTCTGCTGCGCGCCCGGCGAGCAAAACGACTACGTGCCGTTCGACGGTATCGCGGGTCATCAAGTCTCCGCCTGTCTCGTTTGCGATCAGCGTGCGGCCGGCCGCCCCGGCGGCGCGACCGACGACGCAGCGCTTGAGATCGCCGGAAGCAAGTATCACCGAAGCCACCGCGTGTCCGGCTTCGTGGGTGCAAATACGGGTGAGCGCGGCAGGCCCGATATCCTCGTCCGGCGCGCTAGCCTGAACGAGGTCGTCGAGTTCAATCCTGCGCTTTGCGTAGCGGGCGATCCGGCGTGCGCCGCGTACGGTCATCATAATCTCCGCTCCGGTGCATCCATCTAGGAGGTGGCCAATGTCGGTGAGATCCGCGTCGGCCAAGTCCCCGTTCAAGTGATAGCGAAGGATATTGATCGCGCCCGCGTGATTGGGGCGCGTGATTTCTATGGACCGCTCGAGCCTGCCGGGCCGCAGCAAGGCTGCGTCGACTGCTTTTACGTTGTTCGTGGCCGCGCATACCACGATCCCGGTGCGGTTTCCGGCGACTGCATTATCTAAACAGAGCAAGAAGTCTGTAATCACAGGCGTCCACCAGTCCGCGCCGCGAGGTGACATGGTGGCCCGATTCGGAAGGGCATCGATTTCGTCAAGAAACAATATGCATGGCGCGAGCGCTGCGGCGCGTTGAAACACCGCACGGGACGCCTTTATCACCGAATCCAAGTAGCCTGGCGAGCTCGCGAATAGATCGGCGACCGAAGCGCGACCAGGGGTATCCCGCAAGCCTTCGCCAGTATTCGCGCATATAGCGATTTGCCGAGTCCAGGCTCCGAGTGCAAAACTGCGCCGCGGTCAACGTCCTCCCAATCCAAATTGCCAGCGCGGTAATCGGCGATGTCCCTTGCCAATGCCAAGCCCCAGACGCGAGCCGCGCCGTATTCAACCGCGTCTTCCAGGTTGGGTAGCCGCTCGATCAACGCCACTTCACTTACGACAGTAGTTGCTTTGCGAATGCGCGCGACTATCTCAGCCGGCGATGAACCAGTTCGGAAGGCTGCGACGAGATCGTAAAATTCGAGTCTCTTCGCAATGTTCTCGTCGATGCAGGCCGGCACGCGGCACCCGGTGAACATCCGGATAGCGCGGCCGATAGTGGCTCCTCCGGGCGAACGAATGCGTATCGTCAGGTCGGCGGCCGCCGTCAGCGAAGCCGGGAGCGCATCGCGTTCAACGGCAAAGCCGACCACCGGAGAGCCGTGAGCGAGATACGAGGCCACCTCGCTGTTCTGCTCGGATTTCTGGTGCGGCATCTTGACCGATTCCGAAGTAATAGTCTGCCATCTATCGCCAAAGCGTTCGACAAACCAATCGCAGACAGGACGAACCCAGCTCGGTCCCGGCACGATTACGACCACCGCAAGCGCGGACTTGCCCTTGATCTGTCGCCGAACGGCGCCGTTAGTGGCCGCGCCGAACGCCGCCGCGACAATCGCGCGCCGCGCGGAAGGGACCACTCTCTTCGACGACAGCGTGCATTGCGAGCTCGGAGTATTGCAATCGAAAGTGTCGGCCCAATGCGGGAATTGGGATCGGAATGCTTCTGCAAGCACTTTCTCGGGTACACTGAAAGGGCTCGGAAACCTCCCGGAGTGGGCTCGTGCGCTCGGTGCCCGCCGCCCAGCCGTGCGGGCGCGTTGCATTCTCGTGACGCTCTTTCTGGTCATGAACGGCTCCTGACTGAACAAGATCAAAGATGATGAGAGTGCGCAGGCATGCGCCATCGCTGCGGATCGATTTCAGAAGCTCCCCGAGGGGCATGGGCGACAAGCCGTGCGTTCGTGTAGCGCGGCTCGCGCCGAATTTCTTCGACACTCAAGGTGAGCGGCTTGAGCCTTCGCTAGCGCAGTCAACGCCGACCAGGACATTGCCTCATTGCGCTGCACGATAACGGCATCAAGCTCTACCTACTCGGGCGCAACATCCGTCTACGCACGATACACGAACGAGCACAGCTGCGGATCGAGCGACGCCTGAACTGGCGCATCTCGAAGCGTAGGACGTCGCGCCTGGATCGCGGCTGCGGTCTTGACGGAAACGAATAGACCCTGGCGTACCGCTTGTGTCTCGAAGAGTCCGATCTGTTCGGCCACATCGTCGATCGCAATCTGGACGTCTACCTTTCGGCGAAAAAAGTAGCGCCGAGCAACTGGCGCGACGAGGTCGATGACTGCCGAGTGCTGCTGCGCGGCACGCTGCCTGATGTTCCGGGCGACCAGACCGTCGCGCCCGGATACTCCGAGGCTTGGCGCGGGCTGTGGCGGCTCATCAACTTTCTGCAGGACCTGCCCGGCTTCCACGTCGAATTCCAGGGCCTCGACACGCTCGAGGCGCCCGATGTCGATATCGTGGGAACGGCCCCGATTGAGGGCGCCTGGCTCGAGATTCTGTCTCTCGCCGGTGAAGACTTCAGGTCATTAGTTGAGGCCCTGCGGGCAGCCGACGCGGCGGTACCCGATCGGCAAGGCTTCGACGTGACCCGCGAGGGAGAGGTCGTCGGCATGATCGAGCTCGGATGGTCGCAGGCTCGCCTCGCCATCTGCGAAGAGCCCTTCGACACAACGGAGTGGGACCTCATCGAGTTCAATCCTGAAACTGGCCAGTCAGTAACACAGGTTGTCGCCATGGTGCTGCGTAGGATTGAAGGAAGAGTCGCATGAACGCCGCAACACAATACAGGGTGTCCTACGACCTCGGTTGTCTGCGCTCGCTGAAGAAGCTTCCCGACCGTATATCAGCGAAGTTCCTCGACATGATGACGCGCTTCATGAGCGACCCCTCAGCTCACGGCCTGAATTTCGAGAGCGTGAGGGGCACCGGTGACCGCGGCGTCAAGTCAGTCCGAATTGACCAGGGCTATCGCGCGATCGCGTTCATCACCGGGCACGACGTCATGTTTCTGCACGTGAACAACCATGATGATGCTTATCGCTGGGCCGAGAGGCGCGAGGTACGCATCGACGCCGCCACGAACGGAATCCGCGTGGTCGAGGCCGTCGAGGTCGAGAAGGAAGTCGGAACAGCAAAGACGACCGCCGCGGACGCTCCGGCTCTACTCGCGGCGATTCCGGACGAGCGGCTTTTGGCGCTTGGGATCCTTACCGAAGAACTTCCGAAGGTACGGCAGTTGCGCGACCAGGAGGACCTCGACAGAAGCCAGGATGCGTTCGACGCAACCAGCTACAATATCCTGTTTGCGCTTGCGGCCGGCTACTCCGACGCTGAGATTAGAACGCTCGTCGGCATCAAAAGCGCCGACGAGGATACAGAGGAGAAAGCTGCTCCGACATTTGCCGACATCATCGCGTCGGACGAGAGCCGACAGCATATCTTCATCCCCGAAACAGAAGACGAACTGCGTCGCGTTTTCGAAGGTGACCTAGCAGGCTGTTGAAGAAGTCTTGGAACGGCGCGCGATGAACGGGATGTTGTCGCCGTTGAGGAGACAAATCTCCCCTTCGAGTGAGCCGTCATCCTGCA
>NZ_LGHL01000221.1 GCF_001908205.1 Bradyrhizobium sp. NAS80.1
GGTAGCGCGACATCTTCCGGCAGGCGAGAAATTGGCACGGGCGTTCGAGGATGCAAACGTGCCGCTGCGTCTCGCAGCGGAAGTGTCGCAGTCCTCAATTGCGTGCGCATTGGTCCATGCTGGTGTCGGCATAGCAGTATTGGACGGCTTCGCCTTGATGGCAGCGCGCGATCAGGGAATGGAGATCCGCCCGTTCGCTCCCCGCATACCTATCCAAGCACGGCTGCTTCAGGCGCGGCATCGCCCGCTGTCGAACTTGGCGCAGACGTTCATAGATGTGCTCTATTCCATGGTCGGGCCCAGCCGTCCCATCACGGGTGGATGACAACAGTGTCGAGGTCTCCGGCGGCACGCCAGGCGAATTGTGGATGCCGGCCCCATGGTGGTCCTCGGATATTGGCGGCGCCCCGATGCCAACGAAAGTGAGTTCGTCGGCAGCTTCAGGCGTACGGGTGACATTGGCGCAATGGATGCCGACGGGTTTGTCCGTGTGTTCGACCGCAAGAAGGACATGATCAATCGCGAAGGGTTGGTCCGAGATGGCGTCGCGACTTAATCTAGGTGAACTCCGCAGGACGGCCTCGTGTTCTCCGACAGCGCCATCTCGTTGCGTGCGGCTGTGGAGGAAATGGGCGTTGCCGTGGGCAGAGCCAACTTATCGAACCAGAGCTTGCTGCCGGTCGTCTGATCCGGCTTGCTCACGGAAAGGTCCCTTCACCGCTTTCCTACTGGCTCGTGTGACCCGCGGGCCGTTCAGACGCATTGGTCGAACTATCTGCGAACCGGCTCTCCGAAGAGATTTTCGGTTGAACCGCATGGACGAAACCTCCACCGCGTTCCTTCTTTGAAGGTTCGCGCCTCGATCGTTGCCAACGAGTCAATCGTGGACATAACAATCGAATGATGATCGCCAGCGCAATCAGGCTCACGGGCCTTACGACCGTCGATCACCAGCACCGCTTCGCCCAAGGCAACGTTCTCGAGCAGGTAGAGGCCATTCTGATCGGTCTGGGTCTATACCATGCCCATCCGCAGAATGGCGCCTTGCAGTGGAGTTCCGTCCGTCGCCAACACACGGCCTGCGATCGCGGTGACGCCGTCAGCCGCCGTGCGTAGAAGACGGACTGCCTTCCGGCGTAGGATCTGAAGGCGCATCGCGAGATAAGAGTATGGCAGCAGATATCTTTGCATTCGTCGCGACCGACGTGACCGTCGACGCGACTGGACGTTCAACGACACGTTCGGCGGCAGCAGGTCGAGGTGTCGCTTGCGCCAGCGACAACAATCCTGGTAAGGCCAATTAGCGCGGCGAGCAACACTCGCGCCGCCAAGGACGGCAAGCTTGTACCAGTCATCAGTCGGATCATCCACATGGCACTACTCACTGCTTATTGATTCTCAGCATCTGCATCCGCATCTGTTCATGCGTGATGCGCTCGGTCGGCGGCTGTCGCGTACGGGTGGACGGATCGCACTCCGCGCTGGAAAAGTCAGTGATGACGACACCTGCGTCCGGGATTATCTGCCGCCCATCGGAACTGACGGTGCCCAGGCCATAAGGCGCCCAACCATTGGCATCGGGCTCATACCGCCATAGCGTTGCCCGCGCCTTCGGCAGCTCCTATGCAGAGTTCGGGAAAACCTATAGTTGCAGCGCCAATCCCCCACCCCATGCGTCGCAACAAGTGACTTTAGCGGGGCCGAGGCTCAATTCGACGCCCGGCAATCCGCGCCCGTCAAGATCCACGACCTGTCCCGACAATGCGGTAATGCCACTTGGCGCCTGCAGGGGCGTGTCCGGCATATTATCAGCCACTCCGCGTGGCTCGGCAACGGCAGAGCCTCCGCTTATCGGCGTCGATGTCATTGCCAGCGACACGCTGATCTCTCAACGCGCGCATCACAGGCGCACGGGATCGGTGCATCGGCCCCATCATGGCGCGCTCACTCCAAGCTAAAAGTGCCGATCGATGTGCTGGTGGGCTTCACCACCACGGTATAGTTGCCGCTCGTCGACAGTCCGAGCGAACCACTCGAGTAGTTGCCGCAGTTGCTGTCACCGCTCGTAAAGCAAGCGCCGCCGCTATAGAGCCTCGTCGTTCCATCTGGCTTTCAAGATGGTGATGTCGTATTCGTCGCATTCCCGTGCGAACTTACCGCTCGCTTCAGTGAGAAAGCTCACACGCTGACCACTTGCGCCGCTATACGTGAGACTCATGTTTTGGCCTGGCGCGGTCGTCGTGAGCGATACCGTTCCCCCGCCGGGCGTAACCGTCGCACTTGCATCCGGCTGCACGTTGCAAAGCGTAGAGGTGATCGTGCCGACGTTGGCGCCAGATGGCGGCAGTTGGATCGTATTGGCGATCACGGGGGCGGATCTCATCCGGTCTGTGACGGCGATGCGCCGAACAAAGGTAGGCGCCGATCCGATTCATGCCAGATTGGAAAAGCGCTCAACTTCTCGAATGAATGGGTCGAGGTCGTTCGCAGAATCCTTGTTCTGTCAGTCGATCACGGATTTTCCCCATCGGCCTATGCTGTTCGTACGGCTGCGAGTGTCGGAGTTACGCCTTACCGCAACGTGGCGGCTGGTCTAGCGCTTGCGGCAGGGCGTTACTCGGCGTTTGGACGCCTTGATGCCATGTCGCGCTTTATCGACGAGCTAACTGCGGCTCCCGGTCCGAAGAATATTATCGTGCGCCGCCTGCGTGCGGGGGAGGAGCTTCCGGGATTCGGAGCGGTCGGCATGCCCGATGAAGATCCGCGCGCGCAAGCGCTTCTTGCGCAACTCGACAAGGTTTGCTCCCGGGATGAAGCTTTTCGCCGGCTCAAAATGGCCGCTGCAGCCGTTGCTGAAATCAAGGGACTGAAGCCGGGCTTTGCGTTGCCTGCGATGTTTGTCAATCACTGCGGGACTGAAAGCACAGGACTTCAGCTGGTTACTGGGACGGACAGTGGGATGGGTGGCGCACTCAATAGAGCAATCTCAGCTCGGCCCACTCGACCGCATTTCCTACACAAATATTGGTGACCTACCCGGCAGTAGACGCTAGACAGCGTCTAACCAACCAAATCACGACATTGCTCGATGCTGCCCGTGAAATGGCCATCCGGCCCACGTGCCCGACAGCTTTATCCACCCGGTGGTTGGTCCGCTCGATACGGCGATCACCAGGAAATCAGCCGCCCTGGCAAGCTCAGCCGGGGTCGACGATCGTGAAGACGCTTTTCGCCTCCTCAGAACAGCCGCGTCTAGTTTCACATACGTAGAAGTTTGTCCGCTCCTTTGTGAATGATTGACGTGTCACATCCCTTCACCCATGTTCCGGCGCCAAAGAAATTGGATCGCTCAGGATCCGTGAGTAAGGGCTCCTAATGAGCGGTTTCCGGACGAACCGAGATGAACGTCAATGAGCGAAACTCTACCAAGTATTCAAGCGGCAACATTTGCTATCGGCGACTTCAGACTTTTCGCATTGAGCGACGGTGAAGTCAGCCTCGATCCCGTCATATTCGCCCATCCCGAAGCGGTGATAGAGGCAAAGGCGCAGGCAGCAAGAGCAGGTTCGGAGACGCTACAAACCGCCGTGAATGCGTATCTCCTGAAATCGCGTGAACGTACGATATTGATCGACGCGGGTGACAATCGCGGTTTCGGCACAGAAACGGGACAACTGATAGCCGCGATGAAGCAGGTTGGTATCGGTCCCGAGGACATTGATATCGTCCTGTTGACGCACATGCATGTCGATCATGTGGGACATCTTGCCGATGCAGCTGGGTCCGCAGTATTCCGGAACGCACAATTGCTGGTCCCGGACCGAGAGTGGTCTTTTTGGTGGGATGACGGCACCATGTCCCGAGCGCCTGCGGCGCGCCTCAGTGCGTTCAAGACCGCAAGAAATGCAACCCAGCCTTACAAGTCTTGTTTGCACCGCTTCTCTGACAATGAGAAGCTCTTTTCCGGCGTAACCGCCGTCTCGTTACCCGGGCATTCTCCCGGCCACACCGGCTATCTGATCGATTCAAACGGAGATTCCGTTTTCATCTTCGGCGACGTGGTCCACGGAACCAACTTCCAGTTTCTCCACCCTGAATGGGGCGTGGCATTCGATCAAGATCCCGAACTTGCAGCGTCGACAAGAAAACGCGCATTCGAAATGGCCGCCTC
>NZ_LGHL01000222.1 GCF_001908205.1 Bradyrhizobium sp. NAS80.1
GGATTTTTATTTTGACGCGTTTTCTTCACGTGAACCGGTATCCACTTCGCTCGAAAACGCTCTAGCGCGGGGCCATGCGGATGGCGCCATCGAGGCGGACGTCTTCACCGTTGAAGTAGCCGTTGGTGATCATGGTCAGCGCCAGCTGCGCATATTCCTCCGGCAAGCCAAGACGCTTCGGGAACGGCACCGAGGCGCTCAGGGCGGCCTTGACGTTCTCCGGGGCCCCCTGCAGCAGCGGCGTGTTGAAGATGCCCGGCAGGATGGTGTTGACGCGGATGCCCTCATTCATCAGGTCGCGCGCGATCGGCAGAGTCATGCCGACGACGCCACCCTTCGAGGCCGAATAAGCAGCCTGTCCCATCTGGCCGTCCTCGGCCGCGACCGAAGCAGTGTTGACGACCGCACCGCGCTCGCCGTCCTCCAGCGGGGCCAGCGACAGCATGCCCTTCGCCGACTTCGCGATGCAGCGGAAGGTACCGACGAGGTTGATCTGGATGATGCGGTTGAAGGCATCGAGCGGGAAGTGAGTGGCTTCGCCGGTGGCCTTGTCTCGGCCCGCGGTCTTCACCGCGTTGCCGGTGCCTGCGCAGTTCACCAGGATGCGCTCCTGGCCGTGCGCCGCGCGAGCCTTGGCGAAAGCTGCATCGACCTGCTCGTCGGAGGTGACATCGACCTTGCAGAACACGCCGCCGATTTCCTTGGCGACAGCCTCGCCTTTCTCTTCGTTGAAGTCGAAGATAGCGACTTTCACGCCGTGCGCAGCGAGCGCCCGCGAGGTGGCTGCGCCGAGGCCGGAAGCGCCGCCGGTGACAACGGCGGCGACCGATGAATTGAGTTTCATTGCAGTATCCTTTCCTGGTCAGATGCGTTCGATGATGATGGCCGGCGCCATTCCACCGGCGGCACACATGGTGACGAGACCGTAGCGTCCACCGCTGCGCTCGAGTTCATCGAGCGCAGCGCCGATCAGGATCGATCCTGTCGCGCCGATCGGATGGCCGAGCGCGATGGAGCCGCCATTGATGTTGACTTTCGTCCGATCCAGCTCGAGGTCGCGGATGAACTTCTCGGCGACGACTGCGAAAGCCTCGTTGATCTCCCAGACATCGATGTCGTCCTTGGTCAGACCGGCCTTGGCGAGAACCTTCCTGGCCGCTGGAACCGGAGCGTTGAGCATCAGCGTCGGATCGTCGCCCTGATTGGCATAAGCCACGATCCGGCCGCGCGGCTTGAGGCCGTGCTTCTCGGCGTATTCCTTCGACGTGATCAGGACCGCGGCGGCGCCGTCCACCACGCCCGAGCTGTTGCCGGCATGATGCACACCCTTCCAGTCGAGGCCTGGGTAGCGGCGCTGGATCTGCTTCTTGAATGTCACCCCGTTGCCGAGATCGAAATCGGCAAGCTGCTCGAAGCTGGGCTTCAGCGAAGCAAGGCCTTCTGCAGTGGTCTCGGGGCGCGGAAATTCCTCACGATTGAGGGCGACGCTGCCGTCGTCGTTGAGTACGGGGATCACCGACTTGGCGAAGCGGCCCTCGTCGATTGCCCGCTTGGCTCGCTGCTGGCTGACCAGTGCCAGGGCATCGCAGGCCTCCCGGCTGATTCCCTCACGCGTGGCGATGGCGTCGCCGCACACGCCTTGGTGAGACTGTGGGTGAATCTCGTCAAGCGCAGGATTGCCCGCCCCCATCATCCGCGCCGGCTGTCCTGCCTTGGAGCGCTCGGCTGCGAGGGTCTGTTGATAGCTCATCATCTCGGTGCCGCCCGCGATGATGCAATCCTCCATCCCCGACATCACCGAAGCCGCCGCGAGGTTCACTGAGGTGATACCACCGCCGCAGAAGCGATCCAGCGTCGTGCCGCTGGCGTTGATGTCGTATCCGGCCGCGAGCGCCGACATACGTCCAAGATCGCCGCCCTGCTTGCCTTCCTGGGTCGATGTCGACCAGATGATGTCATCGACCGTCGACGTATCCAGCTTGTTGCGCTCCTTGAGCGCTCTGAGGACCGTTGCTGCGAGATGCTGCGGATGCAGGTGCGACAGCGCCCCCTTCCCCGGCTTGCCGATGCCCCGCGGGGTGCGAACAGCGTCGATGATGTATGCTTCGGACATGCGCTTCCCTTCGTTTCGAACGTTCTGCTTCATTGAGTGGTGACGATGGTTCCGACCATGTGCGTGATGCTGCTTGTCGCCGAACCCGGCTCGACAATTGTGCTGCGCCGATCTTCGAAGCGCCTAAAGCGCGAGCTGATCCTCCACCACATGGACGGTCGAGCTCTTGTGGAGTTGCTGTTCTCCAGCACGGGCCACCTCGTCGCAGCTTTCCGCAAATGATGCGGCGCCGAGCGCGATGGCTTGCGGACCCAGAGCATATTTCTGCTGTTGCGGCAGGTAGACCAATTGGCCGATGCGGGTGAGGGTCAACATGAGACGAGAGACCGTCGAGCGAGGAAGACCACAGCGGTCGGCGATTTCCCGATTGCCGAGACGCATGGTTCGATCTTCGAAGCAGCGCAAGATGTCGAATGCACGCGAGACGACCTGTATCACGTCCCTGTTTTCCATGCCGCAGGAAGGACCCTCTTGCGTCATCAGTCTCTCAGATCGACGTCCCATCGCTTACGCCCTCAAAACATCCGAATGGTATTTTCGCGGAAGTGAACGAACTCCCGGCCTGGTTCGAGTAACGCGCACCTTCCGGCTCGCGTCGCGTCCGCCCGACCTGTCTCGCCGTGACGCCATGCGCCGGAAACTCGCGATAAAGCTTCCGCGATGAAGGACACGGTCCTGACTAAGGTCGCGGTAAGGAGCCGGCGCGCTGTTGATGCGGGTCAGCAAGGTGGCGCCATCGCTCTCAGCGATGTCTCTAGCCACCATCAGCGCGTTTCTCTCCGTAGCCACGGCTTCCCGTTTAGTTAAATGATTAATTAGTTAGTTGATTGATTAAGATGGCCAACCGCTCCCTGTCAACCTCGATCAGGGTCGTGGGCGCGCCGGGATCATCGCGGATAGTCGGATCAAATTGGTCAATTTCACCCGGGAAAAAATATCACCCGGCGCTACGGTGGCTTTGGCGACCCGAGCATCCCTAAGGCCGGCCAACTAGCGGTGCCCAGACCCCTCATAGGAATTGGAGCGGTGCGAGGCTCGCACCAACTACCGGGACTTGTTCTCGAAGGCGGCGATGCGCTCTTGCATATCCGGGCCGCGCCCCCGGCTCTCCAGAATTTCCCATTGCAAGCCCGCATCGAGCGGAAGGCCGTCCGTCGCATTAAGGAGGCTCTTGTTCGCCGCGTGAGAGAAGGCCGAGTTCTGCGCGATACGCTCCGCGAGCGATTGGATCTCTGCGTCGAAGCGATCCATCGCAACAACATACTCAGCCAACCCGATACGGACGGCCTCGGACGCATCGATCATGTCAGCGGTGAACATCAATCGCTTGGCCGTTGCAACGCCCACTCGCCGAGGCAAACGCTGGCTCATGCCCCAGACTGGCGTCAGGGCCCACTTTGCGTGGGTGTCGCCAAAGCGGGCGTTGTCGGCGGCGACGATGAAATCGCAGGCCAACGCCACCTCGAGTGCGCCGGTGTAGCAATGACCATGCACAGCGGCCACGACGGGCTTCGGCAGCCTCTCTAACATCCGTAGCGTCTCGCTATGCCATCCCCTGGAGGGGGTCTTCTCGCCAGTGCTGATGTCCGAGAGATCGTGTCCGGCGGAAAAGCATTTTCCAGCGCCTCGCAGAACCACACAGCGAACACGCTCATCATCACCGAGAGCGCCAATGTGCTCTCTCAGTTCCTTAAAGAGGTCCACCGTCAGTGCGTTCAACTTGTCGGGTCTATTCAGCGTCAACTGCGCCCAGCTATCATGGTCATCGCGCGTGACAAGCGCATCGGCATTCGAGGTACTGGGAATCATTGGGCGTCTCCGTGCAAATTCGAAACGTCTATCCATTGCGGCTGACGCCGGCCCGTCGCTTCGCTGGCGTTGGCCTTAAATATCCTGACTGAGACTTCCTCGTGATTCAACAATTCAAGTACAGACAGGTACACGCGTCAAACGCCCCAAATTGCGCCACACGGAAACGGCTGATGTTGCTTGCGAACAATACCCGTGCGGCCGCCCCTTCTTAGTCACGATCGAAGTAGCCTTCGTCGCCGACTCGATTGCGTCGAGGATCGCGTTCCTTCCGAACTCGGGTGATGATCCGATCGAGTGCTCGTTGGTTCAGGTAGCCATGTGCATCAATGCGCCAAGCAGTAGCGCCAGCAAGAGAAGGCACATGCTTGCCGCAGGCCATTGGCAAAGAACCTCATTTCCTCTTTCGACGAGGCCGCCGAGGGCGAGGCTGCCGCGTCGGACAGGGGCGGCCGCTGTCATCATTGCCTTCCAGGAGGTCGAAGACGCGAGCGGATGCGGCCAAGGGCTGACCAGGATCGCAATAACCGCGCCTCCCAGCGCGGGTAGGAGCAATTTGGAAAGTATCCCGGGGCTGAAGAGGGGCGATGTCATGTCGGACGGAACCGGTAGATACGGTCTCAACGGCACGAGGCCGAGCAATAGCGAGCATAGTGCCAGGACGAGCGGCGCCGCGTCTCGAATGCGCGATGTAGGGCCGGCCAGGACGATCGGCTTGTCTGAAGCCGCAAGCGCATGAGCCAGGACGAGCACGACATAGGCGGCCGTGAACATCCCTCCGGCCTGGACCGCAATCTCCCACCACCACTGCCCATTCTCCTCTGCCGACCGGAGCAACAGATCCTTCGCAAGGTACGCGCCACTGAGGGGAACGCCCATCAACGCGATTCCACCGAGGGCAAAGACCAGGACGTTCAGGGGCAAGGCTCGTGCAACACCGCCCAACCCCGTGATGCGATCGTGGCCAACCGCTGCATAGATCGACCCCACGGCCATGAACATTGCGGCCTTCGCGGTGGCGTGAGAAACGGCTTGGAGTAGGCCGCCCGCCAAGGCGTCACCACTCACGAGGCGGCCCGAGGCATGGTACGCCGACGGAAACATCAGGAAGAGATAGCCGATCTGGGCCACGGTGGAATAAGCAATCAGAAGCTTGAGACGCTCCTGGCGCAAGGCCACGATGCTCCCGAACACAATTGCCGCCGCCCCCCAGCGCGCCGAGCAACTGCGTTGCCGCGAATCCGGGCAGGCCAGGCATGACGTTGAACCAGAGCCGCACGACGATGAAGAAAGATCCCTTGACGACCAGGCCGGACAGAATTGCACTGGCGGCAGCCGGTGCTCCGGCGTGGGCGGGCGGCAGCCACAGGTGCAACGGGAAGAGCGCGGTCTTTGCCAGAAGACCTGTTGTCATCAATGCGGCTGCGACAAGTGCGGCGGGCTCCGCGCCAACGCGACGCGACAGCAGCACGATGTCGAGCGTGCCGTGGAGACCATAGAGCAGTGCAGTGCCGACCAGATAGAGGACCGAACCGAGCAACGCGAACAGCAGATAACGCAGCGCCGATCGCAGCGTCTCCGCGCGGCCGTCGAGCGAGACCAGCGGAACTGCGGCGAATGTCAGCAATTCCAGGGCAACGTAGAGGGTGAATAGATCCCCACCCAGGAAGATCGTGTTCAGCGCCCCCCAGATCGCCAATAGCAAGATCCAGAAAGCGAACGGCGCGCGGGTCTCGGGGCGTTAACGGAGAAGTCAGCAGTGGCGTAGACGGCGACCGCGCAGATCACGATTGCAGTGGTTGCCAGCATGACGGCCGACAATCCGTCCGCACGGAAATTCCCAGCGGTGGTTGCCAGCCGCCGAGCAGGTAAACCAGTGGGCCTTCATTCTGCGGCAGTGCCACGAGAATCGCCGCGGCAATCGCCAACCCGAAAGGAATAACAATCGTGTAAGCGACCAGCCTGACGTACCGCTCGCCCAGAACGAAGGCCAGCAAAACTCCCGAGACCGGCACGACAATCGACAAGACCAGCAGGAAGCCGCTCGTGGTCGTTGCTGCGTCCAGCGTCAGGGTGGGGGACAGCATCAGCCACCAGACGGAGTTGAGCCAGCGCCCGGCGGAGCGCCATTGCTCAATGTTGTGGAACCGGTCGCCTGAAACAGTCGCAACAAGAGTGCGATCGCCAGCGCCGTTGCGGAGAAAGCGACCACTACCCCTGTGATCACCAAGGCCTGCGGCACTGGATCGTTGCCAACGCCTGCCGCAGCGCCCCTCCGTCCGACGATACCGAACAGAAGGAATACCCCGCTGCCCAGCAGATTGAAGGCGATGATCTTGCGAAGGGGCTGCGGATTCGTGATCAGGCCGTAGAGGCCAAGTCCGACCGCCGCAGCGGCACACAATCCAAACACAGTCACGCCGCTCATTGCCTCGCGCTCCGTTCCGGTGCGCCAGCAAGCAGAAGGCCGAGGGTTGCCGCAATCGTGAGGATCATGGCGACCTCGATGCCGAGGATCAGTGGCTTGGCTTGAGCTGGCGGATAGGAGAGGAATGCCGCGCCAAACAGAAGTCCTGCAAGGCCGACGACAAGGAACAAGCCGGGCCCGGCAATGAGGACAAGCCGCAGCCATCGACTGCGCACGGGTGGCGTGTCCGCCAATCCGGCCATGATGGCCAGCAGCCACATCGCCGCGAGAATCGCGCCGCCCTGAAAGGCTCCGCCGGGGTGGTTGGCTCCAGTCCAAAAGATATAGATCCCGACGACGATGCCGATCGGCGGCAACAAGCGTGCAAGAAAGACGAGAACGCTATGCGGATCGGCTTGATGGCGGGGCCCTGGCCGGCCACCCCAGGCACTGTCTGGCGTGAGCGACCAAACGCCGATGATGGCGAGCAAGAGCACGACTTTCTCGAGCATGGTGTCCATGGCGCGGAACGCCATGAGTACGTTGGTGACGGGGTTCGCCAGGCTTGTCGCCCAGGCATTTGAAGCGGCCGCGGGTGCAAGCGTTGGTGCAGGATCGGGCAGGACCAGTACCGCGCCGGCAAGCGCCGCGGCGGTCAGTGCCGATAGTATTGCCGCGCACACGCGCACCGCTTTGCCCGGCGCGTCAGCCACCGTCGGCTCGGAATCCCGCAGCCGGGCGGCCGCACCCAGCAGCAATACGCCGCCCAGCCCTCCGCCGATTGCGGCCTCGGTCAGCGCAACGTCGATGGCGTCGAGGCGTACCCAGATCAGCGCAACCAGCAGTCCGTAAGCAACGTAACCGACCGTCGCCGAATAGGTCTCGCGCACGACGATCGTCCAGATGCCAAGGCCCAGCACGACAGCCGCAAGCACGATTTCGAAGATTGTCGCGATGCTCATCTGGCCGATTCACCTTGCCGCGCGGCGCGCGCGATCAGTTGCGAGACGGTCGCACCCGCGAGCAGTCCGAGCAGCCAGATGCTGACCAACTTGAACCCGTCGCGGAGGCTTGCTGCTTGCGGGAGCAATCCAAGCACGACGAGACCGAGGCCAAGATTGTCTGCCTTCGTGAGTGCGTGCAGGCGTGTCAGCGTATCGGGAAAGCGAAGAAGGCCGACGGTGCCGGCCAGAAAGAAGAACGCGCCCGCCGACACCGCCACAATCGTAATAATGTCGCGTAGCAAACTCATGTGGTCTCCGTTGATGCGCTACCGTCGGCTTCGAGGCTGGAAAGCCCTTTCTTGACAAAAGCGATAGACGCGAACGTGGCGAGAAGCGCCAAAGTCAAGGCCACGTCGATTGCTGCCGGCAGGTTCGCTACCGTGCCGAGCAGCAGCAGTGTTGCGATACCACCGGTTCCGATTAACTGCGCTGCCATCATACGGTCGGCGTCTCCCGGACCACGCAGGATTGACACCAGCCCTAACGCCAGCATCGCGAGAATGAAACCGACTGCGGCTGTCAGGAACTCAGTCATTGTAGAGCGCTCGAACCAAGGCCGCTTCCTCTGCAGCAAGCTCGGCAACCATCGGCTGCTCGACATCTAGGCAGTGATAGACCAGCTGACCGTTCTCCTCTCCGGTCGGCACCGTGCCGGGCAGCAGGCTGGTGAGCGTTGTGAATACGTTGCGACGTATCCCGGATGAAAGACGGGTCGGATAAGCCACGAACCCCGGGCGCAAGGGCAACCGCGGATCGAGCGCGCGCCTTGCGACATCCGCTCCGGCCACGACCGAGTGGTACAGGAACAGCAACACCAGTTGACCGATGGCACGAACCGAGCGCCGTGCTGTCCTGGGCTCAAGCAAGCGCAAGCTCGTCCAGGTCGCTGCAGCGACGGCGGCGGCTGCGGCAGGAATGTCGGCGGGATCCGCTCCAGCCAGCACTAACCAGAGGCAGACGAACCATGCTGCTCGGGAAGTGGCGCTCCACCAGAATCCTCCGGCTATGACGCCCGCATTCGCATCTGGTGTCCCTGAAGATCCACTCATGTTGGATTCCTCGATCGGTAACCAGACCATGTCGCCGGTACCATGCGCTAGTAACGGAACCCGGGACATTGGGTGATCGCCTGATTAAAGATAAGGGAAATCCCTAGGCATGCAGGCATAATCCTCTGTGCTTTAGCCAGCCCGAACCGATCCCCGCCAATTGCTGCACGACAGCAATATCACGCTGGGGCTATCCTTTGCATGGATTGATGCGACGAAGAACACTTCGCCTGCCCCCTGCTCGATTGTAGCTCCGAGCCGGAGCGGACGACGACGGGAGTGAAGAGACTCGAAGCTCGACATCAAGTTCCGAACTGAGCCTCGGCCTGAGTATTCCAAAGGGGCCGCAGTCCGGGGTTACATCCGCCGGTTCCCAGTAGATTTACCGATACAAGAGAAGGGCACTTCGGCAAAGAATATCCGCGAAGACAGCGACAGATGGCCGTGTCTCGGTACAAGCGGGCTTGGCCCAACTCCTGCTCGAGGCAGAGATTTGTCGACCAGACGAACTTTCCGAAATTGGAAAGGCCAGTCATGGCTATGCACGGCGGCCGAACGACACCAGGACTGATGCTGACAGTTATGCTCGTGGCAGCGTCCTTCTCGGTGATGCTGGCCGGCTGTAACCGAGAAGCAGGAAACGCGGCTACGCCCACACCGCGAATAGTACGAACCGCAACTATCGAGAGACGCGAGACGTCAACACCGCTGACGTTTACTGGCCGGATCGAAGCCGAGGATGAGGTGAGCGTGGCATTCCGGATTTCCGGACGCCTCCTGGAGAACGACACCAAGATCGGCGACCGGGTGAAGGCCGGACAGGCGCTGGCGCGACTGGAACCCCAGAACGAAATGAATGCGCTGCGACAGGCGCAGGCGGCGCTGGCCGCCGCTCAGGGCCAGCTCACGCAGGCTCGCAATCATTTCGATCGCCAGGAGACATTGCTGGCACAGGGATGGACTACGCGCGCGAATTACGATGCTGCAACCCAGGCCCGCCAGACCGCGCAGTCACAGGTGGACGCTGCCGAGGCTCAGCTCAACTCGGCGCATGATCTGGTCAGTTTTACCGAACTCAAGGCCGACGCGCCGGGCGTCATCACCGCGACGGGGCCCGGCGCCGGCGAAGTCGTCCAGGCCGGGCAGATGATAGCCAAGATCGCCCGACAGGATGGCCGCGACGCGGTCTTTGATGTACCCGCCCAATTGATCCGGTCTGGATCGGTCGATCCGCAAATCACCGTGAGCCTTGCGGATGACCCGACCGTAACCGCGCAAGGCCGCGTCCGAGAGGTTGCCGCACAGGCCAGCCCGGTAACCCGAACCTTCGAGGTCAAGGTCGGACTGACCGACCCTCCGGCGGCGATGCGACTTGGCGCGACCGTCGTGGGTCGGGTCCAAACGAACGCGGGGCCGACGATCGACGTTCCGTCGACGGCCTTGACCAAGATGAATCAACAGCCCGCCGTTTGGGTTGTCGATCCCAACACCAGCACGGTCTCGATCCGCAACGTCGAGGTTGCACGATTTAATGAAGCGCAAGCGACCATTTCCCAGGGCCTCGATAGAGGGGAAATAATTGTCACGGCCGGAGTCCAGGCACTTCATCCGGGTCAGAAGGTCCGCGTGCTCGGGTCAGCACCATGACCGGAGTAAACCTTTCCGATTGGGCACTCAGGCATCGCTCGCTTGTCGTCTATATGATGATCGTTGCGGTGGTCGCCGGCGTGTTGTCCTATTTCCGGCTCGGCCGGAACGAGGATCCTGCGTTCATCATCAAGACCATGGTCGTTCAGGCTGCCTGGCCCGGGGCATCCGTCGAAGAGACGATGAAGCAGGTAACGGAGCGACTCGAGCGCCAGCTTCAGGAAACGCCTCATCTGGACTTCTTGCGCAGCTTCACCCGGGCAGGCGTCACGACCATCTTTGTGAACCTGAAGGGGAGTGCCAGCGCCAAGGAAGTCTCCGACACCTGGTATGAGGTCCGGAAATCCGTCGGCGATATGCGCCATACGCTGCCTGCCGGCGTTATCGGACCCGGCTTCAACGACGATTTCGGCGACACGTTCGGCATCATCTACGGCTTTACCAGCGACGGCTTCACGCAGCGCGAACTGCGCGACCATGTCGAGGATATCCGCTCCAGGCTGCTCCTTGTGCCTGACGTGTCGAAGATCGAGCTGTTGGGCGAACAGGACGAGGTGATCTTCGTCGAGTTCTCCAAAAAGGAGCTTGCTACCCTCGGGATCGATCGATCGGCCCTGATCGCGGCGCTTCAGGCCCAGAACATCGTGCGGCCTGCCGGAACGATTCAGACCGGCTCCGAAAGCATTTCGCTACGGGTGTCAGGCGGCTTTTCCTCGGAGCAGGACATTGCCAGCATCAACTTCGCTGCCGGCGGCCGCATGCTGCGCCTGAGCGATATCGCGCGGGTGCGGCGTGGTCACGCCGACCCGCCGCAACCGATGTTTCGTGTCAACGGCCAGCCGGCAATCGGGCTTGCGATTGCAATGCGGGAAGGCGGCGACATCCTTACGCTCGGCCAAAACATCAAGAAAGCGATGGCGCAAATCACCGCGGACCTGCCGATCGGCATCGAGCCGAGCCTGGTCGCAGACCAATCCGTCGTCGTGCACAAGGCGATCGGCGAGTTCATGACATCGCTGCTGCAGGCGATCGCGATCATTCTCGCCGTTAGCTTCATCAGCCTGGGCGTTCGTCCCGGACTTATTATCGCGCTCGCCATACCATTGACGCTCGCGATCGTGTTTCCGGTCATGGAGATCGCCCGCATCGACATGCAGCGAATATCCCTGGGCGCGCTGATCATCGCACTTGCATTGCTCGTCGACGACGCGATGACGACCACCGACGCCACGCTCACCCGGCTGGCGGAGGGCGGCAGCAAGGTCGAGGCCGCGACCTACGCGTTCCGGACCCATGCCTTCGCCATGCTCGCGGGCACGCTGGTGACGATCGCCGGCTTCATACCGGTCGGCTTCGCCGCCAGCTCGGCGGGCGAATATACCTTCTCGCTGTTTGCCGTGGTCGCCATCGCGCTGCTGGTATCCTGGTTCGTTGCAGTCATCTTCACGCCGTTGCTGGGAGCCGTCATTCTGGCTCCGCCGAAGCAGAGGAACGACGACGCTCCGGGCGGAATTTACCGCATGTATCGCAACGTCCTCACGTTCGCGATGCGCGCAAAATGGCTGACGATTGTCGTTTCACTGGCGCTCTTCATTGCATCGCTTCTCGCGCTGCCCTTCATCCCGCGCCAATTCTTTCCGTCGTCGGATCGACCGGAGCTGCTCGTCGATCTCAGCCTGCCGCAGAACTCATCGATCTATGCGAGCGAAACAGCCGCCAAAGACCTGGATGCGAAGTTGACCGGCGATCCTGATGTCGCGCACTGGAGCACCTATGTGGGTCGCGGCGCCATTCGCTTCTATCTGCCGCTCAACGTCCAGCTACCCAACGATTTCTTCACGCAGGCGGTTGTGGTGGCAAAGGATGTCGCGGCGCGGGAGCGGTTGCATGCGAAGCTGGATAGGTTCCTGGCGGAGGAATTTCCAAACGCGATTTCGTCCGTTGCTCCGCTCGAGCTCGGCCCCCCGGTCGGCTGGCCGGTGCAGTATCGCATCAGCGGCCCCGACGTGGCGCGAGTGCGTGAAATCGCGCTCAAGGTCGCGCAGATCGTTACCGGCAATCCCAAGGCCAAGCAGGTGAATTTCGACTGGATGGAGCCGGGCCGCCAGGTACGCATTCGTGTCGATCAGGACGAAGCGCGGCTTCTCGGACTCAGTTCGCAGGCGATAGCAACCGTCCTCAACACCGTCATATCCGGTACCCCCGTCACCCAGGTTCGCGACGACATCTACCTGGTCAACGTTGTGGCGCGCGCAACCGACGAGCAGCGTGTCTCGCTTGCCACCCTGCGCACCTTGCAGGTGCCGCTGCCTGGCGGGCAAACGGTCCCGCTCAGCCAGTTTGCGACCTTTGAATATGACCAGGAATTTCCCCTGATCTGGCGGCGTGACCGCGTTCCGACCCTGACGGTCCAGGCTGCCATCGCCGGCGATACGCTGCCGGAGACGGTGGTGGACTCGCTTTCGCCAGCTATCGAGGATCTGAAAAAGACGCTTCCCGCATCATACGACGTAGTTGTCGGCGGCACCGTTGAAGAGAGCCAAAAGTCGCGGGCATCCGTCCTCGCCGTGGTGCCCCTGATGCTATTCGTGATGTTCACGGTTCTCATGGTTCAGCTGCAGAGCTTCCCGCGATTGTTCATGGTCCTGAGCGTGGCGCCGCTCGGTCTGATCGGCGTGATTGCGGCGCTGATGCTCTCCGGCAGACCTCTGGGCTTCGTTGCCATTCTCGGCGTTCTGGCTCTGCTCGGCATGATCAGCAAGAACGCGGTGATCCTGATCGGTCAGATCGAGGCAGAGCGTGCGCAAGGCAAGGGGCCCCGGGAAGCAGCGGTCGATGCCAGCAGCTCGCGCTTCCGTCCAATCATGCTGACGGCAGTGTCGACCGTTCTCGGGATGATCCCCATTGCGCCCACAGTATTCTGGGGGCCCATGGCCTTCGCGATCATGGGCGGCCTGCTGGTCGCGACACTCCTTACGCTCGTTTTCCTGCCCACACTTTATGTCGCGTGGTTCGGTGAATCAGGGCGGGCCGACCCTTCCGCTCCGCAGGTGCCACAAAAAGGGTAGGGACTTAGGCATGGAAACGCCAATGACTTCTACATGCGGTGATGCGGTGATTCCGACGCCCCCGAAGCTGCATGGCCCCCAGGTCGTGACTGTCGGATCCAACATCCACTTGTATTGCATGTTGTGCAGATTGCCGCGGCGCGCTCCCGCGGGTTGTTTATTTTTGCCAAAACAACCAATCGACTGGATTTTTCCGACCCGGCGGCCGATAGTGCCACCAAAGAGTAATCCTCTGACCGGCTCGTTCGCGGCAGGGAGATGAAGGAGGGGAAGATGACGTCTTCGACAACGTCGTCAGCGTCTTCGGCGTCCTCAACGACCGAGCAGAAGCTTCCGCTCTCCTCGCTGACCGCCATGGTCATCGGCTCGATGGTAGGGGCTGGGATCTTCAACCTTCCCGGCCGGTTCGCGACGGCAACCGGCCCCTTCGGCGCGCTCATCGCCTGGGCGATCGCGGGAACCGGCATGTACATGCTCGCGCGCGTGTTCCAGGCTCTCGCCGAGAAACGGCCGGACATCGACAACGGCGTCTTCGCGTACGCCAAGGCCGGGTTCGGCGATTACACAGGCTTCCTGTCGGCCTTCGGTTATTGGATCGGCAGCGTGCTGGGCAACGTCTTCTACTGGGTGCTGATCGGCACGACGCTCGGCCGATTCTTCCCTCGGATCTTCGGGGACGGCACCAGCGTCGTCGCGATCGTCGTATCGCTCGTCGGCGTCTGGGCGTTCCATTTCATGATCCTGCGCGGCGTCAAGGAGGCCACGTACGTCAACACGATCGTCACAGTCGCCAAGATCGTGCCGCTGATCCTGGCGGTCCTGCTATTCGTCTTTTTCTTCAACTATTCGCAGTTCTCCGAGAATTTCTTCGGCGGCGTGGGAATGCCGGAAAAGAGCCTCGTGGCGCAGGTGCGCGACACGATGCTGATCACGGTGTTCGTCTTCATCGGCATCGAGGGGGCGAGCGTCTACTCCCGCTACGCCACGAAGCGCTCGGACGTGGGCGCCGCGACCGTTCTCGGTTTCGTGGGCGTCACCGGCCTCATGGTCGCAATCACGCTGCTTCCCTATGCGGTGGCGCCGCGCGCGGCGATTTCGGGGGTGGCGAACCCGTCACTTGCCGGCGCCTTGGAGCTCGCCGTCGGGCACTGGGGTGCGGTGCTGATCTCGATCGGCGTGCTGATTTCGGTATTGGGCGCGTTTCTAGCCTGGACGCTGATTTGCGCGGAAGTGCTGTTCGCCGCCGGCAAGTCGCAGGATATGCCGCGGCTCTTCGCCGCGCAGAACAGCAACGGGGTTCCCGCCATTGCGCTTTGGCTCTCGAACATCGTTGTTTCGCTGTTCATCATCTCGACCTATTGGTCGCGGGACGCCTTCAACTTCATGCTCAACATGACGAGCGTGACATCGCTCCTGCCCTATCTGCTCGTCGCGGCATATGGAGTGCTTCTGGCTCGAAGCGGTGTGGGCTACGAGAAGACGCCGGACGAGCGCGGCCGCGATCAGGTCATCGCGTGGATCGCGGTTATATACACAGTCTTCATGTTCGTCGCAGCGGGACTGAAATACGTACTGCTGTTGACGGTGCTCTTCGCGCCAGGGACGATCCTCTATGTCTGGGCGCGACGGGAGCAGAACGCGCGCCTGTTCACGCCGGTCGAATTCGGCATCTTCGCCGTCACGCTGATCGCAGCCGCCATCGGCGTCTACGGACTCGCGACCGGACTCATCACGCCGTGAGGGAATAGAAGGCAAGACGATTTGTCGGGGAAGCGCGCCCGGCCCGCAAATGTGGAGCGTAAGGAACACGAGGAGCTCACGACGATGACGGATACTTCGACGACCTTCGGTGTCCACTCGGAAGTCGGCCAGCTTCGTCTGGTGATGGTTTGTGCGCCTGGACACGCGCACCAGCGCCTGACCCCCAGCAACTGCGACGATCTTCTGTTCGATGATGTTCTCTGGGTGGACACCGCCAAGCGCGACCACTTCGACTTCATGACCAAGATGCGCGATCGCGGCGTCGAGGTGCTGGAAATGCACAATCTTCTCGCCGAGACGGTTGCAGTTCCCGAGGCGAAGAAATGGATTCTCGATAACCAAGTGACGGCCGATCAGGTCGGCGTCGGCCTCATCGACGAGGTTCGCGGCTATCTCGAGGCGCTCAAGCCGCGTGAACTCGCGGAGACGCTGATCGGCGGCCTGTCGACGCAGGAGTTTCCGCAGCATATCGGCGGCGAGACCCTGGGGCTAGTGCGCGACGCGGCCGGCGTCAACGAGTATCTTCTGCCGCCCTTGCCCAACACGCTCTACACCCGCGACACCACCTGCTGGATCTATGGCGGCGTCACGCTGAACCCGCTCTACTGGCCGGCGCGGCACGAGGAAACGATCCTCACGACCTCGATCTATAAGTTCCACCCCCGCTTCGCCGGCAAGGTCAATGTCTGGTGGGGCGATCCCACCAAGGACTGGGGCCTCGCAACCCTCGAGGGCGGCGACGTCATGCCAATCGGCAAGCGCAACGTGCTCATCGGCATGAGCGAGCGAACGTCGCGGCAGGCGATCAGCCAACTGGCGGCGAGCCTGTTCGAGAAGGGCGCGGCCGACCGCGTGATCATTGGCGCCATGCCGAAGCTGCGCGCTGCCATGCATATCGACACGGTCTTCACCTTCGCAGATCGCGACTGCGTCCTGATCTATCCGGACATAGTCAACAAGATCGAGTGCTTCTCCTACCGGCCCGGGTCGAAGCCCGGAACGCTCGATCTGCGAAAGGACGGCGGCCTGGTCGAAACGGTTCGCGACGCCCTGGGTCTCAAGGAGATGCGCGTCGTCGAGACTGGCGGCACCGACTACATGCGCGAGCGCACGCAGTGGGACAGCGGCGCTAATCTCGTCTGCGCATCGCCTGGCGTTGTTTTTGCCTACGACCGCAACGTCTACGCCAACACGCTTCTGAGAAAGGCGGGCATCGAGGTCATCACCATCGCCGGCGCCGAGCTCGGCCGCGGACGCGGGGGCGGACACTGCATGACCTGCCCGATCATCCGTGACGCGGTTGACTACTGACGCGGCGCGCAGCGAGGATCGGTGAGACTTGCACTGCGCGGCGTAGGGAGCCGAAACGCGGGGGGATGAGACGCCGTCGTGGCGCTGGGGGCAATCGGCTCCCTGGCGCCCTCCCTTCAGACGGAGACGACACGGAGGACCGGGAGATGGCTGATGCGGATTGGATCGGAACGGTGAGCAGGGGCGGTTTGGTCCGGTCCGCGGCGGCGCTCGCAGCAGTCATCGCGCTCCTCGCCATCGTGTCGACGCCATCGAGCGTGCGCGCGCAGGCCACCGCAGACCGGAGCGCGGTCGGAGACCGGAGCGACGCCGGCGTCGACGCCGACGACGCGCGTACGGACGCCATCCTCGGCACGCTCAACCGCACGACGCCAGGCAACTACGACAACCTCTACGCGACCGCGCCCGGCGCCGAGCAGCAGGCCGTGAGGCCGCAAATCCGGTTCAATGGTCTCGTCCCCCTCAACTTCGATTCGAACCCGCTGGAGCTTGGCTCCGGAAGCCCAGCCAGCTGGGGCACATTTCCGGTCGCCAATCTCTCGGCGGCGGCGCCGCTCGGCGACTTGCCGTTCCGCGTCTCGGTCAGCGCCCGTTCGGAGTTCAAGCGCTTCTCCAACGCTTCGGACGCCGACATCGACCGCCTGACCTTCTCCGGCCGCGTGCAATATGTCGACCCGGCCAACGATCAGGCCTTCTCGCCCTACTTTGCCATCACGCCGCGCTTCAGCTACCTCCCGACATTCTCAAATCAGACGGAAGCGCGGCAGGACATCAATCTCGGCTTCAACAAGAGTTTCCATTTCGACGGCTCCTTCCAGCCTGTGCCGTTCGCGGCCGACACGTCCGCCGAGACTGTCTGGTCCTTCGGCCTCACGGCCTTCGTGCAGAGGCGCCTGCGAGAGCCGCAGCTCTCGTCAGACGCGCTGGTCCTGGTTCCGTCAGTGTCGTGGGCCATTTCGAAGAATTGGAACGCTAGCTTTGCGGTCGAGCTGCTCGGCCGCTGGTACGAGCCCGACCGCTTCGGCAAAACGAGCCGCGACTGGGAGGTGCTGCCGATTGTGACGCTCGAATACATCATTCCCGCATCGCTGTTCGGTAGCGAAAGCGTCGCCAATCTGCTCGGGCGTCCGGCGATCGACCTGCAAGCGTCACACCTCAAGGTCTGGTCGACTGTGCCGGGCGTCAGCTTCAACCAATGGGAAGCAAGCGCTACGCTGAAGGTCGGCTGGCGATTCTGAGCGTCGACTGCTCCTTACGACAGGATCGAAGTTTATGAAGCGAGTCGCCTGGCAGAGCCGGCAGTGCAGGTCTGTTTAAGGGTTTTGGAAGGTGTTGGCGGAGAGAGTGGGATTCGAACCCACGGTACGGTTTCCCGCACACACGCTTTCCAAGCGTGCGCCTTAAGCCACTCGGCCATCTCTCCGGAGCGCCCTCTCTTGAAGGGGCGCCAGTGATTTTGCAAGGGATCCCAGGGAAATCGGGTGAAATTTCCTCAACTTATTGTATTTGCAAGGGAATATTTGGGCTGCGCGGAGCGTTGATCCGCCCGCCGGCTGAACCCGTGGCGGGTTTGGTACGACGATTCACTCGAGAACGCCCAACACCCCCGGGGACGCCATGACCATCCGCAAGACCATCGCCGCGCTGGGCCTGATTTCGGCCCTTGGCTCGGCCTTCGCCGTGCCGGCTCTGGCACAGGTCTGCACCCGGCAAGGCGTCGACGTGAGCTGCGACGACGGGCGGCGCGGGTGCTTTCGGGCGACGCCATCCTCTGGCCGGACGGCACGCGCTCGAGCTCGACACCGCATCAGAGCGTGATCATCGGCAACAAGAGCTCGGTGCATGTCGGGCCCGGCGTGTTCGTCGGACAGGGCAACGGCATGGTGCCGCTGGACGATCCGAACGCGCCCAACAAGCGGCAGTGCGCGATCCTGGATGGCGTGTCGTATTGCTATTGAGGTGGGCGGCGCTGCTCTTACCTCGCCCCGGTTCCGGGGAGAGGTCGGATTGCGTCGAACACACAATGCGGGCGAGGGAGACGAACTAGCAGTCTGCTGAAAAACCTTTTGAATGGAGAGTTTTGTAGTCGTTGCGGCTATTGTCGGAGGCGGCGCGGTGGAGTTGGAGGCGATTTGCAGGCTGGTGTTGGGTGTCTCCTGACGCGGGGTGGCTACGCGGCAAGCAGTTTGGGAATGCGGATCAGGTTATAGGCGATCAGATTGAGCAGGAAGTCGGCGGCGACGCGAGCGATGCCACGATGTTTGGTCTTGCGCATGGTGCCGTGCTGCTTGCCCCATCCGAAGATGCACTCGACCATCGCCCGGCGCGATTGCGACATGCCATATCCCGGATGCCGCGTGGTTCGTTCGTCGATGGCGCTGTTGCGGGTCTTGCCGGTTGTGGTGACGGCCCGGTTCTGCGTCACATGCGGCGTCACGCCGATGGCGCGCAGATTGGCGACATGATCGGCGGTATCGTACGCCTTGTCCTCCCCGGCCGTGATGCGGTGGCCTGCGGCTTTGCGTCTCGCCCTCAGCATGGTCTCCGAAGCCCGGCGTTCGGCGGTGCCATTGGCATGCGTGACCCTGCCGGCCACCGCCAGCCCGTGGCGGTTCTCCATGGTGGCATGGCCCATATAGCAAAGCTTGGCCTCCCGTCCGGCCGCCTTGCGATAAAGCCTGCTGTCCGGGTCGCTGGTGCTCGCATGGGTGTCGTTCTTGCGCTTCTGGCCGTGGAAGTTGGCGCCGTCATCGTCGCCGCCACTGCCGTCCTTGGGGCGAAAGCTCTTCTGTGAAGCCCAGGCTTCGATCAGCGTTCCATCCACCGAGAAGTGCTCGTCCGACAGCAGCGGCTTGACCTGCGGATGGTTCAGAAGCCTGGTCATGAACTTCGTGAACACATCGCCGTTCTGCAGCCGCTCCCGGTTCTTGGTGAAGGTGGTCGGGTCCCACACCGGATCGTCCGGCGACAGTCCCACGAACCAGCGGTACAAAAGATTGTAGTCCAGTTGCTCCATCAACTGCCGCTCCGAGCGGACGCCGTAAAACACCTGCAGCAGCAAGGCGCTCAACAATTGCTCCGGAGGGATCGATGGGCGTCCCTCGTTGGCATAGAGCCTCCCAAGGCTGCGGTTCAAATCACTCAAAACATCCCGGACAAGTTCCCGGACCTGTCGCAACGGATGGTTCGCTGGCACACGCTTATCCGGCGCGATGTACGAAAACAGGCCGCCCTGATCCGTAAACCTGCCGCGCATGATCATCTCCACCGATTCGAGATGACAAAGTGAATCATCAAGCCCCCTCCGTGGCGAGGGGGTTCTTCAGCAGACTGCTAGATCAACCGCACGCCTGAGATCGCAGACTTGAGCCAGCGCAGCGCCTGCGGCGGCTGGGCGGCGAGCGGGGCGACGGCGGTCTTTTCGGGCCGGCACCTTTCCAGCTCAGTGACGAAGTCGGCAGACCATTGCTGGATGGTGTGGCCGCGCAGCTTCTTCATCATGGCGTCCCAGCGCATCTTGCGCTCGGTGAGCGGCATCGCAGCCGCAATCGCGATCGCGCGCGCCATGCCGTCGATGTCGTGCGGATTGACCAGCAGCGCGGCGTCGAGTTCATTGGCCGCGCCGGCAAATTTCGACAGCACCAGCACACCCGGATCGGCCGGATTTTGCGCGGCGACGTATTCCTTGGCGACGAGGTTCATGCCGTCATGCAGCGGCGTCACCACGCCGACCTGCGCGGTGCGATAGAGACCGGCGAGCACGGCCTGGCTAAAGCCCTTGTTGAGGTAGCGGATCGGCGTCCAGTCGACCTCCCCATGACGGCCGTTGACGTCGGTCACGAGGCGCGCGACCTCGTTCTGGAGATTGCCGTAGGCCTCGATGCCGCCGCGCGAGGGGTTGGCGATCTGGAGCAGTGAGATGTCGCGCGCGAACTGCGGCTGATCGGTCCAGAGACGGTCGAACGCGCTGATGCGATTGACTAGCCCCTTGGAATAGTCGAGCCGATCGACGCCGATCGCGAGCCGCTCGCCATTCAGGCTGCGGCGCAGTCGCGACACGTCGGGATGCGAGGCCGACTTCGCGGCATATTGCGCAAACTTCTCAGCATCGATGCCGATGGGGAAGACCTCGCAGCGCGTGCGGCCGTGCTGCGAGAGCACGCCTCCATCATCGACGGTGAGGCCGAGCTCGCCGCCGACATAACCAAGGAAGTTCTGACGATCCTCCTCGGTCTGGAAGCCGAGAAGATCGTAGGCCAGCATCGCCGTGATCAGCTCGCGATGATTGGGCACGCCCTGAATCACCGCGGCGACAGGCCACGGCGTGTGCAGGAAAAAGCCGATCGGATCGTCGATGCCGAGATCGCGCAGCTCCGCGCCGAGCGAGAGGAAGTGATAATCCTGCACCCAGAACGCGGTCCGGGCTTTTCGGAAGCGCATCAAGGCGCGCGCCATGAAGGCGTTGACTTCGCGATAGCTGACATAGTCCTCACGCGAGACGCGGATCAGATCGCTGCGCGAATGCAGCGCCGGCCACAGCGCCGAATTGGCAAAACCTTCGTAATAGCCGCCATAGTGCGCCGCCGGCAGATCCAGCGTCGCAATAGCGCCCGAGCCCAGCGCCTCGATCTCGGCGAACGGTTCCTTCTGATTGCCGTCACGCACGCGGCCGGAGGAACCCACCCAGATGGCACCCGAATACTCTACGACGGGAAGCAGTGCCGCAGCGAGGCCGCCCGTCATGGGCTCGTTGGGTTTGCCGCGCGCAACTCGATTTGAAACGATCACTAAGTTCACAGGGCGTCCCCTCCTGTTCATTCCAGCCCGTTTAACTGCCGTTCATCAATATGGTTCCTGTCATCATTTGTACGAATTGAAACCAAAATCAGGCACGTGCGTTGGAACCAGTTTCCTTGCGAGGAACCCGGCGATTTCATTCGAGAATGAGAGCTTGAGCGACTGTTTCGCGCAGCAGGAATGACGCGCGCAATGGAACTGCGCGTGCAATAATGTGGCTCTGCGGTGGCGATGCCTTATTCCAACCTTGTATCCTCGAGCAGGCGCGCAAGGAACGCGCGCACATCCTTCGGCGCATCGAAGTGGCCGTCGACGCCGATGGCACGGCGGCCGACCGAGAAGGCAAGCCCGTTCATGTCGGGCATGATTGCGAACACGGTTTCATCGGTGACGTCGTCGCCGATGAAGATCGGACGGCGTCCTTTGAACGGTTCACGCTTCATCAATTCGCGCACGCCGGTCGCCTTGGTGAAGCCGGAATGCTTGATCTCGAAAACGAACTTGCCGGGCAGCACTTCGATCGGCGCATTGGGCAGGTCGGCGCGGATCAGCGAGATGGCTTCGTAGATCGCCTTCTCCGCGTGCGGCGCCAGGCGGTAGTGCAATGCCAGCGAATAGCCCTTGTCCTCGAGCAGAATGCCAGGGCTGAGCTTTGCGATCGAAGCCAGGCGCCGCTTCAACTCCCTGTCCATTGGCGGAGCGTGCACGTCGTCGGCCTCGTTGCCGGCCGACAGGCGCATCTCCGCGCCGTGACCGGCGACGGCACGAAAGACGTCGGGCGCGAAGATCAGGTCGATGTCGTTGAGCGAGCGGCCGCTGACCATCGCGAGCGCGCCGGAGGTGCGCTCGGCCAGCCGGGTGAGCGTATCCGACAGGCCCGGCGGAACCCACACCTCACGCGGCGTCGGCATCAGGTCGAGCAGCGTACCGTCGATATCGAGCAGGATCGCTGTCTCGTCGAGATGGGGGACGAGGGCATGCGGCACGGGCACCGCATCGGGCGCTTCATCATCGGGCATGGCGCGCTTCTGATCCAATTCAGCGAGTTCCGATTTCATACTCTACTCCAAAAAGGCGAGCGGCCGCGCGATTTGTTCGAGCGATTTGCGCTCCGCGGAGACGGCATAGCGCCACGCCACAATCGCGGCCGCGATCATCAGAAATGCCCCCAGCAAATAGCCGGCGAACACGCTGTTGCGTGATCCGGTATCGATCAGTGCGCCGAACAGCGCGGGTCCGATCACCCCGCCGATGCCGGTGCCGACCGCGTAGAACACCGCGATCGCCAGCGCGCGGACTTCGAGCGGAAAGGTCTCGCTGACGGTGAGATAAGCCGCGCTCGCGGCGGGCGAGGCAAAGAAGAAGATCACCATCCAGGCGATGGTCTGTCCTTGCGCGCTGAGTGCGCCGATCGAGAACAGATAGCCTGAGAACGCCAGCAGCAGACCGGAGACGCCATAGGTGAACACGATCATGCTGCGGCGACCAAGCGTATCGAACAGGCGTCCGAGCAGCAGCGGGCCGAGGAAGTTGCCGGCCGCGAAGGGCAGCAGGTACCAGCCGACGTGGTCGGCGCTGATGCCGTAGAAGTCGGTCAGTACCAGCGCGAAGGTGAAGAAGATGGCGTTGTAGAAGAAGGCCTGCGCGCTCATCAGCACGAGGCCGACCAGCGCGCGCTGGCGATAGGCCGAGAACAGCGTGTGCACGACCTCGCGGATCGGCGTGTGAGTGCGCATCTTTAGGCGGATTTTCGTGAAGCGTCCTTCGCTCGCATCATGGTCATGTCCGATCACAGAGCGCTCGATGTCGTCGACGATGGCGTGGGCCTGATCGGGACGACCGTGGATCATGAGCCAACGCGGACTCTCGGGAATCCACATTCGCATCAATAGCACGACGAGACCGATGGTCGCGCCGATGAGATAGGCGAGACGCCAACCGAGATCGGGACCGAACACAGCGGGATCGAGCAGCACTATGGCTGCAACCGCGCCCATCGCCGCCCCGATCCAGAAACTGCCGTTGATGACGAGATCGGTCCAGCCGCGATAGCGCGCCGGCACCAGTTCCTGGATGGTGGAGTTGATCGCGGTGTATTCGCCGCCGATGCCGGCCCCGGTGAGAAAGCGAAACAGCGCATAGCTCGCGACGTCCCAGGACAATGCGGTCGCGGCGGTCGCCGTGAGATAAAGCGCGAGCGTGATGAAGAACAGTTTCTTGCGGCCAATGCGGTCGGTGAGCCAGCCGAAGCCGAGCGCGCCCAGAACGGCGCCGGCCAGATAGGCGGAATTGGCGACGCCGAGATCGAGATTGGAGAATTGCAGCGACGGGCTCTGCTTCAGCGCGCCGGAGAGCGCGCCAGCCAGCGTCACCTCGAGCCCGTCGAGGATCCAGGTGATGCCGAGCGCGAGCACGACACGGGTGTGGAAGCCGCTCCACGGCAGCGCATCGAGCCGTGCAGGGATGCTGGTCTCGACGATGCGGTCGGTCGCGACCTCCGCCGAGACTGCAGGTCCATAGTTCAATGCTGGGCTCTGCTGCAATTCCATCGCGTTGTTGCGTGTGACCAAAGCGATCAGCCCCGGTTCACATGATGTGGATGGGGTTCGCTCCGATCATGGGGTGCGGCATTCCGCCTGCCACCTGCAACAACGTCTGCGGCGAAGGCAGGTTCCCTTGGGAACGCTCCCGTGGACTGCCCGTTTCCGATGGAGCTGCAAGGAGTTGACGCATGGCTCACGTCAGAAAGACGACACATTCCCGCAAAACAGCCTCACGCAGAACGGATCGCCGAAAGACCGGCGCGAGGCGCAGCACCACTCGCAAGAGTTCAAAACGCGCAGCTCCAAAGCGCTGGTCGCAACGTGTAACGAAGGAAAGCGATGCGCTCGACCTGGAGCGCGGCGTATTCAAGCTGACCAGCGCAAAGAAGATCGCCGCGTCCCTCAAACGCTCGGCCGAGCACAGCTCGCGCCGCAAGGCCGGGGCGTACCGCTCGGCACTCTCAATGCTGACCTTCTACATCAACCGCGCCGGCAAGACGCTGCCCGAGACGCAGCGCACGCGGCTTGAACGGGCGAAGGTGGAGCTGAAGCGGGCGTTTGGGCGGGAGTGAACTCTCCTCCGTCGTCCCGGACAAGCGGAGCGCCGATCCGGGACCCCTGCGCGAGCGCTTGCGCTCGTCGCGAGCCATAGGATGCGATTTGGCGAAGACTTGGAGTTACCGCCTTCGTGCCACGACCACGGCCTGTGATTATCCCGACGAGCGCAAGCGCTCGCGCGGAGGTCCCGGGTTCGCTTCGCGCCCCGGGACGACAGCAGAGTATGAGGCGGC
>NZ_LGHL01000223.1 GCF_001908205.1 Bradyrhizobium sp. NAS80.1
GACGATGCCGTCCGCCCGGTTGGGCTCGCAAGCATCTCCGCAAAGGCTTGACCGTAGCAACGACGGCCAGGACCACACGGTTTTGCCGTACGCGCGTTCGCGTGTTCGCCACATTGTTTCCCGGCCTTGTCGACATTGCCAAGAAAATGCTGGCGAGACGAACTGTCAGCGCCGCTCGTCCGCACGTGGCCACGGGCTCACGGAGAGCAATCCGCCCTGCCCTTGACCTCTCGCGCCCGACGCTGCCGCGTCCACCGCAAGCCCGTCCCTGCGAAACGTGACGACACACGATCGCCCCTCAAGGGTGAGCCGGGATACGCGATAAATACGGCAAATCCGAACTTCGGTAAAGCGGAATATTTTTGTGGGCACCGGTTGACAACCCGCTAGGTGTTTTGCCCGACGGGCAACGCGAGGACTGGGTCGGCCCGTAGCCGGAATGAGCGCAGCGCAATCCGGGTTACTCATCACCAGCGACGCCGGTCCCCGGACTTCGCTTCACTCCATCCGGGCTTCGGGACCCGTCACACTATTTTCCGCCGGGCAGCACGCCGGGACTGCCAACCGAACCTCTGGAGCCTTGTATGCATTATCCCAGTTGCCATCCCCGGGCAGTTTGCCTTACATGCCGCCAACTCACCCCCGGGTAACGGCCGGGGCTCAAAAATCGCATGAGTTGTCAAAGGGAAGAAGCATGGCGCGCAACATTCTGATTCTCGGGGCTTCCTACGGCTCCCTGCTGGGCACGAAGCTCCTGATGGCAGGGCACAACGTCACCCTGGTCTGCCGCGCCAAGACTGCGGAGCTGATCAATCGCGACGGTACCGAGGTGCGCATCAAGTTGCGCGACGAGGCGGTGCACCGTGCCATCTTCTCGCGCAACCTGCCCGGCAAGCTCGACGCGGTGACGCCGGCCGATGTCGACGTCTCCCGCTACGACATGGTCGGCCTTGCGATGCAGGAGCCGCAATACACCAACCACACCGTCCGCGTTCTCATGGTCAAGATCGCCGCGGCGAAGCTGCCGTGCCTGTCGATCATGAACATGCCGCCGTTGCCCTACCTGAAGCGGATCCCCTCGCTCGCAGGCATGGACCTCGAGGAGGCCTACACCAATGCTCAGGTTTGGGAGCGCTTCGAGCCCGGCCTGGTGACGCTGTGCTCGCCCGACCCGCAGGCCTTCCGTCCGCCGGAAGAAGCGGCAAATGTGCTCCATGTCGGCCTGCCCACGAACTTCAAGGCATCGGCGTTCGCCGACGAGAAGCATAACAAGGTGCTGCGCGAGCTCGAGGCCGGCATCGACGCGGTGACGCTCGACGGCCACGACGTGCCGGTGAAGCTGAAGGTGTTCGACTCGCTGTTCGTGCCGCTGGCGAAATGGTCGATGCTGCTGACCGGCAATTACCGCTGCATCACGCCGCACGAGCCGCAGTCGATCCGCGACGCCGTGCACGGCGATCTCGCGCGCTCGCAGACGATCTACGACCACGTCGACGCGATCGCCCGCCGCCTCGGCGCCGATCCGCAGGATCAGGTCCCCTTCGCGAAATACGCCAAGGCCGCCGAAAGCCTGCTCAAGCCGTCATCGGCCGCGCGCGCGGTCGCGAGCGGCGCGCCCTTCATCGAGCGGGTCGATCTGCTGGTGAAGCTGATCTCGCATCAGCTCGGCGTGCCCAACGCAGAGATCGACCGCACGGTCGAGACCGTGGACCAGAAGCTGAACGAGAAGATCGTACAGGGTGGATCCGGCGCGCAGTAGCGCGTGTCGATTCAATTCCCCGACGGCGCGCACTACACTTTCGTCGTACAGCGGCGGCGCGTGTCGCTCCGCCGGCGGAACGGCCGGTCGGGACCGAGCATTCAGGCACGGAAACTCCCGGTGTGGCACGAAACCAACCCCACCCGAGCTCCGTTGCCGTGTTTCGCTGGCGGCTGCCTGCCTATCACGTCTGCGTGAGGCTCCTGCAGGTTGGGCTTCAGATAGTCGTTGAGCGCGATGCCATAGGGATCTATTTCCCGGCGAATTGAGCTAAGGTGAACCGGCTTCCCGCTCGCAGCGGCTCGGACGAATCTCGCGATCCTTCATTAGCGCAAACGCTGCATGCGTCTACGTCGGGTTTGCTGCCTTGTCTCGCAGTCGCGTCACGGTTTGGGACGCCGGTTCCGTGGCATTGGGGCCGGAGCCGAGCTTGATCGCCGCAAAAGAATTGAGAGAAGGCCAGAACGACAAAAATGGATCAGGCGATGCTGAGCGTCGTCCGCGCGGTAGAGGCAGGCGCGACGACGATTAAGGGCGTGATCGACGCCACCGGACTGTCCCGTCTCAAGATCGAACGTGCGTTGAACGCGCTGGAGAAGCAGAAGCTCCTGGTTCGCGACGGTCAGGGTTTTCGCGCGACCGGCGTGCCGAAGACGGCGCCGCTGACCCGACAATGCGGATCGTGCAATGCCTGCTGCGACATTCTCGAGGTGGCCGCCGTCGACAAGCCGGTAAACCAGCTCTGCGAGCATTGGCAGACGGGCACCGGATGCACCATCTACGACCGCCGCCCACAGATGTGCCGCTCATTCGTCTGCGCCTGGCTGCAAGGTCACCTCGACGACGAGTGGTTTCCCGCGAAGTCGGGCATCATCGTGCATTTCAGCCAGGACGCCGTCAACGTGACGGTCGATGACCATTGTCCCGATCGCTGGCGCGAGGAGCCGTATTTCAGCAAGCTCGCCGAATGGTCGCTGAACGGGATCAGGCGGATCGGCAACCGCGGCTACGCGACCCTCGTCGTCTCCGGCGCGAACCGCTACTTGCTGCTCGGACGCACCGTCGTTCCTGATCCGACGTTGTTCGGCACGGCGTTCCTGCCGCTCACCACCGACACCTTCCGGTTCTGGCGGGCGACATCGGCCGAGCATTTGCAGCGGCTGCACGAGCGCATCGCCGAGATCGAGCGGATCAGGCAGGAATTCGGCTCCTGCGCGATTCCCGAGAACGAGGACGACGATCCGCAAGCCCCCTACCGGCCCGCACTTCTACGGCAGTCGAATCACGCCTGAACTCCGCCGTGGGCAACACGGCATGATTCGCGCGGTAGCGCTCGACGCGCCCCGGCCGGGTTGATAAGCCCCTGTCCGCGAATGGCTGGGACTTGAGTCGGGGACATGACGGTTGCGATCGAGATGGGGCAGACCACGGCAGGCGCCGTGGCGGCCATGGACCTCGAGGAACTGCTGGCGACCCGCCTCCTGGTGCAGGGCAATTCGGGCTCCGGCAAGTCACATCTGTTGCGGCGGCTGTTGGAACAGAGCGCGCCCTGGGTGCAGCAGGCCATCATCGACCCCGAGGGCGACTTCGTCACGTTGGCCGAGCGTTTCGGCCATCTGGTGATCGACGCTGAAGATCACACCGAGCGCGGCCTTCAGGTCGCCGGCGAGCGCGCGCGGCTGCATCGCGTCTCCACTGTGCTCAATCTCGAAGGGCTCGACGCCGAAAACCAGATGCGCCGTGCGGCGGCCTTCCTCGGCGGTATGTTCGACGTGGACCGCGACCATTGGTACCCGATGCTGGTGGTGGTGGACGAGGCGCAACTGTTCGCGCCGGCGGTCGCTGGCGAAGTCTCGGACGAGGCGCGAAAACTTTCGCTCGGTGCGATGACCAATCTGATGTGCCGCGGTCGCAAGCGCGGCCTTGCCGGCATCATCGCAACCCAGCGCCTGGCAAAGCTCGCCAAGAACGTTGCGGCCGAAGCCTCCAATTTCCTGATGGGCCGGACCTTCCTCGACATCGACATGGCGCGCGCCGCCGACCTGCTCGGTATGGAGCGGCGACAGGCCGAATCCTTTCGCGATCTCGAGCGCGGCCAGTTCATGGCGCTCGGCCCGGCGCTGTCACGACGCCCCTTGCGTTTGAATATCGGCGCGACCGACACCCAGCCGCGCAATTCCACGCCGCGGCTGATGCCGCTGCCGGAAGCCACACTTGAGGATGCGCGCGCCGTGATCCTGGCCGCCCCGCCG
>NZ_LGHL01000224.1 GCF_001908205.1 Bradyrhizobium sp. NAS80.1
GCGCTCTGCCGCCAGCTCGTCTTCAGTGGCGTCACTTTCCAACTCTTCGAACGTCAAGGCCAACTGCTCGATCAGGCGCGACGAACGCTCCGACCGCTGGCCGTAGATTTGATGCTTCAGCTTGGCGATCTGCAGCTTCTGCTGGGCAATCAGCGCTTCGTCCTCAGACGCTTTCGCACGGGCGACCGCAAGTTCAGCTGCGATCTCCAAACCCTTCGCGCGCTCGGCTGCCAGCGCTGCTTTCAGGGCGGCAATGTCATCCGGAACAGCGTCGCGCTCAGCATCCATGCGACACAGTGAATCACAGATTGGAAGCGTTGGGACTCCCCAAAAATGCAAAATCTGCGGGATTTTGTGCTCAACCCGCGCTTCTCGGTCGCCAGCTCAGTTGCGGATTCCGCCAGTCGATCCCCTCCAGCATATAGGCCATCTGCGCCGCTGAGATCGATACCGCGCCGTTCGACGCCGAAGGCCAGATGAACTTGCCGCGGTCCAGGCGCTTGGCATAGAGCGACATGCCCAACCCATCATGCCAAAGAATCTTGACCAGATCGCCGCTGCGGCCCCGGAAGATGTAGAGATCGCCGGCATGGGGATCGCGCTTCAGGCTCTCCTGAACTGTGAGAGCCAGGCTTCGCATGCCGCGGCGCATATCGGTGTGGCCGGTCGCAATCCAGACCCTGACGCCGTTCGGAATCGGGATCATCGTCGTCGCAAGAGCTCAAGAACCTGCTGCAGCGCCTCAATATCCACGTCACGGTCAACGCGAACACGACAGCCGCCCCCCGAGCTCAATCTCGATGATTCCAGCCCTTGCACGCTGCGCTGGCGGTGAAGACGCAGGTTGTGACGCGCTGCTCAAGATCGGAGCCGCTACCGGCGTGATCTCGACGGGAACAAGAGCAGATGCGGCATCTCCGCCCAGTCGCCCCTGGCGCGCTTGTCGACGCCACGTGAACAGCAGGCTGTGAGCCACCCCGTGCCGACGTGCCACGCCGCAGACCGTCTCGCCGGGCTGCAAGGTCTCTTCGACAAGGCGGACCTTCTCGTCGTAACTCCATCGCCGCCGACGCTCGGCGCCCAACACATTGACTTGCATTCCCGACGTGACCTTAAAGCTAGACTTAAGGTCAAATCCTCAGGCCGCTTCGCAAACTACACAAGGCGGCCTTCGCCGACTTTCAATTACCCACATTTAGCCGAGAGGGCTGAGGGAGCGCACCAACTATTGCATCGCAGGAATCGACCGTGATTCCTTGTCTGGCACCGATTCGCAGGGGGCGGTGCCAATGGACGAAGAAGCCGACGCATGGTTTGATCGCGAGCTCGCTGGCTGCAACCTTGCCGACGAGCGCCTGAATAAGCGGCTCCGCAAACTGGTAGCGCAGATCGGGAGCGCCATGGGAGAAAGCATTCCGCTGGTGTGCCAGGACTGGGCTAATACCAAGGCCGCGTATCGTTTTTTCTCCAACGACCGGGTCAGTGAGGCGGACATTCTGGCCGGCCACTTTCAATCGACGCGTGAGCGCACGATTGCCACCGACGGGCCTATTCTAGTGCTCCACGATACGACCGAGTTCAGTTATCAAAGGGAGAACTCAGACGCGATCGGGATCACCAAGAGCATAAACAGCGGGCGCGACAAGGCGGGCCGCCTGAGGTCGCACACGGTTTGCGGCATCCTGATGCACTCGAGCCTGGCGGTGACAACCGAAGGGCTGCCGCTTGGACTGGCGGCGGTCAAACTCTGGACCCGGAAGAAATTCAAGGGGACTGCCGCGCTTAAGAAGAAGATCAATCCGACGCGCGTTCCCATCGAGAAGAAGGAGAGCATTCGGTGGCTGGACAATGTCCGTCAATCCACAGAGCTGCTGGGCGATCCGGGACGATGCATCCATGTCGGTGATCGCGAGAGCGACATCTATGAGCTGTTCTGCGCGGCCCGGGAAGCTGGAACGCATTTCGTGATTAGGACTTGCGTTGACCGTTTGGCCGGGGATGGAAATCACACGATCGCCGACGAAATGGACGAGGTTGCCGTCAAAGGACTGCATCGCATCAACGTCAGAAACAACAACGGCGATCCCGATGAAGCCGTCCTCGAGATCAGATATCGCAAGCTTCGCGTCCTGCCCCCGATCGGAAAGCAGAAGCGCTATCCCGCGCTGACCTGACGGTGATCCATGCCGAAGAACGCATGACGCCGAAGAATAGAAAGAAAATCGAGTGGAAGCTGATCACAAATCTGCCTGTTAGCTCCCGCACCGACGCCATTGAGAAGCTCGAATGGTATGCTTTGAGATGGAAGATCGAGGTGTTCCACAAGATCCTCAAATCAGGCTGCAAAGCTGAGGAGTCCAAGCTCAGGACCGCCCAGCGTCTGACCAATCTGATCTCGCTCTTTTGCATCCTGAGTTGGCGGGTCTTTTGGATGACGATGCTCAACCGTTCGGCTCCAGACGCGCCGCCAACCCTCGCGTTGACCGCGACTGAAATCGGCGTGCTCGATCGCCTCGTGAACGACAGACCAAAAGCAAGACGGAAAACGCTGTCGCACTATTTGATCAAGGTCGCCCGGCTCGGCGGTTATCTCGCCCGCGCCAGCGATCCGCCACCTGGCAATACCGTCATGTGGCGCGGGCTGTCTCGTCTCACCGACATAGCGCTAGGTGTCATGGTCGGAGGAGACTTTGTGGGTAATTGAAAGCTTCGCCGAAGAGATGCGCCTCAACGCGCTGCGGGACGCATCGTCGAGGTTTTCGTCGAGCTGAACCCATTCCGCACCGCATCTGGCCAACTCGCGAAGGACGTCGACATAGACCGGCAGAAGCTGATCCAGCAGCAACAACGGACTCAATGCCGGATCTGCGCTCTTGCCCAGCTTCATGAAACTGACTGGGCCAACCAGAACGCAGCGTGTCTGGTAGCCAAGGCTCTTTGCCTCTTCATATTCCTCAATCGGCTTACGAGAGGAAAGAGTGAAGGTTGGTCCTTCCGAAATTCCGGCACCAGTCGAACCACTTCGTCATTTCCTGCGCCGCCGGGCCGTGTCGGTCGGCGTCGCTACTCGCATCTGAACTCTCGCCCTGTGCGCCGCGCGCCATGGCGAAGTAGGTCTTTAGCGACACAGGACCTGCGGTCCAACCGTAAGCGTCTGGAATGGCACCGACCATCACACTGGTATCGAGCACATGGTCATAGAGTGAGAAGTCGTTCGACGGAATGACCGTTGCACCGAACGATTTCTGCCGCGCCCAGCTGGCGATGCAAAGTCCGGCCGCAGCATCGGAGAGCTGGGCTTCACTTGACTTTCCCGTCCAGTAGCTTTCGAGCGCGAATTTGAGCTCGCGGCGCGGGCCAATGCGCGGCATACCCAAGGTGGCAACAGGAAGTGAAATGGTAGACATTGCTTCAACCCATTAGTTGGGGCAAGCCTTCTACAGGCAAGGCAATGGCGGATGCGTGCAGGAAAGCCGCCGTAACGGACTGCTCGACGCACCACCGGGACACCCCGCCCGTGGACGAACATGTTGTCGGGGCAGGTCTCCTGGCTCACGGGTCATCGCTGCTATCCGGTCTTCCCGAAGCCAACCGGCTTCAGTGACAGTATTGGACAGCGGCTCGCCGCTTACAGTTGCGGGGGCAGCGCCAGCATCACACCGGCTTCCCTCTTAGCTCCGGATCAAGCGAGATCCAGAGAACCTCGAACAAACACGCGATTATCCGCAAACAAACATTCCGTTAACTGGTGAATCACCCACCCGGCATACTCGCCGGAGCATTGAGTCATACGCCAATTGCACACGTCACGATCCGAGACTACCCGACGATCTTCAACCGGATGGTACTCTGACAAAGCCGGTCAGTTGCTTATAGGTTCATGAAGCCGCGATCCCTTCGACGATTCTTCAATTAAGATCAACCGCGTCGGGTCCTTCAAATCGAACTCAATAATGCGTGGCGCGAAGAGGCGCGCATAGCGGGTGAAAGCGCTCGTCGGTGGAAACCGAATGACGGTATCGCATCGCCCGAGGAGATACATCTCAATGAGAGCAGAAACGCCGCCTTCGGCGCCCAATGCTGCACTATGTAAAGGTCCAGCCTGAAGAGACTGGAAACGCTTTGGGATCGTGAAGAGATCGGGAAATATTCCAGATAGCCTTTCGACAATCAGCGCGCTGTCCGTGCACAAGAACACCCTCACCGGTCTTGGATGCACTAATGCTTTCGCCTTATAGATGGCAGTACATACCTGCCTGAACGCGAGTTCCGGATCCGCCCAATAGGGCGCATGTCCCATAATATCTTCCCCGTTGCCGTGGCGAACATGAACCCCGATTATACTGTGCCCCTCAAAGCACTCCTGGTAAATGCCATCAATTCGAGCCTGAATTTCAGATTGCGGCTTGATGGTCCGAAATATCTGCCGTTCGGCGTCCTGATCGCAGCGCCACATAAAGCAGGCGTCACACACAACGGTTTTCGCATCGACATCTTCGGCACTTTGGAAAAGTCGACCCAGTTCGTCACGCTCTCGGAAAATCTGTTCATCTGGCCGATAAACGCAGTCTATCGGTGCTTTATTCCACCAGCGCGGGAAGAACGGCCCCGGAAATGACACCTGATTGATCTGGTCATCACAAATGACTCGCACGCCATCGATCGCTTGCACTGGTTCGAAGAACACTTGAAAGGCGTTGGTGAATGGCTGATCGAGATAACACGAGCCACGCCAATCGATGGCTAACGTCCGCTCAGTCCGCTTTGCGTAACGCCAGGCTGACGCCAACGACCACAGGCAATCACCGAACCCAGTCCGTCGTCGAGAAATCACGAACCGATCATTCATCGGGTCACTGACGAGCATTCGCGTTGCCTCGTTTCAGCTGCAGGTACGAGTCGTTATTACCGAAGACCGATGTATGGATCACCCGACGCAAACGCCGCGTTGTCTGATGCGAGCAGCGCCAGGCGGATAAAGGCGAACGCAACGCTGTTCCCACAATCCCCGCAGTTCCTTCACGAGAGCTTCGCGTTTGGCAGGGTCGAGGGTAGGTCTATCGACAAGGGATCCGAGGACCGTTTCCCCCTCGATCTGCATCAGGAGATCGAACAAATCATGTGAGATTCCCACACTGTCACCGCGCGAGTGTCCTCTGCGGATCTCGCACACAGTCTCCTGGTGATCCTCCGAAGCGAAAGCACGAACTCGATGAAGGGACACATACGGCGGCAATGAAACCGCCAGCACGGTCCAGTCCTCGAGCGCTGTAGTACGCTTTTTGACAAGGAACGGCCCAACCACAAGTCCATCCAGGTCGGTCGTCAAAAATGTGGTGATCGCGTCAGGTACGGAATCCACAATCGGCTCGGCATTGTTGTTAAACGACGTATTGAGCAGCACCGGCACTCCCGTTCGTTCTTTGAACGCGTTGATAACCTCCCAGTAGAGTGGGTTTGCCTTGCGCGATACCGTCTGCAGCCGAGCAGTACCATCGACATGCGTGATGGCGCCGAGCACAGTACGTTTTGGCTCGCGCACGCGGACCACGAAGTTCATGAAAGGAAATTCGCGCTTGCCCTCCGGGAGCTCGAAAAACTCGTTCGCATCCTCCTCCAGCACAGATGGCGCGAACGGGCGATAGCCTTCGCGCTTTTTGACCATCGCGTTAATTCGGTTCTTGTTTGAAGCTGGACGAGGGTCAGCAAGAATGCTGCGATTGCCTAGCGCCCGTGGTCCGAACTCAGAACGACCCTGAACCCAGCCGATTACGGCACCATCGGCCATCCAACCCGCTGCACTTGCAGCTATGTCATCCGGACGTTCAACGTCCACGAGCCCCGCCCATGCACTCAGTTCGTGTTCTACGGCAAGCTCGGTTCCGATGTCGGGGCCCCAATAGACATCCTGAAGTCGCTCACGGGGGGGCGGGCGTGCCTAAATCGCTCGACATCATTAGTGCCGCACCTAATGCGCAACCAGCGTCATGCGCCGCGGGTTGGACGAATATGTCTTCGAAAAGGTCGGAGTAAAGCAGCTTACCATTCACGGTGCAATTGTGAGCTACACCTCCAGCCAGGCACAGACGCTTCATGCCGGTCGCCTCGCGATAGTGCAGAAGGATGTGAAACACGATCCGCTCTAGCGCCTCCTGCAACGAAGCACTCACATCTCGATGCTGTTGCGTGAATGGCATTTCCTTTCGTCGGACCTGAATGTTGCGGAGCAGTGTCGGTCCGATTCGGTCTAGGTGAACACGATAGCCACCATCGTCCAAGAGTTCATAGAACTGTTCAAACAGCCTACGATAAGGCGCCGGATCCCCGTAGGGGGCAAGTCCCATAACCTTGTATTCGTCGAACAGGCCGTACCCGAGGTATCGGATGGCCTCGAGGTAAAACAGCCCTAGCGAATTATTCTCCGGAAAACTCGCGAGTTCGGTGATTTTGGCTCCCGACCCTACCGCCAAAAGCCCCGAGAGAAAATCGCCACCGCCGTCGACTGCAAAAATGAGGCTTTGCTCAAATCCTGACATCGCAAAGGCGCTTGCGGCGTGCGCGTGATGGTGGTGCACGAAAGAGAGCCGCGTTTCATCGATCTCGGCATCGAACTCCTGCGCCAGCAAATTCCTCAGCAACAGTTTGGCATTCAACGGAATAAAGGCATCCGGCTGAGCCACAAGAAGCCGCTCGAGCATGCTGTTGGAATAGGCTTCACTCGCGTAGAAGGCGATACGGTCGATGTCGCGGATATGCACTCCTGCCGTTGCAAGGCAGTATCGGATCGCACTGCTTGGGAACTTGTTCGAGTGCTTGATTCGATTGAGGCGTTCCTCTTCGACGGCTGCTATGACCCGACCGTCACGGACGAGCACGGCTGCGCCATCGTGCAAAAACGTGTTCGACAGCGCGAGTGGATTTTCATAAATCTTGTCCAGCCCGCCGCTCAATCCTAGACACAGCATCTCGTTCTCCATTTAATCGTAACAGGACGGCCCAACAGCCATTCCAAAGTTGTACTTTCGCCTCTCCCCGAGAGCGCGGGTTTACGCTTCAGCCAACAGTCGCGCTGGCATTGGAACCGCCATTAGATCGCCTCTGGGCGCGGTATTCTTAACTGATGTCTTTTTTTCCGGAAGGCTTGTCGAGGTGATTGTCGCATGCTCCATCGTCTCTACACGCCGTCATCTCGCAAGATTGCATCATTCGCATCGCCGTTTTCTGTGGCATGCTGTCTCACCGCATCAGACGTCGACGAAACAGTGCCGCGGACAGAAAGAACGGCAACACCGCGTAGATGCAAAGCGCACCGATATGTATGCCGACATCGAGCATCGGGCGGCCCAGCATTGTTGGACGAAGGAGCTCGACCGAATGAGCCAACGGCAACACCCCCCGCCAAATGCTGAAATGAGCTGGGCATTTGGCTCAGCGGAAAGACTACGCCGCATAGAAACACCATAGGCGTTACGACAAGCGTCTGATAAAACACGAAATAATCGTAGCTGGGTGCAAGGGATATGACGACCATCGCCAGGCTCGCGAAAGCGAGGCCAGTCAGCGCAATTGTTGGGATCGCATAGAGAATGGATGGCCACGGCGCATAGCCCAATATGGCGGCGACGACTCCAATCGCTACCCCGGCCAGAACGGCCTTACTGGCTGCCCACGCCAATTCACCTAGAATGATATCCCCGAGTGTCAGCTGTGTGGATAGGATTGCTTCCCAAGTGCGCATTGTAGCCATGCGGGCAAAAGCCGCGTACATTGTTTCAAAGGTCGCAGCGGTCATGGCGCTCGTCGCAACCATGCCGGCCGCCAGAAACGAGATGTATGAAGTACCATCAACGCTCCCGACGATTATCCCGAGCCCAAACCCGAGGCCAAACAAGTTGGTCATGGGATCGGCGAGATTGCCGAGAATCGATGCAAGCGCGACTTTCTTCCATGCTAAGAAATTGCGAAGCCACACAGCGACCCAATTGTGCGCGTTGGCGGGCATGGCCGCCGCATAACCCTCACCCATCGCTTATTTCTCCATCTCGCGTCCGGTCAATCGCAAAAAGACGTCCTCGAGATTTGGAGGACGCTGCATAAGACGAAGGCCGGCACGCCCGCGCAATCGCACGAGAACCTGCTCCGGATCAGGAGCATAACAAAATAGCGTCTCGCCGCTTACTTCCAGGTGCCGCGCATACGGCCTGATCAATGCATACAGCTCTTGTGGATTGCCCCCATAGATCTCGATCACGTGGCAGCCGATGTGCTCTTCGATCAGCGCGTGAGGCTTACCTTCAGCGATCTTGATTCCATCCTCAAGCACGCACAGCCGATCGCATAACCGCTCCGCTTCTTCCATGAAGTGTGTAGTCAAAAGAATCGTCTTGCCGCGCGCCAGCAACAATCGCAGGCGTTCCCAAATGAGGTGGCGCGCGTGCGGGTCGAGACCGGTGGTCGGCTCGTCCATGACCAACAGATGCGGGTCGTTGATCAGCGCGCGCGCCAACGTCAGCCTCCGTTTCATGCCACCGGACAGTTCGGAGACGCGGGTGCCCGCCTTGCTCTCCAGGCGAGCGAACTCAAGCAGCGACGGCACGATGCTCTCGATCTTGCGCGCACCCATCCCGAAATAGCGACCGAATACCAAGAGGTTTTCACGCACGGTAAACTCGACTTCGAGATTATCGAACTGCGGGACCACACCGATGCGCATGCGTGCCAAGCGAGCTCGAGCCGGTACGGGCTCGTCCAGCACCTTTATCTCTCCTGCGTCAGGCGACATCATGCCAAGGACCATACGCGCAATTGTGCTCTTGCCGGCGCCGTTCGGCCCGAGAAGCCCGAAGCACTCTCCACGGCCGACCGTAAACGACAGCTCGTTGACCACGAGCTTGTCACCAAATGACTTCTTTACGCCGGCAAGATCGATTGCTGCGGTGGACATGTTCATACTAGGCTGGAAGAAGTTGTTCACGCGCCGACGGCTCCCTTATGACCGCCTTGATCGAGAGCAAGCCGTCGCACCACCATACATGCTCCACGCGCCCAGAATGGCACGCTGCTGTGCATCCGGAAAGAACCCGCGTGCGTGGTGGTTGGCACGTCCAATGCGAAGCAGCGGAATCCCTGTGAGTCGCTCATACTCAAGAAGGAGCTCGGCGACCTTATGTCGAGACGTTCTAGGAATTGTCTGCAATCGCGCAGATCCGTCCAGATGTACAACTGCTGGAACGTTGTCCTGCCACTCCTGCCGTCTCTGTTGATCGAAACGCTTGTAGGGATCTGGCCGTTCCAGGGGCTGCAAATGGACGGCGCCTGATCCTCCAGGCAAACCGGGCAACAGGCCGAAAGTGTTTGCGCCTTCTCTTGCTCGGTGCAGAAGACAGGCCGTCCGTCATCGACAACAGCGATTGATCCAACATGGGTCAGCTTGATACCGCAGATGCGCATACTTCCTTCTTGCCTAATCACCGCAGTTCGATAGCTCTGACGATCGAACCGGATTATGAAACAGGACGAGGAGGCACTCTTCTTCACCGGACTCCGCTAGACATTGCAGGCGCTCGACCTCAATCAACGTTTCATTGAAGATCTCGATTGCGGTCTCAGCACCAGCAGGGTGTCCCCAGCGCCTGCATTTATCATCACGCGCCGATCCGAAAACAAGTCGCCCGTTTGTCGCTAGCATACTCGTTAGGTTCTGGATCGCTGCGCGCATTTCGGTTATGTCGTCTAGGTAGTAAAGAACCTCCGCCACCACGATTAGATCGAACAGTTCCGAGCTCCAAAACCGTTCGATGTCCGCGACTATCCACGTGATGTGCGACCACCTCTTCGTTCGTTGGCGCGCCCGAGCAATCGCCGGCGGCATCACATCGACCACCATGAGACGCTGGCAGTGGGGAGCCAGCCTCTCCGTGAACGAACCGGCCGCGCATCCGACTTCAAGGGCGTTGCTAATGACCTCTTTGGATTGCGACATCCGGAGCATCTGTGCGTAACGCTTCTCTTCAAACGGATTACTGTTGAGGCGCCACGGATCATCGGCAGCCAATTCACGCTCTAATAGCTGGTACCTCTTGTCCCGCGTCATTGGGCATTCTCCTGCATCGTAGTCGATCACGGACCGCCGCAAAGGTTGTAGGTCACAGGCGGCCGCCTGGCACTGCACGAAAGTTCCGTCCGCGAATTGCCGCAGCTAACTGCTAACCTCCTGCAGCTCTTTGTCGGACGCTCGGCTCTGGATGACAGCCTGCTTCTCATCACCACTCGGCACGCTGGTCACCTTGCGCGACAACCAGTCGCTATTGCTCAACGTACACAGCGCATAGGCTTTCACGGGAAGTAAAAGAACGATGTTGATCGGTGTGTGCAGAGAAAAGCCGATGAATCGCAATTGGCGAGCACGAAACGCCGCTACGCCGCAGCGAACCATGGTCATTGACGCGATCGTCACGACTGTCCACCACGGCATTGTGGCCGTGACGGCGAACTGCGCGAGAGCTGTTAAGGACGACAGCGCGAGAAGCAATGGACCGATATTCTGTCCGATCACGTCGAGCGTAAGATAGCCATCAAGCTCTCGCAGCAGGCGCAGTCCAAGGAACGTGTCGCGGAAGGTGCTGCGGGCCCAGCGCAGTTGTTGACGCAGGTAAGGCCCCAGGCGGTCCGGGACCACCGTTGCCGCGATGGCATCCGGGACGTACTCGGTTCGAAAACCTGCCTTCAGCATGAGGATTGTAAGATGACGATCCTCACCGAAGTCACTGAGCTTCCCGCGAAAGAACTGCGATTCGTACTGATTTAGCAGCAACAGCAGCGCGGATCGACGATACATAGCACACGGGCCGCAGCAACACATGACGGCGCCGAATCGAGCCTGCGCCGCGCGCTCTTCGTTGCAAGCCAACCAGTATTCCATATCGATCAATCTTGTCAGCCAGGTGTCGCTGCGATTGCTAGCGATCAACTGACCCATGGCCGCACCGATTTTCGGAAACTTCATCTTCAGCGAAAGTTTTGTGACTACGTCGGCCGCTATCATCGTGTCGGAATCGACGTTGAGCACCAACTCTCCAGACGAACGTCGTATTGCGGTTATCTGCGCCTTGCGTTTACCGACGTTTTTGTCGAGCAGAATGAAGCTGAATCTGGGGTCACTTGCGAAGATCCTGTGAACGGGTTCTAGAAGGGCGCGATTGGCCGAACCGTCATCGATCACATAGACCCGCAATTTCCCAGCGTAGTCCTGAGCAGCAATGGATGATAGACAGGCTGCGAGCGTGTGCGGCTCCTCGTTGAAACAGGGCACGATGACATCGACGCTTGGCAGAGCGGGCGCAGGATGAGTGAGGTTACGTGATAGCGAGGGTGCATTTTCTCGCGTAGCATAGAACGCCTGCAAGCTCTTGTAGACAGTCGAGAGCAGCGCGTAACATGAGACAGCAACAGTGCTGGTTGTGCCGAGCAAATCCATAGGGTTCCAGTTTCACTGAAGTTGAGGAAGTGGGGAGAGGGCAAAGTCACGCTCTTGGAGCGCAGGAATGAGCTGCGAAAGCGCCGCGAGGGTCTGTTCGCGCAGCCCAGCACGAGTTTGCTGTGCCAGCTCGCTTGGAGGACATCCGTCGTGCAAAAGCACGATTGCACCCGGTCGGACAGAGGCCATCACTGCGTTCACAATCGCATCAGCCCCAGGGCGAGACCAATCTCTTGGATCCACCGACCAGTGTACCGCGCTCAGCCCGGCCTTCGCTGCCGTCGCGAGCACCTCTGCAGTCCATCTGCCGTAGGGTGCGCGTACGTGCCGTACCAGGGCGTGCGGGCAAGCCGCACGAATGACCTCGCTGGCTCCTTGTATTTCACTCTGCACCTCGGCTGGTTCGCATCTGGACAGGTCGGGATGAGTCATCGTGTGATTTGCGACCTCATGCCCATCAGCGATCATGCGTTCGATTAGATCCGGCTGTTCCGCTGCGTATGCGCCGATGACGAAGAACGTCGCCGATATCTTGCGTTCTGCCAGAACATCAAGCACGTCTGGTGTGCAATATGGATTTGGACCGTCGTCGAACGTCAAATAGACACAGCGATTTCCGTTGGCGTCAGCGTACTCGCTACGCACGACGGGCAGGCGATCGGGATGATTCACAGCTCTGGCCCGTTCCGATCGATAATCGTACCAGTCGGCCACTCGCTTATTGATCGCCTAATCGGCAACACCAGAACGAGAGCCTCGTCGAGGCGGCTAGTCGACAAATCCAGATACACCTCCGGATGGGTCGAACGCACGCGAATGCCGGGAATGATTGTCGCGAGCCCCTGCCGGCCAAGCAATCTCGCGATATGATTCTCCAGTGCGGGTCGCACTGTACCGAAGCCAAACGCAACACCAAGCCCATGCAGAACGGGATACATAACGCGCATCGAATGGCTTATTCCAAGCCCCTCAAGATCGGGGCGCACAGCGTATAATCCCAGTTCGCCCACTAGTAGATCGACTTCACCGACCTTGATGAATCGGCGCAGTAAACCAATATGAGCGGCTACACCGCAAGCGTCGTAGCCGATTGCGCGGACCTCGGGCCTCGCACCAGCCCAACTACGATTGTCCTGGAATCGCTGCGCATTGAAGGCACCGGTCGGCCCGTAGCTCTTCCGAAAGAACTCGGAAAGTTCGACATGGTCGGCGACGCACAGTTCACTTTCCCAGCGCACTCTCCACTGAACTTTCGGACGCATTGAGACACCTTCCCTATTTGTAGATACGGCAACGTTCATGGCAAGCCACCGAGAGCTAGCTGGGAGCGGACCTGGTCCGTTAGCGACTCCCTCGCTCAATGACTGGTCACAGAAACAAGGTGCGCCGGTGCGTAGAGCCTGGCTTCAATACTCGTGCCACCACACCCCCCCCCAAGAGCCGAGTGGTTGGAATGCGGATCCCGGTACGACCAGACGCGTACAGCGCGGCTCGATCACTCTCGCCCGACGCGTAGCGATTGATGGCGGCGCACGCAATAAACGCGCGAAACACTTGCACTAGGTCTAGTGGGGTCTTCATTTTCAACATGCCTTTAACGCGATGGGCCAAGCGACGCCTGTGGCAAGTCGCGGCACGATTTGGCGCCCGCAACCGCGCGTGCCGTTCGTCGTGCAACAAAGGCGAAACCGCGCAATGACTCAATTGTACGAACGTAAACCGGCAATATTGAAATGAAGGGAGAACCCATACAAGTGTTTAGCAAGTCCCAACGCCTCCTATCGAGCCATCGCTGCGCCAATCCGACGCGGTGCAGCTCGCATACGAACCTCAACTTCTTTTCGGAGCTCACGCAAAGTGCGATGGCCATGATGTTATGCCTGTTTCACCTTTTTAGATTGAAGTTTGCTATCCAATAATCCACGCTGTGGTAAAATCGATTGTTTCGATAGAACACATCCACATGACGGATAGATCCCTAGTATGCGGTTCAAGGGCCTTGATCTAAATCTTCTTGTTGCGCTCGATGCTCTAATGACCGAGCGCAATCTCACCGCGGCGGCACGCAAGATTCACTTGAGCCAGCCGGCTATGAGCGCCGCCGTCGCCCGGCTACGCACCTATTTCGGCGATGAACTATTTACGATGAAAGGCCGCGAACTTGTCCCAACACCTCGGGCCGAAGGGCTGGCGGTCCCGACTGGCGAGGTTCTGCTGCACATTCGACTCTCTATTATGTCGCAGGACGCTTTCGACCCGGCTCAATCGAGCCGCCGCTTCAGGATCATTCTCTCCGACTTCATGACAATCATCTTCTTTCGAAGAATCATTGACCGTGTCGCGCGAGAGGCTCCTGCGGTGGGCTTCGAGTTGCTGCCGATTTCCGATGAGCACGATGAGCTTCTCAGGCGCGGTGAAGTCGACTTTCTTGTCTTTCCGGAGCTGTTCATGTCGAGCGCGCACCCCAAGGCAACACTGTTCGAGGAGACGCTTGCGTGCGTAGGCTGCCGCACAAACGAGCAGTTATCCCGCCAGCTAACAGCCGAGAGATACATGTCGATGGGACACGTCGCAACCAAGTTTGGACGAGCATTAAGGCCTAACATTGAAGACTGGTTTTTGCTTGAACATGGGCTCAAGAGGCGCATCGAGGTCTTTGTGCAGGGCTTTAGCTTGATCCCGTCCGTCATATCGGGCACTGTTCGCATCGGGACTATGCCGTTACGATTAGCTCAGCATTTCGAGAAGCAAATGCTCCTGAAGATCGTCGAACCACCGCTCCCGCTTCCTGCGTTCACTGAAGCCGTCCAATGGCCTGCCGTTCATAATACCGATCCGGCAAGTATTTGGATGCGGCGCATATTGTTGCAGGAGGCCGCCAACATGGCTTCTGGGCATGAGACGCCCCGACGTCACAGGCATTGCTAGATACGTCACTAACACGACGGGACGTTCATGAGCGCCTTATAGTGACCGGTTCTTCTAACGCACAGGTGCATTACGGGCTGCTTGGCAAGGCGCCTTAAACTTCGATGTATCTTCATTGCGGATGGTGGCACGGCTCAGCCGCCAAGAGCTGTCGGCTGCAACGATTTGGCTTAGCGATCGTCACGTCGCAATGATCTTCCGAAGACTGTGGCGCTAAGGAGGACAAAACCCTCGCGAAGAGACGCCCCGCCGAATACAACTACCTTGAATCTCACGCTGCGTCAGGTTGTAGGCCTGCATTCGGCGGCCAAGGACAAAGCACGCGGTCATCAGTGACGGACGGCAGATTTGCGCCCCAATGGCGCAACTCAGGGCTACACTGCTGTGGTCGCTATAAGATCGATCTGGCGCTACAAGCGGTTGCTGGAGCGCCATAATGGTCCATTCCGCCCCGCCGGCGAGTTCAACGCTGAAGTCGTCTACTCGCAGCGATCAAGCACGCAGGCGGTTTCATAGCACTCGCGCTGTAACTCGGATGGACCAGTTCAGGTGGAAGATGGATACCATCATAGACGCCGCGACTGTCGCCCAATCCAAGCGCCTTCAGTTGGACGAGCATGCGCTTCAACGGCCTTGATTTGAATCTTCTGGTGGCGCTCGATTCACTGATGACCGACCGCAAACTCATCGCCGCAGCTCGCAACATCAACCTCAGTCAGCCGGCCATGAGCGCCGCCATCGCCCGGCTGCGCGCCTATTTCGACGATGAGCTGTTTACGATGACAGGTCGAACACTTGTCCCGACACCGCGTGCAGAAAGCCTTGCCACCCCTGTTCGCAACGCGTTGCTCGACATCCGACTCTCCATTATTGCGCGCGAAGTGTTCAATCCAGCCGAATCGACTCGTCGGTTCAGAATCAGTCTTTCCGATTGCGCCACCTCGCTCTTTTTCCGGCAGATCGTAGAGCGTGCAGCGCGAGACGCTCCCACAGTAAGCTTCGAATTGCTGCCGCTCAGCGAAGACCACGATGAGCTTCTCCGGCGAGGTGACATCGATTTTCTGATCATGCCCGAGCCATTCATGTCGAGCGCGCATCCGAAGGCGCCACTATTCTGTGAACGGCTCGTGTGTGCAGGTTGCCGCACGAACAACCGCCTACCGCGCCGGCTATCATTCGAGAAATATATGCAGCTACGACAGGTTGCGGTCAGGTGGGCTCTTGCACACACCTCCTCGATCGAGGAACAGTTCTTCCTTCAGCACGGGATTAAGCAACGCATCGATATTGCCGTGCAGAGCTTTTGCATGATCCCACCCATGCTGTCAGGCACTGACCGAATAGGAGTAATGCCGCTAAGGCTGGTTAAACATTTCGAGAAAACCACCCCGCTGCGGATTGTTGACCTGCCGTCGTCACTTCCCGTCTTCACCGAAGCCGTCCAATGGCCCGCCTTTCACAACACCGATCCGGCAAGCATATGGATGCGAGAGATACTTTTGCAGGAGTCCTCCCGCATGGGGTTCTCGGCGTGACGTAAGGCAGCCATCCAGGCGCTCTAACTTCAATCAACGCCTATCGTCATCCAATCCACGAACCAATCCGCCCCCACCAAAGCATCGCAAGTAATCGAGCCTCGTTCGCGGTAACGGAACAGTTGCCATGCCCTCATCAGTGGCACAAATTCAGCAGCTCAACTGCGTCCCAGCTTAGATTCACTGCCTCCACCAATCCTGTACTCCGGATTCGCGACGGTTTGCAGTCTTTTCGATCGCTCCTGACCTTGTGCAGGCGATTGCAAATTGCTATCGAGCCCGCCCCGTTGGCAACGGCCTCAAGTCGCGATTGGAGCTGCGGGAGGTAAGCCTCGCAATCCACGGCTAAGAACAACCGCGATTTTTAGGTGCGCTCGAGATCTGCAGTGCGCGAGCATTCCGCTGACCAAACGTGGGGACAACAGTTACGCGCGGCTTCGAGTCAGGCTCGATGGCGATGGTGTTGCACAACGGCATCACTTGATGTGCATACTCGTCATCGTCCTGTGCGTCGCCGGTCGGTCTCCTTTTGGCCTCACCACAGCCAAACACCTTGGCCACGTGCGCCCGCTAGCGCAATGAGAATCAAGGAGCTGAACGTTGCAACAAGAGCATCGCATCTTCGATTCAGAGGAGCTTTCAACTTTGGGAGAGATTTTCGACCGAGCAATTACCGCCTTGCCCGCAGCGATGCGCACTCCGGAAAATCGAACAGCGATCGCCCACATCGTCCTGCAGCGCGGAGCTGCACGCGGTGCCGAGTTGGCATCTCTGATTATTTTGATGGACGCCTTCACCTCCGCCGTTTGATCGAGCGACACTCGCGATAGGGCTCTTTGCTTGTGTCGAAGTGTAAGAAGGTTCAGTTAGACGATTGAAATAGCTTGAATCTCACGTGGCGTCAGGTTGTAGGCTTTAAAATAGAAAATCATGACAAAAGCTACACCACGAAGGCGTCGATGGCGCATTGGCGAACTTGCAGGTGCGACTGGAGTAACGGTACGCACTCTGCATCACTATGAGCACATGGGGCTACTTGCTGCGTCGGAGCGCACGGACGGCGGTCACCGGATGTACGACCGCGAAAGCATTCAACGAGTACATCAAATTCGGGCTCTCCGTGATCTCGACTTCTCACTTGAGGAGATCCGGAAGGCGATGAACGGCCGCACCTCCCTCACGGACCTATTACGCAAGCACCTGGAGCGTATTGAAGTTAAAGTTGCTCGTACAACTCAGTTACGAGATCGTTTGCGCAACATGACGACGGACGGCGATGCACAGGTGAGTGTAGACGAGCTACCTGCCACGCTGAATGCGATGTCGATGGTTGAAAAACCCCCTCCGCCTCGTCCATGCACATGCGCCTTAGCTGCTGACGGCGAGGAGCGGTGGCGGAGTATCCGCGATGAGCTGCGCGATTGTATGGATCGAGAGGAGCATCCGTGCAGCGACCGCACAAAGGCCGTGGCGCTTAAGGCGCGCGTGCTGATCAAAGAATTCGCCGGAATTGATTCGACCGTTTCAACCGTCCTGAACGTTCTCGCGCGATTGTGCAACTCTCGGATCCTGGCTGGGTGGGATCCGCACCTCATGCTGTATCTCGACCGCGCCCTCGTTGCCCTGGAGGATCAGCCGCACTGACCCCGCAGGGATGCTCCGCACCACTGCGGCTCTGCTTGCGAATGCACTTCTTGACGTCACTGGCGCTCGGCGGTTTTGATTCCCGCTTGATGGCTTGATCACTCATCGCGCTGCGACCCGCAGTGGCTATCTCGATCTGCTGATCGACGAATGATCGAGAGCACCCGTCAAAGGGCTTGAACCGCACGTAGCGTCAAATTGTAAACGTAGTCGCCACGGCTGCTGGTCCAGCTTGGAGGAACAACCTCGACTACCCGAACATCGCTTTGGGCCCGCGGCACGTTCAGAGCCACAAATTGACTGCATACTCGGATAAACATCGGGAGCTCTACAATGTTGAGTTGGCCTACAAGGTCCGGTGCAGCCGTTGCACTCTTATCCTGCGCTTTGGCTTTCACCGCGTCCGCGACCGACGTCATCGTCGCGGTAGCTGGTCCGATCATTAGAAGCAGCGCCGCATTCGGCGCGCAAATGCACAATGGTGCGGCTGAAGTCGTCGAGGCGCTGAATGCTTCGTGTTTACTTCTCCATACCAGGATCATACTGCAGGTCGCGGACGGCGCTTGTGATCCCAAGCAGGTCATTACCGTTGCAAATAGGCTGACTGGATATCGAGTCAGGCTCGTCGTTGGCCCTTATGGTTCTGCTTCATGAGTTCCAGTTTCTGACGTTTACGCCGAGGGGAGTTATCCAAATCTCACCTGGGTCAACCAACGCTCAGCTGACGGAACGTGGACTTACGACTGTCTTCCGGATCTACGGCGGCGACGATTATCGGGGCATTGTGGCAGCCGAGTACATCTTGCGACGCTATTCAAACCGAGGAACGCGGCCTTGAGGATAGGGTTATCGCCGGCAACGGCATCGGCGATCTTGTTGAGGCCCGTCGTCATTACTCCGACGCAAGCGCCATCCGGATTACATGGTGCCGGTCTAGAGAATGACGAAAAACAGATTACAGCTCGCCTATATTGGCGACTACCAAACCGAAATGGGATTGACTGTTTGGCGTGCTGCAGATGCTGCTTCCGACCTTACGCTCGTGGGAGCGATCCTTTGATGACTGCTGACTTCTGGGCCATCACCCGCGGAGCCCGAGATGGATCCGATCAGGAACGCCAACGCAGGCGGTGGCGTGGCCACACTCAAAGCTTCCAAGCTCTCGGTCGAGCATTACACGCTTTAAGCCTATGCCGCCGTCCAGGCCTCGGCGCAGGCGGTAAAGCACGCCGGCTCATTCAACGCTGTGCGGGCGGCCGCCGCACTCCGTTCGCAGGCGATCGATACGGTGAGCGGTCCGGTCTGCTTCGATGCCAATGGCGACAACGCGGCTTGCCCTTCGTCTATCGCTGGCACGGCGGTATCGTCGAGGCCGCCGAATAGAGCCGCTGTCGTTAACAAACAGCCTCATGTCAATTTAGCAAAGCATTCTAAATGAAGCGGTGTCTTAGCGAGATAGGCTTCGCCATCCTTGCGTCCGCACTTGCGCTCGCAATTATCGCGGCTGTCCTGATCCTCGCGGTTATGTTGGCGGATGCAGACGTTCACTTTGGCCCTTTGAACGAGTTTTTACCCTCAGGGTAAGTGACCGGCTCAACTTGATCTTCCCCCGAAAAAATGGACAGGGTTAAGCTGCTTTTAGCTCCATCTCGATCGGGCTGATAAAGCCGATGGCGGAGTGACGACGAGTTCGATTGTAGAAGCCTTCGATATAGGCAAAGATATCCCGTGTGGCTTCTGCCCGTGTTGCATAGTGCCTG
>NZ_LGHL01000225.1 GCF_001908205.1 Bradyrhizobium sp. NAS80.1
GTCCTCCTCAAAACCCGGGAGAGCAATCCTCAGATCCGTGCGCAATCGCACTGTATGCTTCCCGGGCACTGTCGCCAGGGCCCACGCAACATTCGCTACCAATTCGCGTTTGACGGAGGATACCACAGTTCCCGCCTTCGGGCGCGCGACTGTCCGGTTCGGGGCCACAATCGGAAGTCGGGATCGGCCCCGGTCCGCTCCTACCCTTGAAAGCGGACTATCGCTCCGCGCTCGGTCGAGGTCAGCTAAGGGCCCCCATAGCGGACTTCTAAAAGTCGCAGGGCTACGCCGGCTGCTGCTCCTAACCTGAGTTGATGCAGTGCTTCTGAAAAGCGGCTCTGAGTTCAGCCAGTTGGTCGCTCGTTGCGCCCAGCTCAGCGTCGCCCCGATCAGTCGGCAAGTCGACGTAGGCGATCGGCTGATCGAATTGGCTCGCTGTGAAGTCGTACCTCTTGCCTCCGATCCGATTGTAAAAATGGTCGCCGGCTGGCAGAGGCGTCTTCAGCAAATCGCCACCAAAGAGCTCATGAACGAGCAGTGACGTGACGTTGCATTGCCCTGCTGCTGGATTGTTCGCCGTCCATTGGCTGGCAGTCGACAACGACCACGCCTTGCAGAGCGCACTTTGAACCTCATCGGGATCGAAGCTCATCGTCATCTCCAAGGATCGATCGTCCAAGGATCGTCCAAGGATCGGCGCTGCGGCAAAGACTTCGGATTATTCGATAATTGCTTTTTGCCACTGTTTTGCCCGACGAGTCAAACGGCTTGCGGATCGTCGAGAGTTTCGCGGACAGCGCTGCATTCGCACGCCTGTCGCCGGCTGCGCGGGTGATCGCGGCTTCCAGCCGAATTGGCCCGACCTGTCAAACTGTTGGCCGCGTTCACAGGGCGTCACCCCCTCGCCGCCCGTCTACTGTGCATGGGGTTGTTTTTCATATTTTTGTTTGGGCACCCGCTTGTGCCAAAGAAAAAGCCCGGCCTCGCGAAGGAGGCCGGGCCCTGTCGTCTTGCGACGTTTCGAAAGATCAGCCGCGGGTGCGCGAGCGGATCATGAAGCTGTCGTAGGTGTATTCGGCAACCTGCCACCACAGGTACCCGTCGGAGCGGAAGGCCTGCATGGCGTCGATCGACTTCTTGAAGTCGGCGTTCTTGGCCGAGGTCTCCGCCCACAGCTCGTTGGTCGCCTTGAGGCAGGCCTCGAGCACCTCGTTGGTGAAGGGACGCAGCTGCGTGCCGCCCGCGACCAGACGCTTCAGCGCCCCCGGGTTCTGCATGTCGTAGCGCGCGGCCATCCAGCTGTTGGCGTTGGCCATCGCGTTGGCGAGGATCGCCTGGTAGTTCTTCGGCAGCGAATTCCACTTGTCCAGGTTGGTGAAGGCATGGACCATCGGGCCGCCTTCCCAGAAGCCCGGATAGTAGTAGTACTTGGCGACCTTGGCGAAGCCGAGCTTCTCGTCATCGTAGGGGCCGACCCATTCGGCCGCGTCGATGGTGCCTTTTTCCAGCGCCGGATAGATGTCGCCGCCGGCGAGCTGCTGCGGCACCACGCCGACCTTCTGGAGCACCTGGCCGGCGATGCCGCCGATGCGCATCTTGAGGCCCGAGAGATCGGCAACGGTCTTGATCTCCTTGCGGAACCAGCCGCCCATCTGGGTGCCGGTGTTGCCGCAGGCGTGACCGATCACGTTCGACTTCTTGAAGAACTCGTTACCGAGCTGCTCGCCGCCGCCCTGGTACCACCAGGAGTTCTGCATGCGCGCGTTGAGGCCGAACGGCACCGAGGCGTAGATCGCCCAGGTCGGGTCCTTGCCGACATAGTAGTACGACACGGTATGGCACATCTCGACGGTGCCATTCGAGGTCGCGTCGAGCGCCTGCAGGCCGGGGACGATCTCGCCGGCCGCGAACACCTGGATCTGGAATTTGTTGTCGGTCATCTCGGCGACGTACTTCGCCACCTGCTCGGCGCCGCCATAGATGGTGTCGAGCGACTTCGGGAAGCTCGACGTCAGGCGCCACTTGATCTCGGGCGAGGACTGAGCAATCGCCGGCGAGGCCACCGCGGTCGCCGCCGCGCCTGCTGCCGACACTTTCAAGAAATCACGACGCTTCATCTTCAGGTCTCTCCTTGCTGGGGCGTTTCCCCTAGACTTCCTTGTTACCGCCGCTCATTCCGGCGACGCGTTTGGGCCGCGTCGAGCCGAAGGGGCTTGACTGCCGTGGGCGTTTAACACGGAAGCCTCGCTTTCGGAACGCGACATTGGCATGACGGGCCTCTACGAAAGTCGCATGTCCCCGAGGTATGGCTGGAAGGGATTGGCCCGAACCGGCTCAGGCTGCGGCAATCACGCCCTTGAGCTGGTCCCGGACCTGGCCCGCTATGGCGCGGTAGATCGCCGCATAGGGCCCGTCCGGCTCGCTGTCGACCACCGGAGTGCCGGCGTCCGAAGTGGCGCGAATCGCCATGTGCAGCGGGATCTCGCCCAGGAACGGTACTCCGAGCTTCTCGGCCTCGTGCTGCGCCCCGCCATGGCCGAAAATGTCCGACCGCGTGCCGCAATGCGGGCACTGGAAGTAGCTCATGTTCTCGACGATGCCGAGCACGGGCACATTGACCTTCCTGAACATCGCAAGGCCCCGCCGCGCGTCGATCAGGGACAGGTCCTGCGGAGTTGAGACGATCACGGCGCCCTTCAAGGGCACGTTCTGCGCCAGCGTGAGCTGGGCATCGCCGGTGCCCGGTGGCATGTCGACGACCAGCACGTCGAGCTGGCCCCATTCGACGTCGCGCAGCATCTGCGTCACCGCCGACATCACCATCGGGCCGCGCCAGATCATCGCGGTCTCTTCCTCCACCAGGAAGCCGATCGACATAATGGCGAGGCCGAAGCGCCGGAGCGGAATCATCTTGCGCTCATTGTTCAGCTCGGGCTTGTCGCGCAGCCCCGTCAGCCGCGGCATCGAGGGGCCGTAGATATCGGCATCGAGCAACCCGACCTTGAGGCCGTGGTCGCGCAGGCCCAGCGCCAGGTTGAGAGCGGTGGTCGACTTGCCGACGCCGCCCTTGCCCGAGGCGACCGCGATCACGGCGGCAACGCCCGGAATCTCCGACTGCCGCGACATCGGCGAGCCGCCCCCCTGCGGGGGCTTGTGGGCATGCACCGGCTGCACCCCCGGCGTGCCGCGGCTTGGCGTTGGCGGCGGAGGAGCGGAGCCCGGCTTGCGCTCGGCGGTCAGCGCGACCATGACAGTGGTGACACCGGGAATGGCGCGCACGGTGGCCTCGGCTTCGACCCGGATGGACTCCCAGGCCCGCGCCTCGGCGGCATCGACATTGATCGAGAAGAACACCTTGCCGTCGGACGCGCTGATCGGGCTCAGCACATTGGCATTGGTGAGCGCGACCCCGCGGGGTGACTTGATCCTGGCGAGGCTGTCGAGAACCTGTTGCTGCGTCACGCTCAAAGCGCATCTCCTAAACGGAGCATGATCCGGAAAAGTGTGGAGCGGTTCTCCGCTCAGATCATGCTCAAGGCTTCAGGGTGCCCCATTAGAGCGGAAACGTCCAAAAGGCTACTGCCTGCCGATATCGCCAGCATTCTCGGCGGGGGCCGCCCCCTGTTCCTTGGCCGCCTCGTAATTTAGCTCGATCATCACACCATTGGGGTCGTGGACGAAGATCTGCCAGAGGTCGCCGCCGGGCACCTGACGGGAATCAAATTTCATGCCCTTGGACGCCAGCCGCTGCTTCATGCCGTCGAACCCGCGGCTGACGAAGGCGACATGGTGGACAACGCCGGAATCCGGCTTTTGTGGCTCCGAGGTTGGAGAAATATCGACGAGGTGCACCACCGGCTTGCCCTCGCTGTACATCCAGGCGCCCGGAAAGGCAAAATTCGGCCGGGCGCCTTTTTCCAGGCCCAGCACATCCTCGTAGAAGCGGACCGTCTCGGCCAGATTCCGGGTCCGGATGTTGAAATGATCGAGGACGCCAACGCTCACGCCGCCCATGCCTTCGCTCCCTTTTTTGAAGTCCTTAGGTCCATCATCCTAACACAGGAGAGCACCAAACGAAGCCGTTGCCCTCCGGCCTCAAGGGTTTATGGTGCGCCCGATCCGCCCTAAGGCGGAACTTCAGGCCCCCGGCTGGCGCCCCCCGCCCGGCTGCAACCGTAAAACTCAAGCTACGGACAAGGTACCACACATGGCTAAAGTCGCTTTCCTCGGCCTCGGCGTCATGGGCTTCCCCATGGCCGGACACCTCGTGAAAAAGGGGGGGCCATGAGGTCACCGTCTACAACCGCACCGCGGCCAAGGCGAAGGAGTGGGCGGACAAGTTCGGCGGCAAGACCGCAGCGACCCCAAAGGCCGCCGCCGAGGGCCAGGATTTCGTGATGTGCTGCGTCGGCAACGACAACGATTTGCGCTCGGTTACGTTCGGGGCCGACGGTGCGTTTGCCGGCATGAAGAAGGGCGCGACCTTCGTCGACCACACCACCGCCTCTGCTGAAGTCGCGCGCGAGCTCGACGCGGCCGCCACCAAAGCCGGCTTCAAGTTCGTCGACGCGCCGGTGTCCGGCGGCCAGGCTGGCGCCGAGAACGGTGTGCTGACGGTGATGTGCGGCGGTGCGCAGGACGCCTATGCCCGCGCCGAACCTGTCATCGCGGCCTATGCGCGGATGTGCAAGCTGCTGGGCCCCGCCGGCTCGGGCCAGCTGACAAAGATGGTCAACCAGATCTGCATCGCGGGCCTCGTCCAGGGCCTTTCCGAAGGCATCCACTTCGCCAAGAAATCGGGCCTCGACGTCGCCTCCGTGATCGAGGTGATCTCCAAGGGCGCGGCGCAGTCCTGGCAGATGGAAAACCGCTACAAGACCATGAACGAGGACAAGTACGATTTCGGCTTCGCGGTCGAATGGATGCGCAAGGACCTCTCGATCTGCATCGCGGAAGCCCGTCGCAACGGCGCCAACCTGCCGGTGACCGCCCTCGTCGACCAGTTCTACGCCGAGGTCGAGAAGATGGGCGGCAAGCGCTGGGATACGTCGAGCCTGCTCGCGCGTCTCGCGCGCTGAAACCTGACGGACTGACCCCACCTTGCTGATCGCGATCGCCGTCGTCTTCGTTCTGGCCTATGCGGCGATCGCGCTCGAACATCCGATCGGGGTCAACAAGAGCGCGTCCGCGCTGCTCGGCGCGGGCCTGCTCTGGACGATCTACGCGACTGCGACGGGCGACCACACGCTGGTCGGCCATCAGCTGGACGAGTCCATCGCAGCCACCGCGCAGATCGTGTTCTTCCTGATCGGGGCGATGACTATCGTCGAGGTGATCGACGCCCACGACGGTTTTGAGGTCATCACCTCCCGCATCGGTACGACCAGCCAGGTTCGGCTGATGTGGCTGATCGGCTTTGTGGCGTTCTTCCTGAGCGCGGTCCTGGACAATCTGACCACCACCATCGTGATGGTCTCGCTGGTGCAGCGGTTGATTGCCAAGCGCGACGACCGCCTGCTGTTCGCTTCCCTCATCGTCATCGCCGCGAATGCAGGCGGCGCCTGGACCGTGATCGGCGACGTCACCACGACCATGCTGTGGATCGGCGGGCAGATCACGCCTCTGAACATCATGGGCGCGGTATTCCTGCCCTCGCTGGTGAATCTGCTCGTACCGCTCGCCTTCATCAGCTTTCTGGTGAAGGGCAAGACCATCGCACCGCCGCCCAAGGACGATGGGCTTCAGACCGTCAGGTCGTTCGAGCGCAACCTGATGTTCTGTCTCGGGCTCGGCTCGCTGATCGCTGTCCCCGCCTTCAAGGCGGTCACGCATCTGCCGCCCTTCATGGGAGTGCTGCTTGGGCTCGGCATTGTCTGGCTCGTCGGCGAGGTCATTCACCGCGACAAGGACGAGCATGTCCGCCGTCCACTGACGCTCGCGCACGCGCTGACCCGGATCGACATGAGCTCGATCGTGTTCTTCGTCGGCATCCTGCTCGCGGTGGCCTGCCTCGAACATGCGGGCCTTCTGACGATGCTGGCCAGATGGCTAGAGACGACGATCGGCCGCCAGGACGTCATCGTCGTCGTGCTCGGCCTCCTCAGCGCCGTCATCGACAACGTACCGTTGGTGGCTGCCACCATGGGCATGTACGACCTCGGCCATTACCCGCCAGACAACTTCCTCTGGGAGTTCATCGCCTATTGCGCCGGCACCGGCGGCTCGATCCTGATTATCGGCTCGGCCGCAGGCGTCGCCGCCATGGGCCTCGAGCGGATCGAGTTCCTCTGGTACGCGCGCCGCATCGCCGTCCCCGCGCTCGCGGGCTATCTGGCAGGAGCAGTCGTCTACATCGCGCAGCATGCGGCGCTGCATTGAGCGGCACGGCGCGAGCCAAAAAAATTAACACGCGGTTAACGTAATTCTTTAGCTCCTTAAGTCACCTCTTAAGGATTTCTTGCCAGAGATAGACAATGCAGAAGGCCCGCCTTGCGCGGGCAGGAATCGTTGTTGTTGGATGAGTGACCCCGCTGAAAAGCCCGAGGTTGTGCTGCTTCCGGCCGAGCCGGTGAGCGCGCCATCGGCGAGCAGCCGAAGGGCTGCGGCGCAGCGGGTGCGCGAGGCGCGCGACAAGTTAACGTCGACCAGCGGAACCCGGCCGGCCTTCGACGCCGAAATGCTGCGCCAATATGCCCAGACCCGGCTGTCGGCCTCATATGTCGTGATGCTGCTGGTGGTTGCGACCGGCGTGCTGTTCGGGCTGTTGATGCAGCCGATCCCGGCCGCGGCCTGGACCGCCGGCATGATCTGCATTCACGCCGCGATGATCCGCAACTGCCGGCGCTTTTTGGCCGAGCCCGCCTCGCCTTCGGCGACGCGCGCCTGGCGGACGCGCTTCGTCGGGCTCGACCTGCTCTATGGCCTGTGCTGGATGGCGATCCTGATTCATCCCGTGCTCGACATGGTCACGGAAACGCTGATGATGTTCCTGATGCTGCTGGTGATCGCAGTATCGAGCATGCTGGCCGCCAATCTGCCGATCGCAGCCCTTGCCGCCACCGCGCCGGTCGCAGTCGCGATGGCGTTGAGTTTTGCAATGAGCGGCTCGCTGGACAACTACATCCTGGCGGCGCTCGCGCTCGGCGCCGAAGGCTATTTCGTGCTGCTGGCGCACCGCCTGCACTCCTCGACCTTCGCGACACTGGAAGCGCGCGCGGAGAAGGACGCGCTGATCGGCGAGCTCGAACAGGCCAAGGCGATCTCGGACGAAGCGCGCCACCGCGCCGAGGCCGCGAACGTCGCCAAGTCGCGTTTCCTCGCCCAGATGAGCCACGAACTGCGCACGCCGCTGAACGCGATTCTCGGCTTCTCCGAGGTGATGAAGAGCGAAATCTTCGGCGCCCACGCGGTGCCGGTCTACAAGGAGTACTCGGCGGACATCCATAATTCCGGCGTGCACCTGCTCAACCTCATCAACGAGATCCTCGATCTGTCGCGGATCGAGGCCGGCCGCTACGAACTCAACGAGGAAGCGGTGTCGCTGGTCGGCATCGTCGCCGACTGCCACCACCTGATGAAGCTGCGCGCTTCCAGCCGCGGCATCGCCATCCACGAGGTGTTCGAACAGGCTATGCCGCGGCTCTGGGCCGACGAGCGCGCGATCCGCCAGGTCGTGCTCAACCTGCTCTCCAACTCGATCAAGTTCACCCCGCAAGGCGGCGAGATCTGGCTCAAGGCCGGCTGGACCGCCTCTGGCGGACAGTACCTCTCGGTCAGGGATTCCGGCTCCGGTATCCCCGAGGACGAGATTCCGGTCGTGCTCGCCTCGTTCGGCCAGGGCTCCAACTCGATCAAGTCGGCGGAACAGGGTGCAGGGCTGGGGCTGCCGATCGCAAAGAACCTGATCGACCTGCATGGCGGCACGTTCACGCTGAAATCGAAGCTGCGCATCGGCACCGAGGTGATCGTCACCTTCCCGCCGGAGCGGGTGATGAGCGCGCTGGCGCCAATGTCGGAGGATTCCCCGCCGCTCCAGCCGGAAAGTTCCGTGGTCCCCGACGAGAAGCGCCGGCCGCGCCACAAGCCGATCATGAGCGCAGGTACGGGCTCTTAACCAGATGCTTGCAGAATTGCCCGACCATCCCTCACTATGCCGAGATGAGCAAAGAAACGCCGTGCGTCGCCGTCTGCATGATCGATCCCAAGTCCAAGCTGTGCTTCGGCTGCGGCCGGACCTTGCCGGAGATCGCGCGCTGGCACGCCATGGAAAGCGCGGAACGGCTGGCGCTCATGGCGCTGTTGCCGGCGCGCATGACAGAGGCTGGTCTTGCGCCGATCGCGGGATCGCAGAAACGCACCTGAACGGCTGGCGCACGCTTGGAGGCGCGCAATGATCCGCTTCCTGCTCGTTCTCGCTATGCTCGCCGGTACGGCAGGCGCGGTCGTCGCCTATGGCGATCCCGATCAGATCGCGCGCGCGAGCAACAAGGTCTCGCACATGTTCCGCACGCACACCGCCTCCCCCGCCCCCGCCGTCCAGATCCAGCGCGGCCAGGGCGGCGAATTCGCGCTGCGCGCGAAGATCAATGGTGTCGCCGCACCGATGGTGATCGATACCGGCGCGACCTCCGTGGTGCTGACCTGGGAAACCGCGAAAGCGATCGGACTGCCGCTCGAGATGCTCGAATACGACGTCGACCTCGAAACCGCAGGCGGCCACACCAAGGCGGCCCGGCTCACGCTCGACCGTCTCGCGGTCGGCCATCTCGTCGAGAAATCGGTGCCGGCCCTGGTCGTGCAGCGCGGACAGATGAAGACCAATCTGCTCGGCATGAGCTTCCTCGACCGCCTGGAGAGCTGGGGCGTGCGCGCCGACAAGCTGATGCTCACCGGTTATCCGGAACTCCAGAGCAGCCACCGCCGCTCGCGCACGGCGGTCGACTGATCGATCTACGCTGCCTCGGCAGGCACGCGCATACCGACACGCGCGATCGCATCGCGCAGCACGTCCAGGCCGGCGCCCGGCTTCACACCCTGCTCGGCAAGATGGCGGCGGAAGGCGCGCGCGCCGGGCACGGCATGGAACGCACCGACAAAATGCCGCGTGATAGCGTGCAGCCGCGTACCGCGCGCAAGCTGCTGCTCAATGTAGGGCATCATCGCCTCGAGCGCGTCCTGCATGGTCGCATGCGGCGCCGCTTCACCGAAGATGTCGGGATCGACGGAGAGCAGCCGCCACGGCTCCTGATAGGCGGCGCGGCCGAGCATCACGCCGTCGACATGTTCGAGATGCGCTTTCGCCTCCTCGATGCTCAGGACGCCGCCATTGATGATGACAGGCACGTCCGGCATCGCGCGCTTGAGGCGATAGACGCGATCATAGTCGAGCGGCGGGATATCGCGGTTCTCCTTCGGCGACAGTCCGTTGAGCCAGGCCTTACGGGCATGCACAACAAGCGCGTCGCAGCCAGCGGCCACGACGGCGCGTGCGAGCGTGTCGAGCGACACTTCCGGATCCTGATCGTCGATACCGATGCGGCACTTCACCGTGACGGGAATGGCAACCGCGCGCTTCATCGCCTCGACGCACCTTGCCACCAGCTCCGGCTCCGCCATCAGGCAGGCGCCGAAGCGGCCATCCTTCACGCGATCGGACGGGCAGCCGACATTGAGATTGATCTCGTCATAGCCGAACTCCTCGCCGATCCGCGCAGCCAGCGCGAGGTCGCCCGGATCCGACCCACCAAGCTGCAGCGCCACCGGGTGCTCGCACGCGTCGAACCCAAGCAACCGCTCCCGGTCGCCGTGAATGATGGCGCCGGTCGTCAGCATCTCCGTATAGAGCAGCGCCCGCCGTGTAAGGTGACGGTGGAACACGCGGCAATGCCGGTCGGTCCAGTCCATCATGGGCGCCACGGAAAAGAGATAGTCTTGATATTTCAATAGGTTGCTCTATCTTTTCAATGGACTAGATCAGGAACGTGTGCGCTCTGTGTGCACTCCAAACTAGCCAAAATTGCACACGCTTGTACCGCATTTGATCTCGCGGTGCACACGTAGCGCACACGAAATTGGGACGGAGTGCACACGCAAATGCCGACCTATACGAAGCTGGAGTCGGGAAGCTGGCGCGTCCAGGTCAGGAGGAAACGCCAGTACGTCGCGAACACATTCATTCGACGACGCGACGCCGAAGAGTGGGCAATCGAAGCCGAGCGCTCAATCGATCGGGGGACCCCGGTCCGACGCTCCAAGACTCACGAGCAACCGCGCATCTTTTCGGATTTGATCGCGTTGCATCTCGACGATCTTGCTCAGGTCGGCAAGCCAATTCGACGATCGAAGTCCATGGTGCTTAAGGCACTCAAAACCTCTCTTGGGCGCGTAAACCTCAAAGACTTGACACGCGAGAGATTGATCGAGTTCGGACGGAAGCGAGCCGCACAAGGCGCCGGGCCAGCCACCCTTGCGATCGATTTCGCGTTCATCCGAGCGATCCTACTCCACGCTGCGGCGGTCCACGGCATCGATGTCTCTGTCGAGAGTGTTCAACTGGCCAGAGCTGCGCTCAAACACCTCGACCTCGTGGGAAAATCGAACGAGCGCGATCGCCGACCCACTCAAGACGAACTGGACCGACTGATCGGATACGCGGAGTCTAACCCCCCAACAATTTCTACCGCTCGGAAGAATCGTTCGCTTCGCAGTCGCGACTGCAATGCGTCAAGCGGAGATCTGCCGGATAGAATGGCCTGATGTCGATATGACGAAGCGAACAGTCACCATCCGCGATCGCAAAGACCCGCGACGAAAGGACGGCAACCATCAGGTCGTCCCGCTTCTCAATTCGACGGGCTACGATGCATGGCAGATCGTGCTCGAGCAACGGATACTCACGCGCGGCATCGGACGCGTGTTTCCTTACCACTCAAAATCTGTCGGAGCTGCGTTCCATAGGTCGTGCAAAGCGATCGATCTCGATGATTTGTGTTTTCACGATTTGCGGCATGAAGGCACCAGTCGGCTTTTCGAGGCCGGCTTTTCCATCCAACAGGTTGCAATGGTAACGGGCCATAGGGATTGGCGCATGCTGCGGCGCTATACGAATCTCAAGCCAGAAGACCTGCACAAGATGCAGAAAACTGAACAGCCCTCCGCAGAGCAATTCCTAGCAACGCTGGCCGCAGGCTGGAGTGGCTACGTTCATCAAGCTTGAAGCTGCTCGTTCCCGCTTCCGGGCGGGGTTGGTTGCGAGTTGATGGTTCAGCCCGCTCCACCTTTGATAGCTGACACCGGCGACTTGCCGAGTCACTTCGGCCTTGGGCCAAAAGCGAAGTGCGGATCCGAAGTCATAAGATTGATTGTCACGCGCCGTTAGTAGGCCGTCGAGCGCAGTCCGCGCTACGCCCTTGGTTTGGCCACCTCGACAGCTGCGTCAGCATCAAACTATACATCTGGATCGAATATAGGCGCCTTTGGGTCACTTGCTGAGATCGGCTCCGACCATAAGGCTCGGCGTGCTGCTTCGGCTTGTTTTGGGGCCTTTCCTTGTCGGCTGCGTTCTTGCCGCTGCTTTCGAAATGAAATCGCTAATTGAGAATTGCTCGAATCGCTTGCCGGTATGAAATACAGCCTGGAATTGCAACGCTTGGGGCGGGGAATGCCGGAGACTTGTTGGGGGCCTGTGTGCGAGTGGATTCATATTGTTGCGCAGTGGCTAAAAATACACGTCATTCCGCTCGCCCCGCTGATCACCCCGTTAGTGGCCATGCTGGCGGGCGCGATTGCCCTTTATTCGATACATGTAACGCGGGTCACGGCTCGTAGGCGGGCTGCTATCGATTTCTTCCTAAGGACCGACATGGATAAGGGCATGGCCGATATCTACAAGGCCTTCCGGGATTCCTTGGCAAGGTGGGAAGTTCATGCCGCCGCCAAGAAGCCCATCGAGGACTTCATAAAGGGTCCGGATGGAAAGCTGAGTGATGACTACAGAAACATAAACACCTATCTCAACATTCATGAGCTGGTGGCAGTCGGTATCAGGAATAAGGTGTTCGACCACACTGTCTGCTATAACTTCTGGTCTGATGCACTGGTAAGGCATACCGAACGAACAAAAGCGATTATTGAGCACGAGGTATCTACCGAAGGGGGCGCCGCCGCCTATTGGGAGCTGCGAAGGCTAAGCAGCAACTGGAAGAAGCGGCTGGAAAAGTGGCAGGCCAAGCAGACGAAAAAAGCTGCGCGTTGAGCCAACCCATTGAGGACCACCCGTCCGAAGCCCCGTGAGGCGCTCGGTGCCCCCTAGGTCGGCTTGAGGGCAAGCAGCCGACCGAAACGCGGCCGAGGATCAGGGCGGCCAAGCCACGCTCGATGCGATCAGAGAAAGGTTCGGAGGCGACGTCGCGAAAATCGTGGCTGATTGCACGGACTCCTGGGTCGAGCCGAAGCCGGCGTGGCGCCCGCGGAAGGAAGCCTACCTAACGATGCTACCGAAGAAGGCCCCTACGTCGCTGCTCGTGTCGCTCGCTGACAAGGTGGATAACGCAGAGGCGATCCTGAACGACTACCGCAACATTGGCGACGATCTGTGGGACCGCTTCACAAGTGGCCGCGCCGCGACCGTTTGGTACTATCGTGAGCTCAGCGAGATCTTCGATGCAGTCCTGCCTGGGGCGCTGGCTCGGCAACTCGCCGTGACGGTTTCTCACTTTCCCGTCTGACCAAGTCAGCTCTGCGACCGGCGGCAGTTCCCTCTTCACGGCCACCCAAGTCCGCCGTTTGCAATCGAATCTTCCTCTCTTGAAACTCCCCGCCGTCGGTCGGATACTCGCATCCAGGTCCTTGTCATAAGCAATCCGAGGAGGGCGATCATGGCAATCCAGATCGTGATGGACCGCACCGGCGACAGCCGTCACCCTTTCAATCCGAGCGACGCAAAGGAACT
>NZ_LGHL01000226.1 GCF_001908205.1 Bradyrhizobium sp. NAS80.1
GCAATCGGACGGACCGAAGCCTCGTGACAAAGGTCGCCTTGGGCGGCCGAGCAATCCAGCGGGCCGTAACGTGAGTGAAGCCTGAGCACGCCTCGAAAGTTACTATGTGAATGCCGACCCGATCGCATGGCGGGGAAGGCCGCGCGGACAGGGAAGCAATCGACGCATGCACCTGTCTGGTTCACCGGGGTAATGGGCACGGCACGCTGGAAAGGTAGTGCGGGTAATCGGGGGAGATCCTCGTGAACTAACCAGCCTACATCGACATGTCCTTCATCGAGGCTCAGCGCGCCATACTTGGCGGCATTGGTGGCGAGCTCGTGAAAAACAAGTGCCATGCTGTTGCTCGCATGATCGCCCAACGCAACGTCGGGACCAGCCGTCGAGACATGCTCATACGGCTTGAGGATGGTCTCCATCAGCTGCTGCAGCCCGACCCTCGACATGGTGTCGTGCGCGAAGGACCGTCTGACCAACTGATTAGCGTTCGCAAGTGCTAGGAGCCGCCCCGACATCTTGGCCACCAACTCCTCCTTGGTGGCCGTAGTGCGCGCCGTCAGGCGAAGCATGCCATCCGTGATAGCGAGGAGATTCTTGAGGCGATGGGCCATTTCACGTGTGAGTTGCTCTTGCTCCTGCAAAGCTGACTGAACGACTTCCTCGGCTCGTATCATTCGGATCGCGACGCTCGCGAAGGCGGCAAGCTCGGTCAGGACGCGTGCATGTTCCTGGGAGAAGAAACCCGGCTTTGAACCGACAACCCAGAGCGTTCCTGCGCCGCCATCCTCAAGAGGCCGTCGCAGGTGCAAGGGGACAAGCAGGACTTCGGGGATGGAAATGCCTGCGCTCCTAATCTAGCCGTAGACCGTCTCCGGATGCTTCATCACGACTGGAGCATTTTGCTGCAGCGTCACCCCGCAGGGACTGAAGTCGAGAGGCGGTCGCGTCCGGCCGTGGCGTTTTGGTAGTGGAGCAAGCGCGCGAGGCCAAGGACGTCGCGTCACTTCTGGCCGTCCCGGCCCTCGTCCCAAGGACGCTTGCCGCGCGCATCGCGATCCCACGCTCGCTCCTTCGGGCCTGTCGCTTCATCCGCCTTTTCTCTGGCGCGAGCGGCCTTGATCTGATCCCGGATCGAGAGCTCCTCTTTGCTTGAGGGAGCCGCTGTGACAACATTCTGGGCCGCCGCGGGCCAACAGGCAAAAAGCAAAACCATAAAAAACGCTCTCATAGTTTCTGATAGCATGGATCCAGGGGCGCCGTCTGTTAATTCTGAGCGCTCCAATGGAGGCATTGGATTGTCGAAGTCCGGTTCTGGGAGCGGCAACATGCCGCTACCGGATGCGACATTTCAGTCCGTTCGGTCTGTTCGCCCAAATTTCGATCTTGATTGCGAGAACGCGGGTATCGCGCCTGCAGCGCGTGTGTTACGCTGCCGCCATCGATCGCAATCGGTGCTTCTTGCATGCCGGCATGATTCCCGGCCGCTCGGTGAAGCGACTGTGGTGCGCAGCTTCTCATGCTTCACAGAAAGAAAGTGCTTTGCAGGCGTCCGCTCCAGCCTGGCTACTCCATCCATAAGTCACGATCGCCGTCGATCTGCGAAAATCATTTCGGGAAAGACAAACGGGTCAAGGGCGTCGGCAACTACATCGTTCCACGATGAGCGCTTTGATGCCTCCCTTGGGAGGATCGCCGAATACCTGAGTTCCGATGACGCCAGGTAGGAGCACCGGCGCTTGCAGCGGCGGGTTCGTTCTTTGTTGAACGATACGAACGACTTTCCATCGCAGAGCAAGCAACGAAGAGCTTCGGACGTCGATCGTCGAGAGCGAGCACTAACCAGCGCGCAGATGCGAGGACCAAGAGCTGGAGCCATCATGAAGCTGAACTCAACCCAGATCGAGCAGACGCTCAACCAGTTCAAGGCTCACGTGATCGCCGACGATAGTCCGGCGATTCCGGAATTGAACGACCTATTTGGAGACCATACATTCTTCCTCGACGCGAGAGGACTCAATGTCCTGGAACTGATCGAATTGCCCCGAATGAAGCCGCAGAGCGGAGAGGTCATAAACATCGCGGACTGGAGCGATGGTACACTCACCAAGCTGCGCGCTCATCAGCCTGAACCAACGGGCATTGTGATCCGGTTGCGGGAGACTGAGCACTGATGTGGTCTCCACGCCTTCCGCTTCGATCCAGGCGCCAACGCTGCCTCCCACCAACAGGGCTTGTCAATGCTGCGCCATTGGCGGCAGACGCTCGAAGCGATGGAGCAGCATCTTTGCATAGGACGGGTCGCGGCCGCGCTTCTTGATCTTGGCAACGATTTCACGTTGCCGGCCGACGTGTTCCTTACCCTCAGCAATGTGCCGTCGGGCCATTTCCAAGTACGCCGTGACCAACCTATGGTCCATGCTGCAATCCGTCTTGGAGCCTGCATCATCTACCATTGTCGAGATAGGCGCTAGGCACAATGCGCCCGCTCCATGAAAGAACAGCATCGGAATTGCAAATGTGGGGCGGTCTATCGCCGCACGGAGTCAATGGCTCCAACACGGGAAGTAAGTAGCTGCCAGTGCGTTTATTGCGGCGGCACGTTGGAAAGCTGGAACAGTGCTTGGGTCCCAAGCTACCGTCTGATTGTGGGCCCGATCATAAAGCCACCGTCTTCATAAAGCTCAGTTTGAAGTTGCCGCAAGGGGATCTGAGTGGCACGCGTCCACATTCGAGCCGCAGCCGAGATGCGTTCCCGCTCATGACGAAGCGCTTTCGCCTCTGCGATGGCCGCTTCCGCTCTCGTCAAAAGATTGTCGCTCGTTCGCCGCATCGGCGAACTGTGTGCCATTTTCCGGCTCCACGCTTTCACCGATGTGATCGTTTCGATGCTGCCGAACGCACGCCTCGCTCCAACTGAGCAGTTCGAGCGATTGGCGAATGACTTCCCTGGAACGTGCAAGGATTTGATGATCATACGAATAGATCGACATGGCGCGCTCCTCTGCCTTGCAGGCGGGAGCACAATCGGTCTCTCAGCCACCGACGCCTACGGGACTGTGCCTCGGCCGGTGATGTGGGGAGCCTGCGCTCTTATTCGCCGGCGCGCGAGTTTTTATTTCATGCGGCGGCACAACTACCCAAGTGTCTCAGCTGGCTCAAAATTAGCCGTCAACACATGCGGATCGTGCGGGTGATCTCGTGCACTTCACCCTGTTTCAGATTGAGCCCATCGATATCGGCGGGGGGCAATTGTTCCAGTGCCGGCGAGGCAGACCAGCCCTCCGGAATGGCGTTTAGAACCAGGTCCACCGCATCCTCGGGAGACGATCCCGCGGCAACCCAAAGCCTGTTGGTCCGGTCGTCGGTCAAGACGCGGACGAGGTAAACGCCTGTCTCGAAGGATCTTGCCATTCCCATCGCTCTCCCGTGGCGAGATGCCTCGCCCACGGGCTAAATGCGTCCGAGGCCGGTTGGTTCAAAACGCGAAAGCTGCCGCGCCGAGTACCCGATCTCGGTCCAAAGCTGCTTCGACCCGGATCGCTTGGTAGATCGCCTAAACGGCCAGCCAACCAATCTGAGACGGCAAGGTGAGAGGTCGATTCAAGCGCCCACACAGCCTCGCCCGTGCAAACGAGCCGTGTCACTCGTCGCAGGTTCAGAACTTGAATTCAGCTCCGGTCGTGCCGGTGGTTCGATTCCAACGTGACCGCACGGGATTTCCAGCGGAAAATCTCATTTGCTTTCAATATGGGAGGTGAGGCGCGCAGCTACCAACCTCGCGTTTTCACAGGACTCCTCGCCACTCCAGTGCGGGTAATCGGGAAAGACTTGCGGTTTGGTACTCGCGCCATCGTTCTTGCGGGCCGTCTGCTCATTTCGGTCATTCGGGAATAGCGAAATTCGCTCCGAACGCTTGATTCCGAATACCAACAAAAATGCCAACAAAACGGGCGACTGGCGTGAGCTTTTACCTGTGTTTTCAATATCTTACGAATTTTTCCCCGAGAATTCGGAATCGAACCATCTTATTAAGTTCTTGTTATTATTGATGTTTTCATTCTGGTGCCCCTGGCCGGAATCGAACCAGCACTCCTTGCGGAACTCGATTTTGAGTCGAGCGCGTCTACCAGTTCCGCCACAGGGGCCCTCGGTCGGCCCCTCGGATGAGGACGTCGCGAAGCGGGCGGACTATAGCCATGGACAGGGCGCGGTCAACCCGCGCCAAAGTGATCCCGGCTGTTCTCGACAGCCGCATGGGCCGGGGTTAGAGCGTTAACAACGCGACCTACCGGAAGAGGCTGCCGTGACGACCCAGAGTGCCGCAATACCCGCGTCCAGGCCGGCGGCCGCGAACCCCGCGCTGACCGCCTCGCTCCTGGTCACGTTGATTGCAGCAGCCACGATCGCGGGCGCCTGGTTCTTCCAGCTCGTGCTGGGGATCGTGCCATGCCCGCTCTGCCTGGAGCAGCGCTACGCGTACTATCTCGCGATCCCGCTCGGCTTGCTCATCGTGCTCGCGGCGCGGGGCGGTGCGCCGCGGCCGCTGCTGCTCGCAGGTCTTGCGATCCTCGCGCTGGCGACGCTCGCCAATGCCGGCCTCGGCGTCTATCACTCCGGCGTCGAATGGGGGTTCTGGAAGGGGCCGACCGATTGCTCCGGTCCCGTCGTCAATCTCGGCAGCGCCAATGATCTGCTCTCGCGGCTCGACACCGTGAAGGTGGTGCGCTGCGACGAGGTGCAGTGGCGCTTCCTCGGCCTCTCGCTCGCCGGCTACAACGTGCTGATCTCGCTCTTGATGGCCGCAATCGCCGCGTGGGGATTTGCGGCGACGGCAAAGCGCACGTAGGTGCAGTAGGGTGGGCAAAGGCGCGCTCTTGCGCGCCGTGCCCACCATTCATCGAGGTTCACGTTTGCAGCTGGTAGGCACGCTAGGCTTTGCCTGCCCCACGAGAGCTGAGCTCCGCTAATCGTCCACATCGTCCTGCGTGCGACCGAACAGGTGCACGATGCCCGGCGTCGCGATCGTCACGAACACGAAGCGCGACAGATGATGGGCACCGACGAAGATCGGGTCGATGTGCAGCGTCAGGGCCAGCGCCAGCATGGCGTCCATCGCGCCCGGCGCGAATGCGACGACGACGTCGGAGAACTTCACCTGCGTGGTCAGCTCCACGATGCCGACGAAGATGGCGGAGACGGCGATCGCCACCGCGAACGAGCCCAGCGCCGCGTTGATGTGGCCGGCCAGCGTCTTGATCCGCATCCGCGCGAAACGGCTGCCGATCAGCGCGCCGATGCCGACCAGTGCCACGCCGCGCACCCAGTTCGGCAGGCCGCCCTCGACCCAGCCTGCGCCATGCAGCACGCTGGAGGCAATCATCGCTCCGAACATCCAGCTCGCCGGAAACTTGATCAGCCGCAGCAGAAGCGACGCCGCCAGCGAGGCGACGACCAGTTCGACGAGGTCAAGCGGCGAAGCGATCGTCGTCGTCAATGACGGCGCAGCGGAGGGCGCGATGCCTGCCAGCGCCAGCACCATCGGCAGCGCCGCGGTCAGGATGATGACGCGCATGGTCTGCACCACCGCGATGCCCGGCAGGTCGGCGCCGCGCTCAACCGCCAGGATCGTGATCTGCGACAGGGCGCCGGGGCTGCCGGCAAGAAAGGCCGAGGTGCGGTCCCAGCCATGGATGCGCTGGAGGTAATAGCTCGAGCCGAAGGTCGAGCAGAAGGTCGCGAGCGCAAGCAGCCCGATGGTCAGGGGATAGGCGCTGACCTGCTGGATCAGATGGCGCGAAACGACCGAGCCCAGGGAGATGCCGAGCAGAACCAGCACGGTCTGGGTCAGGATCGGCGGCAGCGACAGCTGGCGGCCGGCGATCGCCGCGATTCCGACCGCGATCATCGAGCCCGAGATCAACCCGCCGGGAAGGCCCGCCAGCAGAAACACCAGGCCACCGGCAGTGCCGATGAAAAGCGTCTCCACCGTGCTCAAGATCTTGGCACGGCTCGGCCATTCGAACGGCAGGGAGGCGGTGATTTGCTTCACGCCTCCTTATCGCAAATCGGCGAGAGGCGCACAAATGCGGCTACGTCATGCCGCAATGCGTGCACCCTCGCCGAAGCTCGCGAGCAGTATTGTGACGGATTTACTTCTTTTCGGCTGCGGGGGCAGCGGTGCCGGCCTTCGCTTCCTTTATGCACTCGCGGCGAAACTTCTTACGCTCCTTCCCCTTCAGGCCCTTGGCGTCCGCCTGCTTGGAGCATTCCAGCGACTCGGCCGAGCGCTCCTTCGGCGCCTTCTTGTCGGCGGTAGCAGCGGGATCAGTCTTGGCGGCCGGCGCAGTCGCTTGCGCGAAGGCGGTGCCGGAGGCGAGCAGTGAGGCGAGGGCGACGGCAGCGAGGCGAGAGGTCAGGGTCATGGTGTTGCGCTCTTCTTGCGAGAATTGCCAAGGGTTGTGAACGTCGGCTCGCCTTGCTGAACGCGACATGAATAATTGGAACGGCGCGATCACTATATTTTGGCAGCAGGAGCCATCGCTTCCTTGTCGGAAGCCGGCGGCACGCTAGGATAGCAATTCTCATTTCACTTTCCCCGGGGGAAGACCAAGGAGGAGACCAGGCATGACTATTCGATCAAAATTGCTGTGTGCAGTTGCGTTGTCGGGACTTGTTGCGCTGGTGGCCAGCGCGCCGGCGCAGGCGCTGACCTCGCAGGAGTGCAGTGCGAAATATCAGGCTGCCAAGAAGGACGGCTCGCTCGGCACCATGAAGTGGAATGAATTCCGCAAGGCGCAGTGCGGCGCGGATGCGACGCCCGCTGTCGCACCAGCCGCGGCTGCGCCCGCTGCTCCCGCCGAACCAAAGCAGGCCAAGAAGGAGGCGGCCCCGGCTGCCGCCCCGGCGCCGACCGGACCCGCGGTCTTCCCGAGCGCGGTTGATCCGAAATATTCCAAGGAGACCGCCGGCAAGGCCCGCCTTCACACCTGTGTCGACCAGTACAATGCCAACAAGGCGACCAACGGCAATGCCGGCATGAAGTGGATCGAGAAGGGCGGCGGCTATTACAGCGAATGCAACAAGAAGCTGAAGGGTGCCGCCTGAGCTTTGAACTGATGCGATGGCCGGAGCAATGCTCCGGCCATTTCGCATTTGTCCTATCGCCTAGTCCAACAGCTTCTCGGCCGATTTCGCCACGAGTTGCGATCGCTTGCGCGGACCGCGCTCGACGAACAGCAGGCTCTGGCCGAAGATGAAGCAGTAGAACAGGAAGGCCTGGGCATCGGCTTCTTCGGCCGTGAGCCCGGTCGCGCGATAGAGCTCGGCGACGTGCTTGAGCCGCGCCGCGTCCACGCTTGCGGCCGCCGCCGCCGCATTCTCGTCCGAGCGGGCCCATTGCCGGATCGCGAGTTCGATCGCCATGCCCTCCGGATTCAGTCGTTCGGAATAGAGCTGGATCACCGCCTTCAGCCGCTCGCGGGGGTCTTGTCCGTCGAGGCTCGTCTGCTGGGCGATGGCTGCCGTGCGCCCCACGCGCCAGCGTTCCAGCATGGCGTCGAGCAGCGCGGCGCGGTCGGCGAAGCGGCGGTAGAAGCCGCCCTTGGTGACGCCGAGGTTTTTGGCGAGCACCTCGACCCGCACGCCCTCGACCCCCGTGCGGGCGAGCTCGGCAAATCCTGCCTCGACCCAGACGTCGCCCTTGCCGTCGCTCATGAAGAAAGCCTCACCGGTTCTTGATACGGTACCGTATTGCTAACGCGTTCCGCGTCTGATACGCTACCGTATCAAGATCAAAAACAGACATGGCAGGAAATTGCGATGGAGCAGGAGGCGACCTATCGCGGCACGGTCTATCCGTGGCAGTGCGATCACGTCGGCCACATGAACATCATGTGGTATGTCGGAAAATTCGATGAGGCCAACTGGAATCTGTTCGCCCGCCTCGGGCTGACGCCGAGCTATTTGCGCACCTCCGGCCGCGGCATGGCTGCCGTGCAGCAGAACATCACCTACAAGCGCGAGCTGCTCGCCGGCGACATTGTCGAGATACGGAGCCACCTGCTCGAGGTTCGCGACAAGTCGATCCGCTTCCGGCACGACATGACGAATGCCGAGACCGGCGAGATCGCCGCGTTCTGCGAGATCACCGGCGTGCACATGGATCGCAAGCAGCGCAAATCGACGCCGTTCACGGATGCGGTCCGCGAGGTCGCTCTGAGGCATCTCGCCGAGCCGGCCGAGGCCTGAGCTATGGCCGCATTCGAGCCGAAGAACCCGGACTACCGAGCCGCCGCCGCCGCGCTGTTCGAAGGACAGAAGGCGATGCGCACGCTCGGTATCTCGATCGCCCATCTCGCGCCTGGCGTGGTCGAGCTGGCGATGCCGCATTCGTCCGCTTTCACGCAGCAGAACGGTTTTGTTCATGCCGGCATAATCACCGCCGGGCTCGACAATGCCTGCGGCGTTGCCGCCTTCACCTTGATGCCGCGCGAGGCCGACATCCTGACGGTCGAGTTCAAGACCTCGCTGCTTGCACCTGCCCGCGGCGAGCGCTTCCTCTTCAAGGCCGAGGTGGTCAAGCCTGGTCGCACGCTGACCTTCTGCGAGGCCAAGGCCTTTGCCGAGCACGACGGCAAGACCACGCTGATTGCCACCATGACCGGGACGCTGATGGCGATGCTGCCTCGTGTTGCAGCTTCGCGGGTGGCGAATACGATCCAGGCCTAGCGTTTCAGTGATGGACGCGCGCCGACGAGATCGCGGGCATCGTCATGAGCCTGGACGCTTTGGTGACCTCGCTCCTGGTGCCGCTGGCGGTCACGCCGCTGGTGCGATGACATCGCGGCTGCGACCCTCTATATGATCCGTAACAATTCCCGGTCCCGAACCGTATCTGCGTTTGCGGAGATGGGACCGAAACGGGACGAGATATGACTGGATTCAGGAATAAGGGCCTTGTGCCGACGCGGCGCGCCGCGTTGACGCTGATCGGGGCAGGCGCCCTTGCAGTGGGTGGGATCACTACGGCGCGGGCGGCCGCAGACGATGATGAGGTGCTGACCGAGACCAAAGTGCTGCGCGATCCCGACACGCCCGTCGCCGGCAATCCCGATGGCAACATCAGCATCGTCGAATGGTCCGACTACAATTGCCCCTATTGCCGCAAGCTCGAGCCCGAGCTGCGTCAGGTGGTTCAGGACGACGGTAAGGTGAGGCTGGTGATGAAAGACTGGCCGATCCTCGGGCCGGTCTCGGTAACGGCGGCGCGGGTCGCGCTCGCGGCGAAATTCCAGGACAAGTACCACCAGGCCCATGACGCCATGATGGGCGTCAGCTCGCGCCTCACCGAGCCGCGCATCAACGAGCTGCTTGCGGCAGCCGGCGTCGACATGGACCGGTTGAAGCGCGATCTCACCGATCGCGCCAAGGACATCGACGCCATCCTCAAGCGCAACAACGAGCAGGCCGAAGCCTTCGGCTTCCGCGGCACCCCCTCCTTCATCGTCGGCAAGTACCGCGTGCCGGGCGTGCTCAGCATGGCCGAGTTCGAGCGGGTCATCGCCGATGCCCGCAAGGCCAAGATGAACTGAGCGCCGAATTCGTTCCGCTCAACATAAAGGCGCCGCCGCGAACCCGCGACGGCGCCTTCTTCATGGCGGGTCAATCGAAATTATTTCGACGAGATGCGGACCCAGTCCTTGTGCGCGCGATCGCGCAACGCATCCCAATCCGCCTTCGCGACATCCCAGTTCACGATGGTGCGATTGGTGGTCGCAACCTCGCCATTGGCGACCGACGAGGTCTGCATGGAGTCATAGACGTACACGCCGCACACGAGCAGCAGCGCGCCCAGGATCATTCCGAAAAAAGTCTTCATGGCGAACCTCCGGTGACGGCGGATAACGTCGAGCCGAAATGATGGTTCCGCGACAGTCCGGCGCAGGTCAGACGGCCCGTTCAGGCCCCGTTCAGCCATTCCAGCAGCTCTGCGTTAATCTCGCGGGGGTAGGTGTGGCTGAGATCATCAATCTCGCGATAGGTGACGTCGGCGCCGGCGGCCGACAGCGCGGCCTGGGTCTGGCGTGCGGTCTGCACCGGAAACATCCAATCGAGCTTGCCGTGGGTGACGAAGATCGGCAAGCCCTGCAGGCGCGTGGCGTCCGCCATCTCCGCCATCAGCGGATGAAAGGTTGCGGACACCGGCGCAAGATGGGTGAAGGGCGAGGCGCCGTCGAGCCCGGTGACGTAGCTGAAGGTTCCGCCGTCGCTCATGCCGGTCAGCAGCATACGCGAGCCATCGATGGTCCAGCGACTACGCACGGTCTCGAGAATGCGCATGAGGTTGGGTGTGTCACTGTCGTCGCCCATCAGCGCCCAGGTCGGGCCGGTCGCGGTCGGCGCCACCAGGATTGCGCCGAGGCTGCGCGCATCGCGCAGCCAGCTCCAAAGGAAGCCGCGGCCGTTGCCGCTGCCGCCGTGCAGCGCCATCACCAGCGGCATGGCGCGATCGGGCGAATAATATTCGGGCACATAGACCGAGAAGCCGCCGCGGCTGCCGGGTTCGTTGTGGTCGTGGAAGATGCCGGTGTGTTCGTCAGCGCCTCCTTCCAGACGCGCCAGCAGCGATTCATTCTCGCGCCTTACGGCGTTGAGGAAGAAGCTGCTCACCGGCGGAAACTGCACCGCCAGCGGATAAAGCGCCTCCTGCGCGCGAGGGACGTGACGCAGCGCGCGGAAGACGGCAACGAGATCACCATTGCCGCGCTCGACCTCGCGGATGCCGGCAAAGGCGGCGAGCGTTTCGTCGCAGGCGCGATCGAGCCGCTCGCGCAATCCTGCGAACTGCTCGGGCCACCCTCCAATCGCTGCGTGGGCCCCCTGCAGCGCCTCGTCTGGCGCGCCGATTGCGTTCATCACTGAAGCAAAGGCCGGCGGATGCAGATGCCGCTGGAAGAAGCCGAGCGCTTCCAGTGCATTAAGCAGCGGCGGCAACACGGCCACGATGTCGTCGACCACGGCCTCGCTCATCGCCGCTTCCTCAAGCCTGGGGTCAATGCAGCTTCGGCGCCTTGAGCAGCTTGACGCGGTCGATCGAGGTCACTGTAACGTCGAAGGTGACACCTTCATGATGCACGGTGAGGGGCACGTCGACGCCGGCGTCGCCGAGCGCCCACATCTTCGTGTAGAAGCCGATCTGGCTCGTGACCTTCTCGCCGTCGACGGCGAGGATGACATCGCCGGTCTTGAGCTCGGCGCGCGCGGCCGGACCGTTGGCGGAGATTCCGATCACCACGACGCGATTGTCGATCTCGGTCGAATAGAGTCCGAGCCAGGGCCGCGCCGGCTTGTTGACGCGGCCGAACCTGCGCAAATCGTCGAGGATCGGCTTCAACAGATCGATCGGCACGATCATGTTGACATGCTCAGCCTTGCCGTCACGTTCGCGCTCGAGCTGGAGCGAGCCAATGCCGATCAATTCGCCGCGCTCGTTGAGCAAGCCCGTGCCGCCCCAGTTCGGATGCGCGGGATAGGTGAAGACGGCTTCGTCGAGGAGGTATTCCCAGTAGCCGGCGAACTCCTGCTTGGCCACGATCTGGCTCGCAACCGAGCGCGTGCGCCCGCCGGCGCCACCGACCACTACGCGGTCGCCGATCCGGGCCTCTGCCGAGTTGCCGAGCGGCAGGGGTTCGACGTCGAGCTGGCCGAGCGCCTGCACCAGACCGAAGCCGGTGGCGAAATCGAAACCGACCGCATGGCCTTCGACGACGCGTCCGTCGGCGAGGTGCAGCCACACCGATTCCGCCTCAGTGATGAGATAGCCGATGGTGAGCACCAGCCCGTTGTCGATCACGACGCCGTTGCCGGCGCGTTCGGTGCCGAGCGTCTCGGCGCTGAAGGCATCCGGCGGGATGATGGCGTGCAGGCCGACGACGGAGGCGAGCGCGCGGTCGAGATCGAAACCATAGTCGCTCGCACGCGGCTGGTTGGCCGGCGGCACTCTCCATTCGGTCAGAGTGGGCATGGAGTTCTCCTGGTCTGCGAGCGTCCTTCGTCGCCATGAGGGCGCGCGAAGCATGCGCAATTTAAGCCCGGCACGGCTATCTTGAAAGCCTTGACCGCAACTATTCCGGATGTTGTGACGCCGATCTCCAAATATGACAGGAACTGTCCGCCAAGAGTCGGTAGGCGGCGGCCGATCCGGCCCCGGCCGCATGGCTGGTGTCTGGCGAGGTGCTAGGCGGCTTGCAATGAAGCTGCTAACCATTGCCGCTTCGTTTGGCCAAGAGATCACGGACAGAAGCAATGGATAACCGCAGCGACATCTGGCGTGGCGTCGACACGATCAAGGCGCGTTTCATCGATCTCAGCGACAAGGTCTGGGGCATGCCGGAGGTGTGCTACACCGAGGCGCGGTCCGCCGCCGAGCATCTCGCCGAGTTGCGTCATCAGGGTTTCCGCATCACCGAGAACGTCGCCGGCATTCCGACCGCGCTGATGGGCGAGTGGGGCGAGGGCGGACCGGTCATCGCCTTCATGGGTGAGTATGACGCGCTGCCGGGCCTGAGCCAGGAGGCCGGCGTCGCCGAGCACCGGCCGATCGAGACCGGCGGCCATGGCCATGGTTGCGGTCACAATCTGCTCGGCTCTGCCGCACTCCTCGCCGCGACCGCGGTGAAGGACTGGCTCGCCGAGAACAAGGTGCCGGGCCGCGTCCGCTATTACGGCTGCCCTGCCGAAGAAGGCGGCGCGGCCAAGGCCTTCATGGTGCGCTCCGGTGCGTTCGAAGATGCCGACATCGCCATCACCTGGCATCCGCACAGCTTCTGGGAAGTCGCGGTGACGCCGTCGCTCGCCAATACACGCGCCGACTTCATCTTCACCGGCCGCACCTCGCATGCGGCGGCTTCGCCCCATCTCGGCCGCTCCGCGCTCGATGCGGTGGAGCTGATGAATGTCGGCGTGAATTACATGCGCGAACACATGCCGAGCGATGCGCGCGTGCATTACGCGCTGCTCGATACCGGCGGCATCGCCCCTAACGTGGTGCAGGCGCATGCGCGCGTGCGTTACTCGATCCGTGCCCGTGATCTGCCCGGCATGACCGAACTGGTCGGACGCGTGAGCAAGATCGCGGAGGGCGCCGCGCTGATGACCGAGACCAAGGTCGAGATGAAGATCATCTCCGCGGTCTCCAATATCCTGCCGAACACGCCGCTGGAGCAGGCGCTGCACCGGGTCATGGAAGAGCTCGGACCGCCGCATTTCGACGACGCGGACAAGGGCTTTGCCACCCAGATCCGCGCGACGCTGAGCGACAAGGACATCGCGTCGGTCTACTACGCGATCGGCATGGAGCCGACCGATCGGCCGCTGGCCGACTTCCTGGTGCCGCTCGATGCCAAGCGCAACCCGCTGGTCGGCTCGACCGACGTCGGCGACGTGAGCTGGGTGGTGCCGACCGTTCAGGTCCATGCACCCACGGTTGCAATCGGAACGCCCTTCCACACCTGGCAGGTGGTGGCGCAGGGCAAAAGCGCACACGCCCACAAGGCCATGGTGCAGGCGGCCAAGGCAATGGCCGGTATCGGCATCAAGGCGTTGACGGATCCGGAGCTGATCAAGGCCGCCAAGGCTGACCTCGAGAAGCGGACGGCCAAGACACCTTATGTCTGCCCGCTGCCGGACCACGTCGCGCCGCCGCTCAACATGTCCGTGGCGTAGAATTTCGTCTCGATACTTCGTCTGATGCTGCGAACAAATTTTCCGCAGTGCAGCGCGGATTTCGGCGCGTTTTAGCGCCGGATTGCCGAACGCTTGAGCTGCGGAACACGGTTTTGCCCAACAGACAGCCAGAACACCGTTAGCACACACACGGTCGCAGTTGACGCGCGGCCTATTCGGTGTGCCATCTACCGCCAGCGAAAACCCGGCGGTCGCCTCGCGGCTGCCTGCATCCTCACAGGAACCAGACGGGGGACAACGATGCTGGATAAAGAACTGCGTTCGATGATCGGCAAAGTGAAGGACGGGCGGATGGATCGCCGCGCCTTCATCAAGCGCATGGCCGCGGTCGGCCTCACCGCTCCCCTCGCCAACCAGATCCTCGCGCTCGGCGGCGTCGCCATGGCCGAAGGTCCCCAGGTCTACAAGCCGACCAAGCGCGGCGGCGGCGGTGCGCTGAAGCTGTTGTGGTGGCAGGGCCCGACCCTGCTCAATCCTCATTTCGCCACCGGCACCAAGGATCAGGATGGCTCGCGCCTGTTCTATGAACCGCTCGCCTGTTGGGATCCCGACGGCAACATGAAACTGGTGCTGGCGGCCGAAATCCCTTCGATCCAGAACGGCGGCCTGGCCGCCGACGGCAAGTCGGTGACCTGGAAACTGAAGCCGGGCGTCAAATGGCATGACGGTAAGCCGTTCACCGCCGATGACGTCGTGTTCAATTGGGAATATGCCAAGGATCCCGCGACCTCCGCGCTGACGATTGCGACGCATCGCGAGATCACGGTCGAGAAGGTGGATGATCTCACGGTCCGCATCCTCTTCAATAAGCCGACGCCGTTCTGGGCTGACGCCTTCGTCGGCGCTCCCAACACCATCATCCCCAAACATCTGTTCGCGGACTACAAGGGGTCAAAATCGCGGGAGGCACCGACCAACCTCGCCCCGGTCGGCACCGGCCCCTACAAGTTCGTCGAATTCAAGCCGGGCGATCTCGTCCGCGGCCAGCTCAATCCCGATTACCACATGCCGAACCGGCCTTATTTCGATACGGTCGAGATGAAGGGCGGCGGCGACGCCGTTTCGGCTGCGCGTGCCGTGATCCAGACCGGCGAATATGATTTCGGCTGGAACATCCAGGTCGAGGACGACGTCCTCTTGCGCCTGGAGAAGGGCGGCAAGGGCAAGACCGTCTATGCCGTGGGCGGTGACACCGAGTTCATCGCGCTCAACTTCACCGATCCCAACACCGAGGTCGACGGCGAGCGCTCGTCGATGAAGACCAAGCATCCCCTGTTCTCCGATCCCGCCGTGCGCAAGGCGCTGTCGATGCTGGTCGATCGTGAGTCGGTGAAGAAGGCGATCTACGGCCGTGCCGGCCGCACCACCGCCAACTTCCTCAACGGTCCGGAAAAATTCGTGTCCAAGAACACGAGCTGGGAGTTCAGCGTCGAGAAGGCCTCAAAGATTCTGGACGACGCCGGCTGGAAGCCGGGCGCGGACGGCATCCGCGAGAAGGACGGCAAGAAGCTGAAGATCGTCTACCAGACTTCGATCAACGGCCCGCGTCAGAAGACCCAGGCGATCGTCAAGCAAGCTTGCCAGAAGGCCGGTATCGACGTCGAGCTGAAATCGGTGGTGGCGTCCGTGTTCTTCTCCTCCGACGTCGCCAACCCCGACACCTATGCGCATTTCTACGCCGATATCGAGATGTTCCAGATCCCGCTGAGCCAGCCGGATCCGTCGCAGCATATGCGCCGCTATCTGTCGACCAACGTCGCCACGAAGGAGAACAAATGGCAGGGCACGAACTTCCCGCGCTGGGTCAACAAGGACTATGACGCCGCGATCGAAGCCGCCGAAAGCGAAATGGATCCGGTCAAGCGCGCGGCGTACTATATCAAGGCCAACGATCTCATGTTCCAGGACACCGTGTTCATCCCGGTGCAGCATCGGTTGAAGGTGGAAGCAGCGGCCAATAACCTGCGTCCGATCATCAGCGGCTGGGCCAACGAAACCGACAATCTGCACGATTGGTACAGGGAGGAATGATCACGCACGCCTAGGCGGGGTCTTTCTTTCATGAGTAAGTATGTTCTGCGCCGCCTCCTGATCGCGATTCCGAGCCTGCTCGGAATCTCGGTCGTGTTGTTTGTCGTGCTGGCGCTCGCGCCCGGCGATCCCTTCTCGGAACTGGCGACCAACCCGAACGTGCCGCCCGAAGTGCAGGCCGCACTTCGGGCCAAGTTCGGCCTCGATGATCCGATCTACCTCCGTTACCTGCACTGGCTCAACGCCATGCTGCACGGCGACTGGGGTTTCTCCTTCGTCAGTCGGATGGATGTCGACACGCTGATCCTCCAGCGCCTGCCGGCGACACTCTACGTGATCGGCTCGGCGCAAATCCTGGCGCTCTTGATTGCAATCCCCGTCGGCGTTTATGCGGCCACAAAGCCCTATTCGCTGTTCGACCAGATCGCGAACACGTTCGCCTTCATCGGCTTCTCGCTGCCGACCTTCTTCACCGGCCTCTTGTTCATCCTGATCTTCTCGGTAACGCTCGACTGGCTGCCCTTCGTCTATTCGACCGACATCAAGGCGACCGGCATCCGCTGGGTGCTCGAGATGATCCGGCAGGCGATCATGCCGGTGGCGGTGCTCGGCCTGTTCCAGGCGGCGTCGATGACGCGCTTCGTGCGCTCGGCGATGCTGGACGTGATCCGCCTCGACTATGTCACCACGGCGCGCGCCAAGGGCCTCGGCCAGGCCACGGTCATCGTCAAGCACGTCATGCGCAACGCCATGATCCCGGTCGTTACGCTGATCGCGCTGCAGATTCCCGCGGTGTTCGGCGGCGCCATCGTCACCGAGCAGATTTTCCGCATCCCCGGAATCGGCTCGTTGCTGATCTCCTCCATCCTTTCCAACGACACGCCGGTGGTGATGGCCGTCACCTTCGTCTTCGCGTGCCTCGTGGTGCTGTTCAATCTCATCGCGGACGTCCTGTATGGCTGGCTTGACCCTCGCATCTCCCTCCGCTAAGCGGCGCGCGTACTCGCCCTGGCGCGAGACGTGGCGGCGCTACAGCCGCCACAAGCTCGCCGTGGTCAGCGCCTTCCTGCTCCTTATCCTGGTGCTGGCCGTGGCAATCGGCCCCTTCGTGTGGCGCGTGAAGATCAACGACATTGATATCGTCGCGGGCCTCCAGGGGCCCTCGCTCGCCCATCCCTTCGGCACCGACGACCTCGGACAGGACATTCTGGCGCGCATGATCTATGGCGGGCGCATCTCGCTCGCGGTCGGGCTCGCCGCGATGCTGGTCTCGGTGTTCGTCGGTACGCTGATCGGCGCACTCGCCGGGATGTCTCGGGGCGCGCTCGGCCACGGCCTGATGTGGCTCACCGATCTGTTCCTGTCGCTGCCGCAACTGCCGCTGCTGCTGCTTCTGATCTATCTCTTCCGCGACGGGCTGAAGCAGGTGTTTGGTCCCGAGGGCGGCGTCTTCATCCTGATCGTGCTCGTGATCGGGGGCCTGCGCTGGATGCCGGTCGCGCGCCTCGTGCGTGCCCAGTTCCTCTCGATCCGCGAAAAGGAGTTCGTCGAGGCCGCGCGCGCGCTGGGAGCAAGTCCGGTGCGGCAGGTGGTGCGTCACATCCTGCCGAACGCGCTCGGACCTGTCATCATCGCCGGCACCATCGACGTCGCCGCCGCCATCATCACGGAATCGACGCTGTCGTTCCTGGGCCTCGGCTTTCCGCCGGATACCCCGACCTGGGGCCGCCTGCTCTATGATGCCAAGGATTTTCTCGATATCGGCCCGCACTGGGCGCTGTTTCCGGGTGGCGCGATCTTCATCGCGGTGGTCGCCATCAACTTCATTGGCGACGGCCTGCGTGACGCGCTCGATGCGCGGCGGGTGATCTGATGACGCCGCTGCTCGAAATCAAGGGCCTGAAAACCCACTTCTCCACCGACGATGGCATCCTTCAGGCCGTCGACGGCGTCGACATTACTATCAACAAGGGCGAGACGCTTTGCGTCGTCGGCGAATCCGGCTGCGGCAAGACCGTGACCGCGATGTCGATCCTGAAGCTGATCGCGATGCCGCCCGGCCGCATCGCTGCCGGCCAGATCATCTTCGAAGGCCGCGATCTCGTGCCGCTGACGAGCAATCAACTCGATGAGATCCGCGCCAAGGAGATCGGCTTCATCTTCCAGGAGCCGATGACCTCGCTCAATCCGGTGCTGACCGTCGGCGAGCAGATCGCCGAGAGCCTGCGCCGGCATGAAGCGGTGACGAAGAAGCAGGCGCTCGAGCGCACCATCGAGATGCTGAAGCTGGTGCAGATCCCCAACGCAGAAGGGCGCGTGCACAACTATCCGCACCAATTCTCCGGCGGCATGCGCCAGCGCGTGATGATCGCGATGGCGCTCGCCTGCAAGCCGAAGCTGATCATCGCCGACGAGCCGACCACCGCGCTCGACGTCACCATCCAGGCGCAGATCCTCGACCTCCTGCAGGACATGAAAGAACGCTTCGGCATGGCGGTGATGTTGATCACCCATGCCATGGGTGTCGTCGCCGAGACCGCGCAGCGCGTCGTCGTGATGTATGCGGGCAAGGTCGTGGAGGAGGCGCCCGTCGACGATCTCTTCGGCGATCCCCGTCATCCCTATACCCAAGGACTGATCCGTTCGATCCCGCGCATCGATCTCGACAGCGAGCACAAGACGCGGCTCGAGGCGATCGGCGGCTCGGTGCCGATCCTGATCAATCCGCCGGTCGGCTGCCGCTTCGCGCCGCGCTGTAAGTTCGCCATGAGTGTCTGCACCGAGAGAGAGCCGTTGCTGCGTGAGATTGCGCCCGGCCACCGCATGGCCTGTCACCTGGGTGATACACAGTTGGGAGGCGCGTCATGAGCGAACCCCTGCTGCGCGTTAGCGGCCTGAAGAAACATTTCCCCCGTGCTCGGCGGCCTGTTGTCGCGCCAGGTCGGCTGCGTCTATGCGGTCGACGGCGTGTCATTCTCGGTCAACCGCGGTGAGACGCTCGGCCTCGTCGGCGAGTCCGGCTGCGGCAAGTCGACGACCGGGCGCTGCGTGCTGCGCCTGATCGAGCCGACCGACGGCGAGGTCGTGTTCGACGGCCAGGACGTACGTAGCCTCGGCGGCCACGATCTGCGCGCGATGCGGCGGAACATGCAGCTGGTGTTCCAGGACCCGTTCGCCTCGCTCAATCCGCGCATGACGGTCGGCGCAATCCTGGGCGAGGCCTTCACCATCCACAATCTCGCATCCTCCGCCAGGGAGCGCGAGGAGCGAGTCGCGGGCCTCTTGGTCAAGGTCGGTCTCAAGGCCGAGCATATGCGGCGCTATCCGCATGAATTCTCCGGCGGCCAGCGCCAGCGCATCGTGATCGCGCGTGCACTCGCGGTCGAGCCGAAATTGATCGTGTGCGACGAGCCGGTCTCCGCGCTCGACGTGTCGATCCAGGCGCAGGTCATTAACCTGCTCGAAGACCTCCAGGCCGAGCTGAACCTGACCTATCTTTTCGTCGCGCATGATCTTTCGGTGGTCGAGCACATCTCCGACCGCGTCGCGGTGATGTATCTCGGCCGCATCGTCGAACTGGCCAAGGCGAACGATCTCTACCGCAACCCGCAGCATCCCTACACCAGGGCGCTCTTGTCCGCGGTGCCGGTCCCAGATCCCAAGCTCAAGCGTGAGCGCATCCGGCTCAAGGGCGACGTGCCGAGCCCGATGAAGCCACCGTCAGGCTGTCCCTTCCACACCCGCTGCCCGATCGCCGAGCCGCGCTGCGCGGAAGTCGCGCCCGAGCTGAAAGCAGGAGCAGGCGGCCATTTCGTGGCGTGTCACCTCGCCTGAGGTGTGCGGTGCGCGGGCAGTCTGGGCGCGATCCCAAAGGATCGGTTGAGGGATCGGTTGGCGAAGGGGGGGGCCATGAGCCAGGTACAGGATGTCATTCTCGGCGGGGCCGAAACACCGGTGGCCCGCACGGGGGGATCGCGATGCGGAAGCACGCCGGGCGCTGTGGGGATCGGCGCTCGGTTACGCGATGGATGGGTTCGATCTTCTCATTCTCGGCTTCATGCTGACGGCGATTTCGAAGGACCTCCATCTCACGCAGCCGCAGGCGGCCTCGCTCGTGACTGGAACGCTGGTCGGCGCGGTCGTTGGCGGCCTCATCTTCGGCATGCTGTCGGACCGGCTTGGCCGCGTGCGAGTTCTGACCTGGAGCATTGTCCTGTTCGCGGTCTTTACCGGACTCTGCGCGCTCGCGCGGGGCTATTGGGACCTGCTCACCTACCGGGCCATCGCCGGCATCGGTCTCGGCGGCGAATTCGGCATCGGCATGGCGCTGGTGGCCGAGGCCTGGCCTGCGAGCAAGCGCGCGCGGGCGACGTCCTATGTCGGGCTCGGCTGGCAGTTCGGCGTTCTCACTGCGGCACTGGTGACGCCGATCCTGCTGCCGATCATCGGCTGGCGCGGGATGTTCGCGCTCGGCGTGTTTCCGGCGGTGGTCGCCTATGTGATCCGGCGCAAGCTGCACGAGCCTGATGTCTTCATCGCGCACAAGGCGAAAGCGGCGAATGCCGGCTCGTCACTTCGTGCGCTCGTGGCTGACGCGGAGACGACCAGGATCGGCATCGGCATGATCATACTCTGCTCGGTGCAGAATTTCGGCTACTACGGCATCATGATCTGGCTGCCGAATTATCTCTCGACGCGGTTCGGTTATGGCCTGACACAATCGGCGCTGTGGACCGCCGTCACCATCGCCGGCATGGCGCTCGGGATCTTCCTGTTCGGCCATGTGGCCGATCGCTTCGGCCGCCGTCCTGCGTTCCTGACCTACATGCTGGGCGCGGCCATCATGGTGGTGGTTTATTCGCAGCTGACGACTGCAATTGCATTGTTGATCGGCGGCGCCGTGATGGGTTTCTTCGTCAACGGCATGCTCGGCGGTTACGGCGCGCTGATGAGCGAGCTGTATCCAACCGCGGCGCGCGCCACCGCGCAGAACGTGTTCTTCAACATCGGCCGGGCGGTTGCCGGCTTCGGCCCGCTGGTGGTCGGCATTGTCAGCGCAGCCTACGGCTTTCCGACCGCGATCGCAGGGCTTGCGCTGCTCTACATCATCGACATCGTGGCGCTGCTTACCCTGATCCCCGAGCGGCGCGGCGTCGATCTCGCCTGACGTCGAATTCGTTCAGTACCCTTCAGGCAGGCCGTAGCCGGAAAGGGCTTGCCTGAACGTCTCTACCGACGTGTGGTGATGCGCATGGAGTCCGGCCTTCCGTGCGCCGGTGACATTTTCTGCGAGATCGTCGACAAAGAGGACGTTCTCGGGTTTAGCCTTGAGCTCCGACACGCAGAGGCGGTAACAGAGTGGATCGGGCTTCGCCGCCTTGAACTGTGCCGAGGTGTAGATCCTGGTGCCGAACTGCGGTCGCAATTCAGGCAGCAGGGTGTCGATGTGATCGGAGACGAGCGTGGTGTTGTTGGTTAGGACCGCAATATCGACCGATCCGCGCAGGTGACCGGCAATCTCCAGCATCGCGAGGTCGGCCTTCATCGAACACCGCCGCGCCTCGACCCACTCATCCAGCGACAGGGAATAGCCGATGCGTTCGCCAAAACCGCGCAAATAACCTTCGGCATTGAGGGCGCCGGAATCGCCGAGAAATTCGAAACCGGACTCCCAGATCGCCTTGTGGACGAACTCGCTGGTGGACCCCGCAAGCTCCGCCAGGCATGCGACCCGCTTTCCCCTGTCGTATTCGCAGAGCACATTGTCCATGTCGAAGAGGACAAGCTTGATTTCGTCGGTCATTTAAGACTCTCAGCCTTGCCGAAACATTCGGCCGTGATCAGAGTCATATCCGGTCGGAACGCGAGCGACAAACCTGGATGCAGTGGTGGCATCTATCACGGCTGCGATGTGCGGCGCCGGGCCAATTGGTGCAGCACCGTGTCGATGGCCGGGACCGCGCCGGTTTCGTTGAGCCAATTGTCGGCCAGCTCCCTGAGCTGGCCCGGCGTCAGTCCGAACTTGCGGCGGAATGCGCGGATGAAGGTGGAGTCGCTGCTGAAGCGCATACCGACGGCGAGGTCGATCAGACGATCATCCCGTGCTGCCGGTGATATCAGTCGACGGAATGCGAGATTGAGCCGCTGCTCTCGCACGTAGTGCGCAAGCCCGGCATCGGCCTCGAACAGCCGATAGAGCGTTGCGCGCGAAATCTGGAAGTGGTGGCAAAGCTCTTCCACGGTGATTGCGTGGGTCTCGAGATTGTTCGCGATGTGGCGCTTGATCATCGCGAGATGGAGCTGCCGCTCGGCCCGTTCGACGCCGGCCGTAATGTCGGCCGTCCCGCCGGCGGCCGCAGCCATGAGATCGGCGATAGCCTCGATCGTGACCTCCACGTTGCCGGCCTCGGGCTCCGGTGGTAGTCCAAGCGCCGCGAAATGGCTGGCGAGCAGACGTGCATGCGGGTGGTCCGACGGTAACAAGGTTGCCGTCGCCGAATCCGGATGCGCGAGTCGCGGCGCCAGCATGGCGCGTTGCAGGATGATCGTGGTCAGATGGGTGCGGCCGCCACTGGCGCGCAGCACGGTCCGGTTCGGCTGTGCCATGTCGAGCAGAACGATGTCGCCGGGCCGCAGCGTCACCTCTCGCCGTCCCGAGCTGAACCGCATCTCGCCTTCGACGCAGAGGGTGATCTGATAATGATCGATGCCGCCGCGCGCGATGTGCGCGGGTGTCCGGTCGTATTCGAGATCGGTGGCGCGCGTATCGACCAGCACCGCGTTGCCGGCCATGATCGTCGCGGTGGTGATGTGGAAATCGTCTTCGGCGGTCAGTGCAATGACGTCGCAGATGTCGGCAGTCATTGCGCGCAACTGCGCCAGCGCGCCCGATCCGCGCTCGCCGTTATTCGCCGGCATGCTCTCGTTCGCGACTGCTCCGTCCACGCCAGCTCTCGATAACACCGGCTGCACGGACGAAGGCCAAACGCAGCACCGATTCCGACGCTCGTATCTAACCATTCGGCCAACGCGGAGCAACTGCATTAAGTGGCAAGGCGTACGTTCTGGTTGTGATGCAATTGCATCAGTGCCGACATGAATCCGCGGCTGAGACTCCCGGCACATCGTCCGGACAGGTGCGCGGCTATGGTCCGCTTCGGTGCTCGATGCCGGGCGTAGGACGCGACAGACCGCAAAGTCAGTGCGTGTGCCCGGCGCGGTGTGGGTTTGAAATGCTGATGGGAATGAAGTCGAGCCGCCGGACGCGCGCTCATGCCGTCTGGCTTGCAGCGATCGGATTTGCAATTGCCAGTTTGACGTGCGCGGACGTGGCGTTTGGCCAATGTGCAGGCAATACCTGCACAGTTACGATTGCAAGCGATCCAGGGACCTCGGCAACCGGGACGACCGGCGCGGCCGGCACGCTGAGCTATGCGCTCGCCTATGCCAACGCGCAGTCCTCGCCGGTGACCATCAATATCGAGACTAGCGTCACCCTGTCCGGCGCGCTGTCGCCGATCTTCAATTCGGTGACAATCAATGGCAACGGCAACACGATCAGCGGCGGCGGCACGCAGCGTATCTTCTTTATCGGCGTCGACCATGCGACGCAGACCAGCGCGGCCGTCGCGGGCTCGATCGTCGCGCAGACCCAGAACGTCGCCATCAACAACCTGACCCTTGCCAACGCCGTCGCGCGGGGCGGGGCTGGTGGAGATGGCGGCGGCGGCGRGTGGGGGCGGGTGGTGCGCTGTTCGTCAACCAGTCGGCGAACGTCACCCTGACCGGCGTCTCGTTCAACCGCAACAGCGCCGTCGGCGGTACCGGTGCCGCCGGAACGAGCGGTGGCGGCGGCGGCCTCGGCGGTGCCGGAGGCGCGACAAATGCGAACCGTCTCAACGGCGGCGGTGGTGGTGGATTGTTCGGCGCCGGGGGCGGCGGGTCCGGCAACGGCAACGCGGGAGGCGGTGGCATTTTCGGCAGCGGCGGCATCGGATACCCGTACGGCGGCGGCGGCGGTGGTTATACGGGCGCCGGCGGTGGCCCCGACAGCAATGGGCAGGACGGCCACCTCGGAATCAGTGGTCTTACGGGCAAGCCCGGCGGAAACGGCACCGGGACAACCGGGGGCGCCCAAGGCGGCGGCGGTGGGGGGACCAGCTACAGCGCCATGTTCGTCGGCTCAGGCGGCGGTGGGGGATTCGGCGGCCAGTCGGGCAATGGCACCCTGGGTGGAGCCGGCGGCTTCGGCGGCGGTGGCGGTGGACCGGATGTGGGTGCAAACGGCG
>NZ_LGHL01000227.1 GCF_001908205.1 Bradyrhizobium sp. NAS80.1
AGCAAACTGTACCCCACGACGGCGACGGCCACGGCGCCAATTGCAACTCTCCCGGCCATCGGTATTGCGAGCGTCTCTGCCTTTCCACGTTTGGCCCGCTTACTCATCTCTTTCCCCAGGTCACCATGCCTGGAAGAGGTACCCAGCAAAATTTAAGAAACTTCGAAGCGATTTCGCTTCGACGAGAAACGTTAGCGGTGGTTAACGCCGAACTCGTGTTCGGCAACATGACAATTGGGAGTACCGCTTGATATTCAGCTAGCGACGTGGACGACGCGCTTCTCATCGCGGAACGAGTCGAGGTCTGAAATCGCCCGGCGGAGCGGACACGCTCCGCTCTTTCGTTAACGGCGGCTTTCGGTCACAAGCGCCGGTCGAAGGTCATGGAAGAGTGGTCCGCTCAGTTCCGAAGAACAGACCTAACCTGGCGGTCGAACGGCTTCGCAACTGGGCCATAAGCGGCCGTCGTCCAGTCGGAACTGGAGAAGACCAATCTTAGCAGTCGTCGCTGCTGCACACTCGCCACTGAACAAACTCATCGCCGCCGGTTCACGAGCCACAGCGCGCCCGACGATCCCGCGAGCGCAACGACCATCATGAGGGCGAGCGCGACAGACATCACGCCACCTCCCGCGGCCGCCAGCGAGCTGCTGCCCCCGCCCGCGAGCATCAGGAGTGGAATGGCCACAAGCGGGCCGCCGAACTGGGCGGCAAAGAAGGCGCCGAGAAACGAGACGACGATGTTCACGATCCAGCCGAGCACACCCCGTTTCTTCGTCCATGCCTCGTGGACGGCGATGGCCAGTGCGGCGGCAAACGTAGCCGCCGCGATCACCAGCCCCCCACCGACGGCGTCCATCGGAATCGTACCGGTCATTTGCAGAACCATGATGCAGATCACGGCAATCAGCACGATGATGTATGGCATGAGGTTCGTCCCTGCTGCTCTGTCGGAGGCAACCAATACCGCCGGCATGCTCGCGCAGTGCGGCGGCTCGCCTCCTCTCGCAATTAGTTGCTGGGGCCCCTTGTCTGGTTCATCCCTTGGAGCCCGAACGGTCGTCCAAACCCGCAGGTCTGCTTTGGGGGTCAGAAGCGGAAGTCTGGGGTTGCCAGATGCTTGGTCCGCCCTGTCTTTTGATAGCGGACATGCCAAGGCTTTCGCTGCACGCCGGCCAGGGGCCATTAGGCGAAACATCCGCCGTGAGCGACCAACACTGAATGGACCTCAGGAGGCGGCATCACCCGCCTGTTCGATCACCCCGTCGGCGCGGCCGAGCAGCCGCTCGATCATTTCGTCTCGCCCGCAGCCAAGCGTAGCCCCTCCAGGAAGAACTCTCGTTGCTCTTGGACACGCCAGTGTTCGGCTCTGGGAATCACCGCAGGGGTGATATCCCGCAGCCGCTCGATGATCGCCCGCGCCTCGTCGAGGCGCCCCAGATGCGCGCAACAGGAGGCCAGAAAGCGATAGCACGGCGGCCAAGTCGGGTTTTCCTGCAGCGAGAGGCGCATCATCATCGCCGCACTTTCCAGGCGGCCAGCGAAGAAGTGACCGACGGCGATCCCGAACGAAGCCGGGGCCGGCCGCAGCGGATTCAAGCGCAGGGAGTTTTCGAAGTGCTCGATGCCGAGGTCGATTTTTCCGGCCCAGAGCCTGAGCCATCCGCTCCGGAACCAGCCAATTGCAAAGCTCGGATTGAGCTCAAGAGACCGGTCGATCAAAACGATCGCCGGCTCGATATCGTGCTCGAAGTAGCCGACCACGAACGCGGCCTCGCCGAGGACATAGGGGTCATCACCGGACGCTCGAAGCCCACGGCGAGCAAGTTCGATACTTTGTTGGCGCTCCCTTTCCGCGTCCCCGCCCCAGTCGTTCAAATGAAGATTTTGATGGCACTGAGCTGCCAGCACCAGCGCCGGTCCGTAATAGGGGTCGAGCTCCATCGCGCGCCCGAGTAGATCGAGTGCGCGAAGCAATCGGTGCTTTTCCCACGCCATGGCCTCGGCGCGGGCGCGGAGAAAGAGGTCGTAGACCGTGACGTGGGTGGTCTGTCGTTGAATCGATCGACGCATTTCGGCCGCCACCAGCGCGGGCTCGATAACGCCAGCAACAGCTATTGCAACCTTATCCTGAATGTCGAATACATCATCGAGCGGACCGTCGAAGTGGTTGGCCCAGAGATGAGCGGCGCTGACCGCGTCGATCAACTGGCCGGTGATGCGTACGCGGCTTCCGGCCTTACGGACGGAACCCTCCAAAACATAGCGAACGCCAAGTTCGCGGCCAACTTGCGTCACGTCTACGGCACGACCTTTATACGTGAAGCTTGAGTTGCGCGCGACCACAAAAAGCCAGCGGATGCGGCTGAGCGCAGTGATGATCTCCTCAACCATCCCGTCGGCAAAATACTCCTGCTCGCGATCGCCGGACATGTTCTGGAACGGCAGAACGGCGATAGACGGTTTGTCCGGAAGTGGAAGGGCCGCGCTTGGTCCTTCGGTCGCCACGCTATGCGCTCCAGCGCGTACCGCGTATGTGTGGACCGGCCTGGAGATGTTTTTGAGCTGCTGCTCGCCGCGATCCTCGAAGCCAACGTCCACTTTGCCTTCAACTTCGCTGTATACCTTTTCAGAAATCAGGATGCCGCCCGGATCGGCGATCCCCTCCAACCGGACCGCAATGTTGATCCCATCGCCGTAGAGGTCACCGTCCTCGCCAACGATTACGTCACCAAGGTTAAGCCCGATGCGTAACCTTAGCGGACTGCTGCCCGAGGCGAGATGGTCCTGTATCTCAACCGCGCATCTCATGGCGGACAACGGACTCGCGAACTCGGCGAGCGCGCCATCACCCGTTGTCTTGATCAGGCGGCCTTCGTGGCGGGTGAGGCAAGGCTCGATCAATTCTCGCTTGAACCGCTCGAACGCGGCGTAGGTGGCTTCCTCGTCGCGTTCCATGAGCGCGGAATAACCGACCACATCAACGGCCAGGATCGCCGCCAATCGCCTATGAACCCGCTGCTCGGTCACGGCACCCTCTAAACGACCAGACTAACCACGCCGGAGGGACGGAAAGCAGTTTAGCACTTTGTTCCGCACCTGTGAGCGGTAATCACGGGAGCGGCGGCAAAACGTTACTGGTCGTGTGATCCGGCATCAGCGCGTGAAGCTGATCGGCGCGAGGAACGCGTCCCGCACTCCCGGTTTGGCGGCGGGGAATTGCGGAAACGGGGTGGCGCGCCGGAGGATTTCGAGCGCCTCCTTGTCGAGCGCCGCGTTGCCGGACGATTTTTCCACCGAGCTCGCGACGACATCGCCCGTGCGGGTCAGCTCGAACCGGATCACAGTCGTGCCCGCCGCGCCGCGCGCGGCGGCTGGATAACGCTTGAAGCGCTGCAGATGGCCGAACACCAGCGCGTTGTAGGCGTTCGCGCTGGCCAGGGAGAATTGCCCGACATGCTCGGTCTTTGGCGGGGCACGTGTCTCGGGCGCCGGCGGTTGCGCCTGCGGCTGCGGCTTCTCGACCTCCTTGGGCGTCTCCTGCGGCAACGTGACATCGGCCTGCTGTTGCGGCGGCGGCTGTTGCTCGGCCTTGTCCACCTGCTCCTCCTTAGGCGGCTCCGGCGGCGCCGCCTCGGCTTGCTGCATCGTCGGCCCGATCGCGATATCCTTGTCCTGGATTTCTGGCGACGCGGCATCGACCGGTGCGAGCGTCACCGAGATCGCGGGAATGATGTCGGGCTCGACGGGCTTGCGCGCATACCAGAGTGCGACGGATGCCAGAATCGCTGCGTGCGCTGCCAGGATCGCGAGCGCCGCCAGCCCCCAGCGCGAGAAGCCGGGACGCACTGGCAGATGCAGCGCGTGCGCGGTCATTGCTTTGCGGCCGGCGTTTCCAGCCCGACCAGCGCGAGCTTGAGATATCCGCCGTCCCGCAACGTGTTCATCACCTGCATCAGCTCACCATAGTTCAGCGATTTGTCGGCCCGAACGAAAATCGTCGAGTCCTTATGATTGTTGGTGGCGGTATCGAGCGCACTCGCAAGGGTCTCACGATCGACGACGGCCTCGCCGACCGCAATGGTGTGATCCGGCTTGATCGTGACGAAGACCGGCTTGTCTGGCCGGGGCTGCTCCGGCGCGGTCGAGGCGGGAAGGTTGACACCGATGTCGACGGTGGCGAGCGGCGCGGCCACCATGAAGATGATGAGCAGAACCAACATGACGTCGATGAACGGCGTGACGTTGATCTCGTGCTGAATTTCGAGATCATCGCCGGTCGAACGAGAACCGAGACGCACGGCCATGGCGGTCACTCCGCTGCGCGCGGCAGGACTACGCCGCGGCTGCGCTGCCAGCGGCTGATCAGGAGCAGGAGCTGCGCTGAGGCGTCTCCCAGAAGCGCGCGGTAACCCGCAATCACGCGGGCAAGGTGATTATAGATCACGACCGCCGGAATGGCGGCCACGAGTCCAAGCGCGGTGGCGAGCAGCGCCTCGGCAATGCCGGGCGCCACCACCGCGAGATTGGTGGTATGGGATTCCGAAATGCCGATGAAGGCGTTCATGATGCCCCACACCGTGCCGAACAGGCCGACAAAGGGGGCGGTCGCGCCGATGGTGGCGAGAATGCCGGTCCCGCGCGAAATCTGCCGCATCATCGCCGCTTCCACGCGCTCGAGCCGCAGCGCCACGCGCTCCTTGAAGCCGTCATCGACGATGCCGTCGGACAGTTCCGCCTCGCGCGCCGTAGAGAGGACCAGCTGCGCGACGGCATCCCGTGCGGTATCGCATTCATGCGTCGCGTCCATCAGGCTGTTGCCCTCCTCTAGCATCCTGATCCGGCGCAGCGCGCGGCTTCTTGCGACGCGTAGCTCGATGGTCTTGGCGAGCCAGACTGTCCAGGTCACGAGCGAGGCGAAGGCGAGCCCGATCATGACTGCCTTCACGACGATGTCCGCGTTGAGGAACATTCCCCACGGCGACAGATTGCGCGGCAGCAGGGAATCCGGAACTTGCGCGAGCGCAGGCTGCGAGTGGAGCGCAAGGGCCGTCAGCAGACTGAGTGCAGTCAGTTCCGGCCGGCGCCACAGTCCGCGCTGACGTATTTCTTCAGAATGTTTCATCTCGTTCTTTCTTCTCGGTCGGCCCCCCGATCGTTCCCCGCACTCCATATGTTCCGTGGCAGCCTGCTTGGATGAAGTGACCACTAAAGCAACCCCTCAAGGTGATAGTTCAAGCCGGCTTTGACCTCGTTGACGGCGGCCCCGACGGTCACGCTGTTGCCGAACGGGCTCGCGAAACTCAACGTTTTGCTGCCGAAGTGGAGATGGTCATATTCGAGCTTCGCCGACCAATAAGATCCCAACATGTATTCGAAGCCGCCACCGGCGATCCATCCCGACCTGGTCGTGTTCGCCGATGTGAGACCATCAAGTCCGCTGTTCACCTCCATGCGGTAGTCGGCGTTCATCCAGGCGGCGCCGGCTTTCCCGTAGAGCATGAGCGGTCCTGCAACATAACCAATCCTGCCGCTCAGCGTGTCATACCAGTTGTGATCGCTGCTAACCGACAGCGACGCTGTGCCCGCGGGATCAACGAAATTGGCCCTGCCCTGAGCTGAGGTCCAGCCGAGTTCAGCCTCGATCCCGGTCAGCCAGTTCGGCGTAACCAGATAATTGTAACCGGCCTGCAAGCCACCGAGTACGCCGCTCGGATTGGTGTTGCCGGTGCCGATCGGCGTGAACACGTGCTCGCCCGTGCTGAACGCGCCACCGAAGTTGGCTCCAACATAGGGACCAGCCCAATGGTAAACCGTCGCCGCAGGCGGCGCGGCCTTGGTGTAGAAGCCCGGCAGAACGCCCGCAGTCTTCTCGGGCGCCCCGAGCTTCTGCGATATGCCGAAATAGTATCCGCGCCGCGGTCCGTATTGCGGGGCAAACACGCCGATGCCGGCGCCGTTGCGGATCTGGTAGATGTAGTCGGTTACGTTGACCACGTCGAACCGGACTGTAACCGGAAGTCCGTTCCAGCCGTTGGCAAACTCGTGCGACAGGCCGGTGTTGACCTGCCAATAAGATGGGAGGTGGTCGCAGTTCGGGCAGACGACGCCCGCCGGGGTCGTTCGCAAGCCGCTGCCGTAGATAAAGGTTGCACTCGCAGTGGTGCCGTCCAACCAGCGATAACCGGAGTCGGTCCACCGGTATGCGACCCTTCCCGAACCCGTATAGGTTTGATCGTGGTCGGTGTGGATCCAATTGTTCTGGATGTAGATCAGGTCGTCAGGACTGAACAGCGTCTGATTTGAAACGACGGTGTGTGCGTGCTGGACTCCCCACGCCCAACTGGTGTTAGCGGAGAAGCCCCCATACCTGAATTTGAGATTCAGTTCGGCGCCGTAGTTCTCGGCCTTGTCATAGTTGAACGCGGTAAGCACGTAGGCCTGGCCGAACTGCCCATCGTCAAGCAGGTCCCTGGCAGTCTTGTAGTAGATGCTGCCGCCGAGTTCGAGGCTCGGACAATTTGCAGCTGCAACCGGCGCTTTGGAGGGTGTTGCACTTGGTGTCGTCGGACATTGCGGAAGCAATTGTTGCGTGAAGCCGGCGTCGTACACATTCGCGCGCTCGGGTTGGATCGCTCCGACATTCTGGAGAGGCAGGCCGGTCACCTGGCCGGGCAACACGGCGGCCTGCTCGGGGGTGACGATCGGGGTGCCTGCGGTGGTGCCGCTAAAGATCTGGGTTGGAATCGTTCGACCAAGCACTTGTTGTGGCGGTTCGAACGTTCGCATGTAGCCGATATGAAGCACGGTCGACCACCACGGTTTGTAGGTCAGGCTCGCGCGTGGACTGAACTGGTTCGCATCGACGTACTGATAGATTTGATCGAACCGCAGGCCATAATTGAGCGTGAGCTGCGGGGTCAGCCGCCACTCGTCCTGGGCATAAGCGCCAAGCTGCCAGCCAAACAATTTGCTGCTGTCAAGAATGTTGAACGGACTGTCGATCGCAGTCAGGCCGCTCGGATCGTTGAGGGCGAGTGGCTCAACTGTGCTTGTGGTTGCGATGTGGGTCTGTTCGCCGTTGGTGTAGAAGCCGGCGCGAAGCGTGTGCGCATCGTTCAGACGGTACGAGAAGTCGCCGGAAACACCGTTCAGGAACGAGCTGCGGTAAACGTCGGATGCGACGTTGTTGATGAAGAGATCGCCCACCGGGTCGGGAACGAAGTGCACATCGCTGTAACGCGAGTAATATGCGAGCTGTGCATCGAAATTCCCTTCGGATTTCTGCCAGGCGATGACGTTATAGGCGTTCTTCTCGTATTGGTTTTGATTGATGGTGGCCGAATTGAAGCTGCTCTTACCGAAGGCCGTATAGGGGGGGCGCATTCGGGTTTGGGCTACCATCCGGGTTGAGGCAGGGGTTTGCGGGGTTGAACGGACCACCGCAGAAACCGCCTACATTGCCGGCCTGTCCGGGATTATTGGGAATCTGGTAGCGGGTCTCGCCGAACCCTGAAATCGTGACCACCCGCGCTGTTGGATCCAGAACCGTGGACGTATAGGCGAAGAACCTGCCTTGTTCAGAGTGATCGTGAATGGCGTTGAGGGAAGCGGTGGGGTTTTGAAGACCGAGGCCGGTGCTGAGATAGCGGCCGGTGACATAATAGTCGGTCTTCCCCTCGACCCCGCCATATTCGAAGCTGGGCGTGACGGTCTGACGGCTGCCGCCGTAAATGCTGACGCTGCCGCCGGACAGCGCCGCTCCGCTCTTGGTCGTGATGTCGAGGACGCCCGCTGTATGCAGGCCATATTGCGCCGGCAGCGCGCCGGTGATTAGCCCTATGCTGCCGATGAAGGAGGTCTCCAGAAGCTGCGAGAAGCCGGATACGCCGTCGGGCAGCAGAACTCCATTGATCCGGTACTGAACGTTGGCGTGCTCGTTGCGGACGTGAAAATCGCCTGAGCTCGTCGAATCCTGATAGACGTCCGGAAATTGCAGCACGACATCTTTGAGCGTAGCGGCGTTTCCCTGCGGGAGGTTTTCGATATCCCTCTGGGAGAGTTGATAGTTTGTTGTGCCGGTCTTCGGCAGGATGACGTTGTCGCGCCGCTGATCGAAGTTCTGGGTCTGCTGGACGACCTGACGATTGGCCGCGGCTTGGACCTGCTCCGAAGACGGAGCTGACGCCGCCGGAGCCGGATGGCGCGCGACCTGGCTCGGCGGCGAAGTGCGCGGCCGGCGCCGTTCCACCGGCGCGGCAACACGGGTCTCGGGCAGCACCGTGGGACCCGGAGCCTGCTCCTGGGCGGCTGGCGTCGCTTGCGGCGCCGGCGCTTGTGCCCCCTGCTCGGCCGGCGCGGGCGAGGTCGAGGTTTGCGGCGTCGGTGAGGGCGGAGCGGAGGGGGAGGCGCTCGGCAGGGGCGTCGCGGTGGCCGACGGGGGTGGCGGAGCCTCGCCTTGGGCCAGCGCGGGTGCGCCGTAAGCGGCCGCGAGCGTCAGCGATGAGGCTGACAGGAAAACCCGCCGCAACGCGCGCGAGAAGACGGAACCGTTCATCTGATCACTTCCAACTGAACGCTTGCCCACGACGCACAAGCGTCCTGGACTCCGGAGGGAGCTTCGGCTCCATCACCTGCCGCGCTCCCTTGCGCGGCGCCAGCAATGGATCGAAGCAGCGATGTCAGGAGATCGGAGGTCCGCGAGATAGAAATGCGGTGTGTGTCGGCTGCGGGACCGAACGCATGTGGGCGATGATGCGATCGATCACGGCATCGGTAAGCTCTACGGCAAGCGCCGGTGGTGCCGGGGCTACCGCAGTGCCCATGGCGGCCGCCGCAATGCAGATCGGGCAGAGATAATCGGCTTGGTCGGCCGGATTGTTCTGGCTGTGCCCGCTATTGGTCACAGCGCCGGCGGCGATCGGCGCAATCTGCCGCTCGGAGCCGGTTCCATCTGATTTATGGACGTGCCCAAAGGCGAGCATGAAGTTGATGGCAAGCGCGACAAGCGCAAGCCATGAACCCTGCCTGAGATGTTTCCGAAACCAGAGCATTCAGGTGGTCGCTGCCATTTGTGGATCGAAAGAGTACCCGAACAGGCTATCTGGTCAATCGGGGATATGATCAATATCCGAATATCCCGGGTTGTGACCGGGCAGCAACCAACCCGAACAAGCCTCTATCGCGGCCAGGAGAGGCGCCGCGTGCGGCAACTTTGCCAGTTGATTACTCCACGCGCGGCCGCATTTTGAGGTATGGTTCGGAGTGTGTGGAGGCGGTGCGCCGTGACCACTTGGAAACCACACTCATTTTCTTGTTCTTGGCCGTCTGTAACCTGCGCTCTATTGCTCGTGCTCTGTGCTCAGTCGAGCGCGCTTGCGCGAGCGGGTGGATTTTCGCGCGATGAGCCGTGGAGTTCGGAACGCATCGATCGCCTCCCGTCGGAGGTGCGAAATTCAGTCTACCCCATGTGCAGGGTGAAACCGACCGCTGCGCAGTATTTCGCGACCTACCTCGACCATGCAAGAATAATCAAGCTACACTTTGAGCGTTTTAGCTGTGATGGACAGCAGGTCCATCACGAGCTTGACCATTGCCTTCGCAAAGAATTTGTTGCCTCAGGTTCGCATTACCGACCCTTGAAAACCTACTATGCTCGGTGTGACGACTGAGCAATATGCGCGCTTCGCTTGCGCGGTCTTCCTCGCCGTGTCTGAGATGAGGCAAAAGGCCGAAATGCCGAAGTTGCCTTGCGTGAGGCGGCTTCAGCTGAGAAGCGGCGTCCCAAACCCTAGGCCACCAGCGCGGTGTCGCCATCGATGCCGCGCTGTGCGGCCAGCAGGCTGATGATCTCGGCATTGGGCCGGGCCTTGCTGAACAGAAAACCCTGCCCCTCATCACAGCCTTCGGCCCGGAGGCAGCTCAGCTCGGCCTCGGTCTCGACGCCTTCGGCGGTGATGGTGACGCCGAGGCCTTTGCCGAGGCTGACGATGGAGCGGATGATCGCTTGCGCCTCGCGGTTGGCACCGAGATCGCGCACGAAGGACTGGTCGATCTTGATCTTGTCGAAGGGGAAGCTGCGCAAATAGCTGAGGCTCGAATAGCCGGTGCCGAAATCATCCATCGAGATACGCACGCCGAGCGCGCGCAGCGCATGCAGCGTCGCCAGCACCTGGGCGCTCTTCTCGAGCAGCAGCGTTTCGGTGATTTCCAGCTCGAGCCGCCTCGGCGGCAGGCCGGAATGCTTCAGCGAGTCCGTCACCATCGAAAGCAGACTGCCGCTGCGGAACTGAAGCGGCGACAGATTGACGGCGACGCGAACGTCGTCCGGCCAGGTCGCGGCCTCCAGGCAGGCACGGCGCAGCATCAGGCCGCCAAGCGGATTGATCAGCCCTGTTTCTTCCGCGACCGGAATGAAGTCGGCCGGCGAGACCATGCCGCGCTCGGCATGCGGCCAGCGCACCAGCGCCTCGAAGCCGGTGATACGCCCACTCTGGAGGTCGATCAGCGGCTGGTAATAGGGGCGCAACATGTCGTTCTGGATCGCGTCGCGCAACTCGACCTCGATCTTGCGGCGGCTCTGTGCTTTCGCATCGAGCGCGGCCTCGAAGAAGGCGAAGGTACCGCGCGCATCGGCCTTGGCGCGCGACAGCGCCATGTCCGCGCTCTTGAGCAGCTTTTCGGAATCGTCGCCGTCGCCGGGGGCCATCGCGATGCCGATGGAGGCGCCGATCACCACGGAATGGCCGTCGAGCAGGTAGGGATCGGCGATGGCTTCGAGCAAGCGCTTGGCCAGCATCACCGCGTCCTCGGGGCGCGTCAGGCCGCTCTGCACGATCGCGAACTCGTCCGAGTTGAGCCGCGCCAGCGCATCTTCCTCGCGCAAGGTCGAGCGCAGCCGCTTGCCGACGCCGCGCAAGAGCTTGTCGCCGACCGCGTGCCCCAGCGTGTCGTTGACCGCCTTGAAATTGTCCAGCCCCAGCATCAGCAGCGCCACCTTCTCGGGGCTGCGCCGCGTATGCAGCAGCATCTCGTCCGCCTGCTGGCGCAGCAGGGTACGGTTGGGCAGGCCGGTGAGCCCGTCATGCTGGGCCATGAAGGCAAGCCGCGCCTCGGCGCGCTTGCGTTCGGTGATGTCGATCAGCGCGAGCAGGACCGCAGGCCGCTCGGCATAGGTCAGCTCGCGGGAATAGATCGCAAGATCGATCAGCGCGCCATCGGCCTTGACGTGCTTCCAGGTGCGTGCGGCCTGCTCCACGCTGGACCGGTCGGTGGTCCAGGGCGGCTCGCTGTCGAAGGCCTGCAAGGAGCGGATTTTCAGCTTCTCGAACTCGGCGCGGCTATAGCCGTAATGCGCGACCGCGGCATCGTTGACGCCGAGGATGCGCTCGTCGTCCAGCGCGCAGACGATCATGGGCACGGGATTGCCGTCGAACAGCAGGCGGAACGAGGCCTCGCGCTGCTTCAGTTCGGTGATGTCGACGCGCAGGCCGACGACGCCGCCGTCATCGGTGCGGCGTTCCTCGATCAGGATGACGCGGCCGTCCGACAGCGTCTGCTCGTGGCGCTTGCCCGGCTCGTAGAGCTTCTTCAGCCGCTCGGCGATCCATTCTTCCTCATGGCCGGCCGCTTCCGGGTAATCGCCACGGGCGACGCCGACGCGCAGCGTATCTTCGAGGCGCGCGCCTTCCGCGAACAGATCGGCGGTCTTGCTGTAGATCTCAGCGTATTGCTTGTTCCAGAGGACGTAGCGACCTTCGGGGTCGAGAATCACGATGCCCTGGGGCAGCATGTCGACGGCCTGACGCAGCCGCTCATGTGATTTGCGCGCCTCAGTGATGGCCGCTTCGGCATCCGCACGGACTTGCACGAATTGGTCACGTTCGGCGGGCGGATGATGCGCGCGCGCAAAGCGCGGCTTGCGCGGCTGTCGGCCAGCCCGGGCGAGCACATCGCGCTTTCGCTTTTCTGTTCTTTTAGAACCCAAACTCAACTTCGTACGCCCTGGACGCGCCCAGCGGCCGCAAGCTTTGGGGCAAGTGTCTGAAAAAAAAGTAATCTTGGGTGGTCTCGCCGCCCGAGGTCACGCCTTGCGGCCGCCGTGAACCGAACCGATTCTGCCTGTTTGCGCGGCGCGAGTCGCGTCAACCGGCGCGCCAAGCTGCTGCCACGTCGCAATCGGAAAGAAAGGTGACGCAAAAACGCGCGCTCTCCATGAATCAGTTCCGGATGCGCTCCCGATTGCATGCACGATGGAAGCGAGTCTCGTTCCGCGCACGAATTTTGGTCAATGCAGGGATACGGTTATCGCTCCGTTAAGAAAACGCGGCCGGCGGCTGTAAAGACACCATGAGGCCGCGCCTTGTTAAAAGCCTAATTCTTAACCCTGATGCGGCGTTGGGTTATAAGGACGACAGCATGAGTCCCCGCCGCATCGCCCCTCTCCTGCTTGTCATGTCGCTCCTGACCGCCGGCGCCGCGCTGGCCCAGGACAAGGGCAGCGTCACCCCGAAGCCGCTGCCACCGCTCGCCAATCCCAATGATCCCAAGCTCGGCGCAAAGGAGCTGTTCGCGCGAAAGCTGCTGCCGTCGAAGGGGCCGGCCCATGTCATCGGCTCCTACGCCAAGGGATGCATCGGCGGCGCGGAGCAGATGCCGCTCAATGGCGACAATTGGCAGGTGATGCGGCTGTCGCGCAACCGCAACTACGGTTACCCCGGCATGATCGCGCTGATCAAGCGCCTCGCAGCCAAGGCGCACAAGGACGCCGGATGGCCGGGCATCCTGGTCGGCGACATCGGCCAGCCGCGCGGCGGCCCGGCGCTATCAGGCCATGCCAGCCACCAGATCGGTCTCGATGCCGACATCTGGCTGACGCCGATGCCGGGCCGTCGGCTCTCGCGCGAGGAGCGCGAGGAGATGTCGGCGGTGATGATGGTGCGCCAGGACCGGCTAGACATCGATCCGAACGTGTTCACGCCCGCCCACGTGCTGGTGCTGCGCGACGCGGCGCAGGAGCCGGCGGTGCAGCGCATCTTCGTCAATGCCGCGATCAAGAAGGCGCTGTGCCGCGAGGCCAGGGGCGACCGCTCGTGGCTGTCGAAGATCCGGCCGTGGTGGGGCCACGACTATCACTTCCATATCCGCATGCGCTGCCCGGCGGGCGCCGGCGAATGCGAGGGCCAGCCGTCACAATCGGAGGACGAAGGCTGCAAGCCCTCCGACCTCGCCTATTGGTTCAGCGACGCCGTGCTGCACCCGAAGCCGCCGCCGGAGCCGCCAAAGCCCAAGCCGCCGATGACGCTGACGCAGATGCCGGCCGCCTGCAAAGCCGTGCTGCACGCGCCGGACGCGAAGCCGTAGCGTGTGCGGATGGGCATGCTGCGGCTTCACCCACCGTTGTCGTCCCGGGGCGCGAAGCGAGCCCGGGACCCATAGCCACAGGGAGAGGTTGTTGCGCGAGCTGGTCACTCCGAGCCTTCGCCAAATTCCTCCCTGTGGCTATGGATTCCGGGCTCGCGCTGCGCGCGCCCCGGAATGACGAACTAGAGAGTTGGTGCGCTTCCCCTGGTGCGCTAGGATCGCCTTTGCCGCCGCGCCGTAAGCCCGCGGCATGTCGGGATGCGCATCCCGTTCTCTAGCGAATTGTCTAGCGAAGCCTGACCGCCAGCCCGCATTCCTCGCGTGGCCAACGATGAGATTTGACATGCGCGTCCTCACCTTCCTCGCTGCGCTCTCGATCAGTGCGACCTCCGCACTGGCCGCCGAAGAACCGAGCGGCTGCGACAAGTTCAAATGGCCGATCGAACGCGAGCGCGCCGCGCTGACGGCGCCGGACCGTGCCAAGCTCACGTCTGGGAGTGAGCAGTCCGCGCTGCCGTCATCGGCCATCACGCTGGGGCTGGTTGCGCCAGCGGATGCCAAGCTGCCCTCGCCGCCGGAGCGCGCGCCGAAGGATGGCACCTTTGCCGGCTTCACCAACATCAAGACCGCCAGGGCCGGGCTCTACACGATCAGCCTGTCCAGCGGAGCCTGGGTCGACGTGGTCCAGGACGGCCATTTCCTTAAACCCGTAGCCTTCAGCGGCGCCACCGACTGCGACGGCATCCGCAAGACCATGAAATACGAGCTGTCGGCGCAGCCCCTGGTGCTCCAGGTCAGCGGCGCCAGAGAGAACTCGCTCTCGATCGCGATCCTGCCGGCGCAATAGACCATCTGGTTGGGCCAACGGTCGCCTTTGACCTGCGGCCCCAGCCTGCTATCTTCGCAAGTGCGATACCCCTGCCGGCCGTAAGCCGTCGCAAGGCCCGTGGAACAGCGCATCCGCCTGTCGCACCAGACCCACCCAACGCCGGATTGGCGCGTACATTTTGTGCGCGCGATCCCGCACGGAGCGCTATCCATGATTCGTATTGCCGGACTTTTCACCGCTTTCGTGATCCTCGCGGGCGCGAGCCTTTCGCCCGCCGCCGCCGAGGACAAGACCATCACCGTGTTCGCTGCCGCCTCGATGAAGAACGCGCTCGACGAGATCGACGCCGCCTACACCGCCAAGACCGGCGTCAAGTTCAGCGTCAGCTATGCCGCGAGCTCGGTGCTCGCCAAGCAGATCGAGCAGGGCGCGCCGGCCGACGTGTTCGTCTCGGCCGACACCGACTGGATGGACTACGCGACCAGCAAGAAGACCATCAACGAGCCGACCCGCGTCAATCTGCTCGGCAACAGCATCGTGCTGATCGCGCCGAAGGATTCCAAGATCGATAACGTCACGATTGCGCAGGGCTCCGACCTGGCAAAACTGGCCGGCGACGGCAGGATCGCAACCGGCGACGTCAAGTCCGTGCCGGTCGGCAAATACGCCAAGGCCGCGCTTGAGAAGCTGGGCGCGTGGCAGGCGGCCGAGCCGAAATTCGCCATGGCCGACAGCGTGCGCGCCGCGCTGACGCTGGTCGCTCGCGGCGAGGCTGCGCTCGGCATCGTCTATTCCACCGATGCCAAGGTCGAGCCCGGCGTGAAGATCGTCGGCACCTTCCCGGCAGATTCGCACCCCGCGATCATCTATCCCGTCGCAGCGACCACGACCGCAAAGCCCGAGACCAACCACTATCTCGCCTTCCTGCGCTCGCCGCCGGCCAAGACCATTCTGGAAAAGTACGGGTTCAAATTCCTGATCAGCCCCACAACTTGATTGCGACTTGATATTACAATTTGATGCTCGACATCACTCCTGCCGAATGGACAGCGATCCTGCTCTCGCTCAGGGTCGCCGTCATTGCAACGCTGGTCGCAACGCCCTTTGGCATTGCGCTAGCGTGGCTGCTTGCCCGCAAGGACTTCTGGGGCAAGTCTGTGCTCGACGCGCTGGTGCATCTGCCGCTGGTGCTGCCGCCGGTCGTGACCGGCTATCTCCTGCTCCTCACCTTCGGCCGTCGCGGCCTCGTCGGCGCCTTCCTCGCCGACTATCTCGGCGTCGTCTTCGCCTTCCGCTGGACCGGCGCGGCGCTCGCCTGCGGCGTGATGTCGTTTCCGCTGCTGGTGCGCCCGATGCGGCTGTCGATCGAGGCAATCGACCGGCGGCTCGAGCAGGCGGCCGAAACACTCGGCGCCGCGCCCTGGAAGGTGTTCTTCACGGTGACGCTGCCGCTGGCGCTGCCCGGCGTGCTCGCCGGCATGATGCTCGGCTTCGCCAAGGCGATCGGCGAGTTCGGCGCGACCATCACCTTCGTCTCCAACATTCCCGGCGAGACCCAGACGATTTCTTCGGCGATCTATTCGCTGATCCAGACGCCCGATGGAGACGCGGCTGCGGGACGACTCGTGATCGTCTCGCTTGTGCTCGCACTCGGAGCACTGATTGTCGCCGAGTGGTTCGCCCGCCGCGCCACCGCGCGCCTGCACGGAAATTGACCATGCTGCGGGTCGACGTCGAAAAACAACTCGGTGAATTCACGCTCGCGGCGTCCTTCAGCAGCGAGGGCCGCGTCACCGGCCTGTTCGGCGCATCGGGCGCCGGCAAGAGCTCGCTGGTCAACATGATCGCAGGGCTGTTGCGTCCTGACCGCGGCACCATCGTGATCGACGGCGAGACCGTCGACGATACCGCGGCCGGCATCCACGTTCCGACCTGGCGCCGCCGGATCGGTTATGTGTTCCAGGACGCCCGGCTGTTTCCGCATCTCAACGTCGCGCAGAATCTCGACTATGGCCGGCGAATGAACAACCTCGCGCCTGATCCTGCGCAGCACAGGCGCGTCATCGACCTGCTCGACATCGGCGCCCTGCTCGACCGCCGTCCCGGAAAACTCTCCGGCGGCGAGCGCCAGCGCGTCGCGCTCGGACGCGCGCTGCTGTCGAGGCCGCGCCTGCTGCTGCTGGACGAGCCGCTCGGCGCACTCGACGAGGGTCGCAAGCTCGAGATCCTGCCCTATCTGGTGCGGCTGCGCGATGAAGCCAATGTGCCGATGGTCTATGTCAGCCACGACGCAGCAGAGCTGCGTCAGCTCGCAACGCAAATCGTGATGCTGAAGCAGGGCCGCGTGACGTCGTTCGGCGGGGTCAAGGTGCTGACGTGAGGGGTGTTGGCTAGAGAACTCTGCCAACCCATTCCGTGCCGTCGTCCCCGCGAAAGCGGGGAATTGCGGCGCGAGACTGGTAACCACGAGCCTTCGTCCAACTACTCCCTGTGGTATCGCGACGAGCGCAAGCGCTCGCGCAGGGGTCCCGGGCTCGCGCTTCGCGCGCCCCGGGACGACAGAATGACGCTATTTCATCGCGTCGTTCCAAGATTGCCAGGGCTTACCAGCCGCGATTGACGTTGCGCACTTCGCCGGTCCTGGCGTCGACATAGACCTCCATCCAGCGGCCGGTGCGGTCGCGCCCCTCGATCTGCCATTCATCCCCGAGAAACTGCGTGTGCGAAATGGTCATGACGCCGATATCGGTTGCGACGTCGAGCGCGGCCTGCATCGAGATCTGATCGCCCGTGTCATAGGCCATCGCCGGCGCCGCCGATCCCAGGCCGATCGCGACAATGGCCGGCAAGATGAGTTTTCGCATGGAGTGCTCCTGTCAAATAGGTTGACCGTTATGCCGCTAACGAGCAACGCGACGGAGCGTTCCGGGTGCAGGGGGTCACGAAGCCGCGCAAATCTTCCGCGGTTCCGACACTTTTGTGTCGGTTCCGCGCATAGCGCGGCCCGATGACAGACTCCACGAAGCAATCCAGACAATCTCCGCGGAAACAGTCTGGCTTGCTTCGTCGCAACGACGGCGGAGAACGCGGCGAGATGCCGATCGCCCCCTACTGCTTCTTGATCAAGCTCCACTTCGTAATCACGGCCTCGCTGATCTGGCCGGGATCGCTGGCGCAGGCGACCTCATCAACCTTGACCGAGATCGCCTTGCCGACAAACGATTTCAGTTGCGCGGCCTGCGCGTCGCTGGATGTGACGAGCTGGAAAGTTTCGGGGCCGGTCTCGAGATTGCACAGCCCGTTCGGCGGCGGCAGGCGACGCGGTTCGGAGGTGATCTGGTAGGTCGCAACCCTCTTGCCGGCGTTCTTGACGTCGCGCACCTTCATTGCGTTCAATTCGCCCGAGAGCACGTCGCCGGTGTTGATCGGCTTGCCAGGCTTCGACGGCGGCAGTGCCTCGTCGTCCTGTTGCGCGGAGACGGCGGGGGTCACCACCACCATCATCATCGCGACCAAAGCCAATCGTTTGGCGAATCGTTTCGTCATGTCGTCCGTTCCGTGAGTTCTGTAGGATTGCTAGAACAGGGTGCGCTGCCGCATCGCGGCCGATAGCGTACCTTCATCGAGATAATCAAGCTCGCCGCCGACGGGCACGCCATGCGCAAGGCGCGTCACCTTCACATTGGCGTCCTGAAGCAGGTCGGTGATGTAGTGCGCCGTGGTCTGGCCGTCCACCGTCGCATTCAGCGCAAGAATGATTTCGTTCACCTGCGGATCATGCGCGCGCACCACCAGCGCGTCGATGGTGAGATCCTGCGGGCCGACACCGTCGAGTGGCGACAAGGTCGCACCTAACACATGATAGCGTCCTTGTGTCGCATTGGCCCGCTCCAGCGCCCAGAGATCGGCAACGTCAGCGACGACGACGATGATGGCGGGATCGCGCTTCGGATCGGTGCAGACAGTGCAGGGATTCTGCGTGTCGATGTTGCCGCAGGTCTTGCAGACCTGGACCTTGTCGAGCGCGACCTGCAACGCAGAAGACAGCGGCATCATCAGCGCTTCGCGCTTCTTGATCAGATGCAGCGCCGCACGCCGCGCGGAGCGCGGACCGAGACCCGGCAGCCGTGCGAGAAGCTGGACCAGCCGCTCGATTTCGGGACCTGCAACGGCGCCCATGTTATTGGCCGAACAGCCCCGGCGGCAGGCCGAGTCCGCCGGTGAGCGACTGCATCTTCTCCTGCATCGCAGCCTCGGCCTTGCGGCGGGCCTCGCCAAAGGCCGTGACGAGCAGGTCTTCCAGCACCTCGCGCTCTTCCGGCTTCATCAGCGAGGCATCGATCTTGACGCCCTTGACGTCCATTTTCGCGGTCATGCGCACGGCGACGAGACCGCCGCCGGAGATGCCTTCGACCTCGACATTGCCGAGCTCGTCCTGCATCGCCTGCATCTTGGATTGCAGCTGCGCCGCCTGCTTCATCATGCCGAGAAAGTCAGCCATCGGTGCGTGTCCTTTGTTGGCACGATGAGCAGTCATCGCGCCTGAGCTTATCGTTTGAGCATGATCTGATCGGAAAACCGCTTCACACTTTGCGCTACGCGGCCCTTCGGGCCCGGATCATGCTCTAGAGATCGTCGCCGTCGGAACCGTCGGGCGGATCGTCACTGCCATAGTCGGCGTTAATATTGGATTCCGGCGTCTCGGGGGCAAGCCTGCGGACCTCGACGACCTTCGATCCGGGGAAGCGCGACAGCACCTCCTGTACGCGCGGATCGGCCTCGGCGGTGCGCGCATGCTCCTGCTTGGCGGCCTGGTTCACCGACCGCAGCGTCGGCTGCCCCTGCTCGTTGGAGACGATCACGGTCCAGCGCCGGCCGGTCCAGAGCTCGAACTTGCGCGCGAGCTCGGTAATGGTGGTCTTGGAGGCGTTCGGCTCGAGCGCGACCTCCAGCCGGCCCTCCTCGAAACGGACGAGGCGCATGTCGCCTTCGAGCGCGCCCTTGGTCATGAGGTCGCGCTTCTGCCCGGCGAGCGCGACGAGCTGGGTGAAGCTCGTGATGCGCAGTTGGGGTGCAGCCCCTTGCGGATTAGGCGCAGGTGCCGCCATCTGCGGACGGGCACCACCACCGCCGAACGAGGACGGCGACGAGGTCGGTGCACGGACCGGCGCAGCAGAAGCAACCGGCGCTGCGGAGGCAACAGGCGCGGCCGGCGTGCTGCGCGCGGCACTGCCGCCGCTCACGACCGGCGAGCCGCCGCCATTCTGCTCCAGCATCCTGATGGCCTCGTCCGGCGTCGGCAGGTCGGCGACATAGGCGATGCGCACCAGCACCATCTCGGCGGCAGCGGCGGGCCGCGTTGCGGCCTGCACCTCGGTGATGCCCTTGAGCAGCATCTGCCACATCCGCGACAGCACGCGCATCGAGATCTTGGAGGCGAAATCGCGTGCACGCACCCGCTCGGTCTCGCCATAGGCGACGTTGTCGGCTGTCGCCGGAACGATCTTCACGCGGGTGACGAAGTTGACGAATTCGGCAAGGTCCGAGAGCACGACGATGGGATCGGCACCGACGTCGTACTGGTCGCGGAACTCCTTGAAGGCGGCCGCGATGTCGCCGCGCACCAGCGAATCGAAGAGGTCGATGACGCGGGTGCGATCGGCGAGCCCCAGCATCTGCCTGACCGCATCGGCCTTCACCTGCCCTGCCGCATGCGCGATCGCCTGGTCGAGCAGCGACAGCGAATCACGGACCGAGCCTTCGGCCGCGCGCGCGATAATGCCGAGCGCCTCCGGCTCGATCTCGACGCTCTCCTTCGCCGCGATATTGGCGAGGTGCTTCATCAGCACGTCGGCCTCGACGCGGCGCAGGTCGAAACGCTGGCAGCGCGACAGCACCGTCACCGGAACCTTGCGGATCTCGGTGGTCGCAAACACGAATTTGGCGTGCTCGGGCGGTTCCTCCAGCGTCTTCAGGAAGGCGTTGAACGCCGCCGTCGACAGCATGTGGACTTCGTCGATGATGTAGACCTTGTAGCGAGCGCTGGCCGGTGCATAACGCACGCTGTCATTGATCTGGCGGACGTCGTCGACGCCGGTATGCGACGCCGCGTCCATCTCCAGCACGTCCATGTGCCGGCTTTCCATGATCGCCTGGCAGTGCACGCCCAGCGTCGGCATGTGGATGGTCGGGCCCTTCACCGAGCCATCCGGCATCTCGTAGTTGAGTGCACGGGCGAGGATGCGCGCCGTGGTGGTCTTGCCGACGCCGCGGACGCCGGTGAGGATCCAGGCCTGCGGGATGCGCCCGGTCTCGAACGCATTGGAGACGGTGCGGACCACGGCCTCCTGGCCGATCAGATCGTTGAAGCTGGAGGGACGGTATTTGCGCGCCAGGACCCGATAGGGCGTGCCCGGCTCGGCACCGAGGGCAAAGCCAGCCTGGCTGGCGCTGTCGGAAGTGGGAGGGGCGCCGGCGTCGGTCATCGGTCGATCCGCAATGAAATGTCTCTCGGCCGGCTTTTGCGGAAAGGAGCGCGCTGGCGGGAAGCCCGCCGGCGCTATTCGCTCGGAAAAACAGGTAGGAGACTGACGAGCGACCCGATCCGGACCTCGTTAGGGCTGCTTCCTTCCGGACCTGACCCGGTTGGCGAGTGGCTCGTCCACCGCCAATCTCCCGGTCCCTATTTGGGGCCAAAAGGGCGGGAAAGCAAGCGGGTATCACTGTGTTCAGCTTGATCTTGCCCAGCATCCGGGCAATTCCGGGTCTGCCCAGCCGATAGGCTATGCTTTCGCTGCCAAGGCCGCCTTGGTATGAACGCTGCCGGAACCCCATCCAACCAGAAAAGCGATTGATCCCAATGGTTACACGTCGTGATGTTGCATCGATTGTCGGACTTGGCGCCATTGGCGCGGCGACCGCGGGCGCGCTGGCCTCGCCGGCGGTGGCCCAGGCGGCCGATCCCAACGAATCGACCTTCGCCCGCATCCGCCGGACCAAGAAGATGCGGATCGGCGCGGTCGGCGGCGGCGCACCCTATTACATGAAGGACCTCGCCAGCGGCCAGTGGAAGGGCTTCTACGTCGACATCGCCAAGGCGCTCGCCGACGACATGGAGGCCGAGCTCGAGATCACCGAGACCACCTGGGGCAATTCGGTGCTGGATCTGCAGTCCAACAAGATCGACATCTTCTTCGGCCTCAACCCGACACCGAAGCGCGCGCTGGTGGTCGATTTCTCGGTGCCGGTCTTCAACAACGCCTTCGGCATCCTCTGCAAGAAGGACTTCAAGCCGAAGACCTGGGCCGAACTCAACTCGCCCGACATCAAGATCGCCGTCGACCAGGGTTCGTCCCACGACCAGGTCGTCAGCCGCCTGACGCCGAAGGCGCAGATCTCGCGACTGAAGACCGCGGACGACGCCACCGCCGCGCTGCAGACCGGCCGCGTCGACGCGCAGTGCCTGATCACCATGCTATCGCTGACCGTGCTCAAGAAGAACCCCTCGCTCGGCCAGTTCGTGCTGCCGACCCCGGTGTTCGCCACCACGTCCAACGCCGGCTTCCGCCGCGAGAACGACAAGACCTTCCGCGACTACGTCAACACCTGGATCGACTTCAACAAGGGCCTCGGCTTCATCCGCAACGCGATCATCACCAACATGGAGCTGGTCGGCGTGACCGAAGCGGACATTCCGCCGGGCGTTTCGCTTTGATCAACCTGCTCCAGGAGGAGGCGAACGGCACTGCGCTCGCTTCCTCGCGTCTGAGTTCCGGAAGGCACGCATGTATCAGTGGGACTTCGGCATCCTCTGGAGCTATCGCTGGCTCTTTCTCAACGGCCTCGGCGTCACCGTCGGCTTCACCGTGGTGATCGTGCTGCTCGGACTGGTCTTCGGCCTGTTCGGCGCATTCGGCAGCCTGTCGCGCTTCAGGGCGGTGCGCCTGGTTGCGCTCGCCTTCATCGAGGCGTTCCGCTGCACGCCGATCCTGGTGCAGCTGATCTGGTTCTATTACGCGCTGCCGATCCTCGCCGGGGTCGAGATGACGCCGATCACGGCCTCGGCGCTGGCGCTCTCGCTCTATGGCGGCTCGTTCTATTCGGAGATCATTCGCGGCGGCATCATCTCGATCGACCGCGGCCAGTCGGAAGCCGGTGCCGCGCTCGGCATGACGCCGGGCCAGACCATGCGGCGCATCGTGCTGCCGCAGGCGATCAAGCGCATGATCCCGGCGCTGATGAACCAGTCCATCATCCAGTTCAAGAACACCTCGCTGGTCTCGGTGCTCGCTGTGCCCGACCTCGTCTATCAGAGCCAGGTCGCCGCCCATGACAGCTATAGGCCGTTAGAGACCTACACCGCAGTCGCGGTTGCCTATGCGGCGATCCTGATTCCCCTGACAATCATCGTCCGGCGCGGCGAGAAGCGACTGGCGGTCGGCGAATGAGCGAGACGTCAAAAATCCAGATTCGTGGCCTGCGCAAGAGCTTTGGCAGCAACGAGGTTTTGAAGAACATCAATCTCGACGTCGCCAAGGGCGGCGTCGTCGCGCTGATCGGCCCGTCGGGCTCGGGCAAATCGACGCTGCTCCGCTGCCTCAATCTCCTGGTCGTGCCCGACGGCGGCAGCGTCCGCGTCGGCGACACGCGCTTCGCGTTCGGCGAGGGTTCGAAGCTGCCCGACGTGAAGACGCTGGCAAGATTCCGCGCCACCACCGGCATGGTGTTCCAGCATTTCAACCTGTTCCCGCACATGACGACGCTCCAGAACGTAATGGAGGGACCGGTCACGGTGCGGCGCATGGCCAAGGCTGACGCCGAGAAACTCGCGCGCGCGCAGCTCGCAAAGGTCGGGCTCGCAGAGAAGGCGGACCAATACCCGGCGACGCTCTCCGGCGGGCAGAAGCAGCGCGTCGCAATCGCGCGGGCGCTCGCGATGGAGCCGGATGTGATGCTGTTCGACGAGGCAACCTCGGCGCTCGATCCTGAGCTCGTCGGCGAGGTGCTGAACGTCATGCAGCGGCTGGCATCCGAAGGCATGACCATGGTGATCGTGACCCACGAGATCGCCTTCGCCCGCGAAGTCGCCGATCGCCTCATCTTCATGCGCGACGGCGTCGTGGTCGAGGAAGGTCCGGCGCGGCAGGTGATCGACAATCCTCAGGAGGCCGCAACGCGCGCCTTCCTCAGCCATTTCCACCGCACTGGCGCGCTGCCGCCGGCCACTACAGCATCATGATGCCAGATATCGACCGCGTTTATCTCGTCACCGGAGCCGCCAGCGGCATCGGTCGCGCCACCGCAAAGCTGCTTGCTGCCCCCGGCACAGCCCTGCTGCTCCACACGCGCTCGAACGCAGAAGGTCTCGACGCCACCGCGGCGGAGGCCGAAGCGAAAGGATCGACCGTCGCAAAATGCCTCGGTGATCTTGCCGAAGAAACCGCTGCCACCGATGTCATCGCCGCCGCGAAAGCCGCCTTCGGCCGGCTTGACGGCTTGATTCTCGTTGGCGGTCACGCCCGCCGCGGCAGCGCGATCGGCACACCGGCGGATCAGTTTCGCCAGGCAATGGATGAATCGGCGTTGGCGTTCACGCGGCTGGTCGACGCTGCCCTTCCGCTGTTACGCGCAGGACGCGATCCGCGGATCGTGGCGGTGTCGTCCTTCGTTGCGCATGCGATCCGGCCCGAATTCGCGCCGTTCGCGGCAACGGCGGCGAGCCGCTCCGCGCTGGAGGCGTTGGTGCGGCTCACCGCGATCGAGCTTGCCAAGGATGGCATCGCCGTCAATGCGGTTGCACCTGGCCTCATCGTCAAGGACAAGCCGAGCGAGAGCAGGCTGTCGCCGGAGCAGATCGCTGCGACCGAAGCGCTGATCCCGATGCGCCGCCGCGGGCGGCCGGATGAAGTGGCCGAGATCATCGCCTTCCTGGCGTCACCGAAGGCGTCCTACGTCACCGGCCAAGTCTGGCACGTCAATGGAGGCCTGACATGACCGAAGCAACCGTCGAACGTCTCAGGCTGTTCCTGATCGAGAGCCCGATCAAGATGGCACGCCTGCAGGGCGTCGGCAACGTCAAGGGCACGGTGAAGCGCGTGCTGATCGAGCTCACCTCGAGCGACGGCGTGATCGGCTGGGGCGAGGCGGCACCGTGGGAGGTGTTCACGGGAACGCCGGAAGCGGCCTTCTCCGCTCTCGACATCTATTTGCGCGGAATCGTGCTCCGCAAGCCGGTCCGCCGCATTCGCGCGCTGATGGCGGAACTCGACCGCGCGCTGGTCGGACATGCCGAGGCCAAGGTCGCGATCGAAATGGCGCTGCTCGACATCGTCGGCAAGTCGTCGGGGCTGTCCGTCGCGGACCTCCTCGGCGGCCGCGTGCGCGACACGATCCCGCTGTCGTTTTCGATCGCCGATCCGGATTTCGTCGCCGATCTCGAACGCATGCGGAAAATGGTTCCGGACGGGAACGTCATCTACAAGGTCAAGACCGGCGTGAAGCCACATCGCGAGGATCTCGACCATCTCGAGGCGATTCGGAACGAGTTTGGCGACAAGGTCGATCTTCGCGTCGACTACAACCAGGCCCTGGCGCCGTTCGGCGCCATCAAGACCCTGCGCGATGTCGAGCAGTTTGCGCCGACCTTCATCGAGCAGCCCGTGCCGCGGAAATATCTCGACGTGATGGCGCAGCTCACTGCGGCGCTTGAAACGCCCGTGCTCGCCGACGAAAGCTGTTTCGACCGCCGCGACATGATGGAGGTGGTACGCCGCGAGGCGGCCGATGCCGTCTCGATCAAGCTGATGAAGGCCGGCGGCCTGTTCGAGGCCCAGGCGATCATGGCGATCGCCGACATCGCCGGCCTGCCCGGCTATGGCGGCACGCTGTGGGAGGGCGGCATCGGTCTTGCTGCCGGCACGCAGCTGATTGCCGCGACGCCGGGCATCTCGCTCGGTTGCGAATTCTACATGCCGCATCACGTGCTGACCGAGGACGTGCTGGAAGAGCGCGTCGCCAATCGGGCCGGCCATGTCGTGGTGCCCGATGGCCCTGGCCTTGGGATTCGCGTCAGCGAAGCCTCGGTCCGCGCCAACGCGCGGGTGCTGGCGGAGGCGTAAAAGCAGCCACAATCTCGCTGTCGTCCCGGGCAAGCGTTAGCGCAGACCCGGGACCCATAGCCACAGGGAGCAGTTGTCGAGCGATCTGGTAACCGCGAGTCTTCGCAAAACTTCATCCTGTGGTTATGGGTCCCGGATCTGCGCTCCGCCCTGGACAACGCTACGCGTTGCCAAGGCTACGCTTGTCCGGGACGACGATTGAGCATGCCTATGCAGCGGCTCCGATCCTTCCCCTCGCTAACTCCCTATCGTATGGTCGGACCAAACAAGCCCGAAACTGTCGGGCCATCCGGAAATCTTCATGCCCGATCCCGCCTGGTCGCTGCACTCCCGCCTGAAAGAAGACACCATCGACATCGGCGACCTGCCGCTGTCGAAGGTGCTGGTCATCAAGGACGCGCATTATCCCTGGCTGCTGCTGGTGCCGCGGCGGCCCGATGCGGTCGAGATCATCGATCTCGACGAGGTGCAGCAGGCGCAATTGATGACGGAGATCTCGCGCGTCTCGCGCGCGCTGAAGGAGATCACCAAATGCGACAAGCTCAACGTCGCAGCGCTCGGCAACCTCGTGCCGCAGCTTCACGTCCACATCATCGCCCGCCGGACCAATGATGCGGCATGGCCGCGGCCGGTGTGGGGCGTGATGCCGCCTCTGGCACACGATGCCGCCGAGGTGCAGAATTTCATCAGCGCGCTTCGCCGCAAGATCTGGTTGAGTTGAAAAGAACGATTGGGTTGAAAGAACAATAATGTCAGCATTCGACTCGTTTCCGCTGGGACAGCCGGCCTTCGTCACCAACGTCCTCGATCGCGCCGCCCACCTGCGCCGCGACGATGAAAAGCTGTTCGCGATGGAGCAGAAGCCATCCTCGCGCGCCTATGTCGTCTATCGCGACTCGCTGCTGGTGAAGCGCGAAGGCGAAAAGGTGCGCGCGCTGCTGTCGATCGACGAAGCGCTGAAATGCGGCGCCAATCCCGGCACGATCTTCCTAGGGCTGCGCGACGGCGCCGCGATGTTCGGCATGGGCCTGTCGCAAGCCGCTGCCGAAAAACTGATCGGCCGCGAGGACTACACCCTCACCGAGCTCCGCGGCATGGCGATGCAGGGCACGATCCCGCCCGACGAGCTCTCGGCAATCGCGATGGCGAAGTCGATGGTGGGCTGGCATCAACGCCACGGCTATTGCGCCAATTGCGGCACCCGCAGCGCGATGAAGGAAGGCGGCTGGAAGCGCGACTGCCCTGCTTGCAAGGCCGAGCACTTTCCGCGGACCGATCCGGTCGTGATCATGCTGGTCGCCTCCGGCGACAAGTGCCTGCTGGGCCGCCAGAAGCAGTTTCCGCCGGGCATGTATTCCTGCCTTGCCGGCTTCGTCGAGGCCGCCGAGACCATCGAGGATGCAGTGCGCCGCGAGATCATCGAAGAATCCGGCATCCGCTGCACCGACGTGCAGTATTACATGACCCAGCCGTGGCCCTACCCGTCATCGCTGATGATCGGCTGCAGCGCGCGCGCGTTGAACGAGGACATCGTCGTCGACCACTCAGAGCTCGAGGACGCGCGCTGGTTCACACGCGAGGAGGCCGCCCTGATGCTGAAGCGGACCCACCCCGACGGGCTCGCCGGGCCGCATCCCTTCGCCATCGCCCATCACCTCCTCGGCCGCTGGGTACGCGACAGCAGCGGCGCCTAGGCGGCAACCATCGATGGCTGCATCAGGGATCGCACCACGCATCCTCTGCATCGGCATTCCCGTGCGCGACCTGATCTTTCGGGTCGAGGCCGTGCCCGAGCGAGGTAGCAAGGCGAACGCCAGCCATCTTGCGGAGATCTGCGGCGGCAACGCGCTCAATGCCGCGATTGCGATCGCCCGGCTCGGCGGCCGCGCCGCGTTTGCGGGGCCGATGGGCGATGCGCGGGAGACGTCGAGCGGCTTCATTCTCGAACGGATGGCTGCTGAGGGCATCGAACCCACGCACATCGTTCGCATGCCGGGGCTCATGACGCCCGTCTCTGCGATCATGATCGACGGAGCAGGCGAACGGACGCTCACGATCTATCGCGATCCTGCCCTGTGGCACGTGAAGCTGCCGGATGCCAACGACCTGCTGACCGATTGCCAGGCGGTTCTCGTCGAGAGCCGCTGCGGCGCCTTTTGCATCGATCTCTGCACTGAAGCACGCCGGCGCGGCGTTCCCGTCATCGTCGGCGTCGACCGCGCGATGGCGCTGACTGACGGCCTGCTCACGGCCGCCTCGCATCTGCTGTTTGCCAGCGAGCACGTGCAGGAGACCGCTGGTGTGGGCGACGATGCCGCGGCACTGAAGCGTCTGGCTGCGCTGACACCGGCGTTCCTCGCCGCCACCCGCGGGCCGCGCGGCACGATCTGGCTGAACGAGACAGGCGAGCCGGAGGAAACCGCGGCTTTCCCGGTTCAGGCGGTCGATACCCTCGGGGCCGGGGACATCTTCCATGGCGCCTTTGCGCTTCGCCTCGCCGAAGGCGGCGGCATCCCGGAGACGCTGCGATTCGCCGCAGCCACCGCAGCCCTGAAATGCGCCCGCCATGGCGGTGGCCAAGCGGCCCCGCAACGCTTTGAAGTTGAAGAGCTTTTGGCCAGATAGCCGAGCACTGATCCGCCTTGGGCGCCAAGAATACGGGCTTGCAGGAGAAGATTTTTCTATATATGAGTGAAACTTGCCTCGATAATGGAACAAAGTTCTTCAAATGACCGATGCTACCGCCCAGATCCCCGAGACCAGCCGTCGCCTCGACGCCATCGATCGCAAGATCCTGATGGTCCTCCAGGACGACGCCTCCCTGTCCGTCGCCGAGATCGGCGACCGCGTCGGCCTGTCTTCGACCCCCTGCTGGAAGCGCATCCAGCGCCTGGAGGCCGATGGCGTGATCCTGAAGCGGGTGGCGCTGGTCGACCAGAACAAGATCGGGCTCGGCATCTCCGTGTTCGTGTCGGTGGAGAGCGCCGACCATTCCGACGCCTGGCTCAAGAGGTTCGCCGAAGCTGTCAGCGCCATGCCCGAGGTGATGGAGTTTTATCGCATGGCCGGCGACGTCGACTACATGCTGCGGGTCGTGGTCGCGGACATGCAGGCCTATGACGTCTTCTACAAGAAGTTGATCAGCGCCGTGCCGTTGAAGAACGTCACCTCGCGCTTCGCGATGGAGAAGATCAAGTCCGTCACCGCACTGCCGATCCCGGCGGTGGTGGCGGCCTAAGCCCGGCTTTCAGCTCACACCAGATCGATCGGCGGCAAATTGCCGCTGATCGCCGTACAGCCCCTCGCCCGCGCCCGATTCGGAACCTCGGTAAGGAAGCATTTACCGAGAATTAGTTCCGCGCGCCTACCTTTGCGGCATGGAGGAGGAAACGGCGATTCCGTCCCGGCGGTGGCCTGCCTGGGCGAATGCGACTGCGTTGCTGGTCGCAGGCTGGATCGCGCTTGCAATCCTCACCCTACAGGTTCGTCCGGGCGCGGCGGTTGTCGCAGTTGTGTTTCCGCCCTGGTGGAGCGCGCAGCAGGTGTTTCTGGCTGCGGGATCGGCGCAAGCGGCGATCGTGAGGGCAACCGCCCTCCCCACCCTCCTCGTTGTCCGCCCGGATGATCATGACGGACTGGCCCGCCTGCATGAGGCCGGCGCCTGGTTCGTGATGGACGCGCAAGCGGTGCCGGCATGTTTTGGCAGATAGTCTTTTGGCAGAAGTCCTGGGGAAGATGAGATGATTGTCGAGAACGACGGATTGGAATCGCTGCGCCAGACCACCAGCAAGATCCTTGTCGCGATGCTCTGGCTGCACGTGCCGATCAGCATGACGATCGGCCTTGCACTCGGCAAGCCATGGCTCGTCCCCGCAATGTTCATGGCGATCTTCGCGACCGCTGCGACCTTGTCCTGGCGCATGTCGGGCAACGGCCTTTCCACCCGTCTCGTGTTCTCGGTCGCACTGATGAGCGGCGTGTCGATGTTCACCTACCAGTTCGAGGGGCATCCCTGGCAGATCGACATGCACATGTACTTCTTCGCGGCGCTGGCGTGCACCGTCGCCTATTGCGACTACCGGCCGATCGTCGCCGCGACGGTTGCGGTCGCGCTGCATCATCTGGCGCTGAACTTCCTGCTGCCTGCGGCGATCTATCCGGGCGGATCCGATTTCGGCCGCGTGGTCCTGCATGCGGTCATCCTGCTGATCGAGGCCGGCGTGCTGATCGCGCTGGCGCACAAGCTCCAGGAGCTGTTCGAGACCACGGCCGTGAAAACGGCCGAGGCGCAGGCCGCGATGGCGGCGGAAGCGCGCGCTAACAGCGAGCGCAGCGAGGTCGAGCAGCGCGCCAAGGAGGAACGCGAGGTCGCCAAGCAGCGGCTCGCGAGCAATTTCGAACGCAGCATTGGCGGCATCGTGCAGGCGGTGGCGATCGCCGCTGGCGAAGTGCAGCAGCTCTCGTCCGCGATGAGCGGCAATAGCGCCGACACCGCGCGTCAGACCGCCGCTGCCGCCGCAGCGTCGAACCAGGCCTCGGGCAATGTCGAGATGGTCGCGGCCGCGACCGAAGAGCTCACCGCATCGGTCACCAGCATCACCCAGCAGGTCGCCCGCTCGGCCGAAATCGCCGCCAAGGCCGCGAACGAAGCCCGCCGCACCAACCAGGTCGTCGAGGGCCTCGCCAGCGGCACGCAGAAGATCGGCGAGGTCGTCACATTGATCCAGAACATCGCGAGCCAGACCAATCTGCTCGCGCTGAACGCCACCATCGAGGCGGCCCGCGCCGGTGAGCATGGCAAGGGGTTCGCGGTGGTCGCGAGCGAGGTCAAGGCGCTGGCGAACCAGACCGCGAAAGCCACCGAGGAGATCTCGGCGCAGGTTCAGACCATCCAGAGCGCGACCAGCGACGCCGTCAACGCCATCCAGGCTATCGGGTCGACCATCGCCGAGATCGACGAGATCTCCGGCCAGATCTCCACCGCCGTCGATCAGCAGGGCCTGGCGACGCGCGAGATCGCGGGCAGCCTGCAACAGGCCGCCACCGGCACGCGCGAGGTGAACGACAATATCGTCGGCGTCAGCAAGGCGTCCGAGCAGGCGGGCATAGCCGCCTCGAAGATGCATCAGGCCGCCGCCGGACTGTCATCGCAGTCCGACCGTCTCAAGGCCGAGGTCGACGGTTTCCTGGGCTCGCTGCGGACGGCGTAAGCGACCTTTTACCTCTCCCCGCTTGCGGGGAGAGGTCGGATCGCTCTTGCGATCCGGGT
>NZ_LGHL01000228.1 GCF_001908205.1 Bradyrhizobium sp. NAS80.1
CACTCGGCTTGGCTTCCGTCGCGGCACCGCGGCCCGCATAATCCGCTGAACCGCCGGATACGGACCCGTATGTCCGGTGGTGTGGGAGGGGCGGCGTCGCGAGACGCCCCCCTATCCCGATGGCGCGATCAGCACCCTCGGCAAATGCCACTGATCTTGCGGTCGACGAGGGCATCCTCCTGATCAAGGACATACTGCGATCCCGGGGTTGTCGCGGGAACGTCGGATGCGTGGGGTTGCCGGTGGCCGACCGGCGCCGTCCAGGGTCTGGTGGTCGTTTCCTTTCCAGGCGACGAAGGATGAAAGGACTGCGCGGACACCGTGCCCATTGTCGATACGATCGCGACCACAACCAGCATCTTTGAGGTGATCATATGTGTCTCCAAATGGATCCCGCCCTGCATGCGGGGGTCTCACATCTGGATTTGCCTTGGAGACGCAATATTCCACGTTATGGCCGCGTGATCGCGAGAGTCCGCTTTCACGATATGGCGACCGCGGCGAAACCCACCGCGGCATCGATCAAGTCCAACCTGATCTAAACCTCAAGCCTTCGCCAGCGCCTGTGCGAACACGACTTCGATCAGCGTGCCGGAATTGGCTGCGCTCTTGATGTTGAACTGGGCGCGGTTGGCTTCGACCAGCGCCTTGGTCAGGGACAGGCTAAGCGCCGAACTATCCGAGGCATCGCCGGGCGGCGGGGTGCAGAACGGCTCCATTGCGGCGGCGACTTCCCGCTCGGAAAGGCCGTGGCCGGTGTCGCGGATGCGCAAGGCAATCGCGCCGCGGTCGGTCAGCGCGGTCGAGACGATGACCTGGCCGCCGGCGCTGGCAAGCCTTATCGAGTTCGATATCAGATTCATGGTGATCTGCCGCATCGCGCGTGCATCTGCCGTCACCTGCGGCAGCGCATGGGCGAGCGAGGTGCGGATGATGATGCGCTCGCGATTGGCCTGCGGCTGCATCACCGTGACGCAGGCTTCGACGAGATCGTTGAGATTGAGGTTGGAGAAGTTGAGGTCAAGCTTTCCGGTCTCGATGCGCGACAGCTCCAAGAGATCATCGATGATCGCGATCACGCGCTCGCCGGAGGCGCGGATGTCCTTCATGTATTCGCCGTAGCGCTCGTTGCCGAGCGTTCCGAAGCGTTCGGAGATCATCACCTCGGCGAAGCCGATGATGGCGTTAAGCGGCGTGCGGATCTCGTGGCTGATCCGCGCCAGCATGTCGGCCTTGGCGTTGGCGGCGCCGTCGGCGAGGCGCCGCGCCTGCTTCAGCTCGCTCTCGCCCTTCTTGCTCTGCGAGAGGTCGCGGAAGACGGCGAAGAAGTTCGGGCCGTCGGGCCGGGTGCGGCCCATGATCATGGCCAGCGGAATGACACCGCCCTTCTTTTCGCGCCCCAGCACCTCGCGGCCGTGGTCGAGCAGGCTCGCGATGTCCTGGCCCTTGAGGTGCTCCAGATAGTCGACGACGACGTGCTGGCTCTCGGGCGCAAACAGCGTCGTGAGATTCTGCTGCAGCAGCTCTTCGCCGTCATAGCCGAACAGCGCCTCCGCGCTGCGGTTGCAGGCGTGGATGTTGCCTTCGGCATCGAACATGACGATGCCTTCGGCCGTGGTGTCGAGGATCGCGGCGAGATCCTCGGCATCGGCGTCGCCCGCTTCGGGCTCAGGCTCGGGCGCGCCAGGGATTGTTGCCAGGGTCTCGGTGACGACGGTCTCGACGAAGACAGGCGCCGCGACAGCAGGTGCAGCGATGACAGTTGTAGCCTTGGGCAGCGCGCAGATCAGCGCATGCGCGCTCTCGCCGTCCCAGTCGATCGTGTGCAGATGCGCTTCGGTCGTCGCGAGCGGCCGCTCGCCGTCGGCGACGGTTGCGCTGATCGTCACCGGCGTGCCGGCCTGCGACGTGCTGCTCGTGGGCGACACGCCCGGCTCGACATAGAGCGCGTCGAGCCCGCCGGCATCCTCCAGCGCGCCGAGGCTGGCATAGCCCATGCGCGCGAGGAAGGCGGGGTTCGCGTAAAGCAGGCGGTCCAGCCGGTAGATCAGGATGCCCGATGGCAAGAGGTCGAGCAGCGTGCGGTCGCGCGCGCTGTGGCCATGCGCCGGCGTCGCGGGCTCGGTGAGCCATTCGGCCGGTGCGGGCGGAGCCTCATGCTCCGGCGTCAGTGGTTCGGGTGTGATCTCCGCCGCCGGCGGCTCGGAGGTTACAGATGCGATCGTCTCTTGCTCGCGTTCGAGCCGCTCGGACAATTGCCGGGCGAGCTCGTTGAACGCACTGTTCTCGACGGGCGTCAGCGTCGGCGATCTCTGGTCGCCGGGCGCGCGGAATGGCACGACATTGGGAGGCGTTTCCACGGGCGTTTCCGGATCGGTTGGATGTGAATTCGCTTCGGTGACGGGTTCGGGCAGTTCAGCTTCAGTCTCAGCTTTGGTCTCAGGCTCAGTCTCAGGCGCGGGCGGCTCGATCGGCGGTGGGGGAGCCTCTGCCAGCGGAGTCTCTTCCAAGGGCTCGGCCTCGAGCTCGGACTCGGGCTCGGACTTGGGCTCGACGACGTCGGCGGACAGGGCGTGCTGTGCGGGCGGCTCGACGAACAGTTCAAAGCGCCTGAGAGCATCGAGCCGGTTGAGGGCGTCGAGATCGCGGCAGACGCCAAAACCCCTGAAGCCCACAAAGTTGCGCTCGCGGTCGTAGATCGGCAGACCCGCAAGCTCGACCGGCACATGCTCGCCGCCATCGGCCGGCCAGTTCACGGTGATCCCGGCCCAGGTGTCGTGGCTGGCAAGTGCCTGCGCGATGCGGCCGTCAGGGTCGAGCGAAAATTCGTCGGCGATCTCGCGCCAGGGGCGGCCGAAGCCAGCCGCGGTGTGCGCGCCCATCAGGCGGATGAACTCGTCGGAGCCGAGCACAAAGCGCCCCTCGGCATCCATCTGCCACAGGAAGCGCAGTGGATGCTGACGCGGAGCGGGCGGCTCTGCTGACGGCCGGTCGACCATGCCTGTGGTGATCGGCCTAGCCTGCGGCGATACAATGGCCTCTGGCGGGTTTTCAACCGGAGATTCAGGCGCGGCTTCGATCGTCGCGGCTGTATAAGGCGTTTCGACCGGCTCGGCGAAGGGGTCGACCAGCGTGAATTCGGACGGTGCCTTGTCCGGCAGCGCCGGCTGCGCATGGTCCGGCACCGCGGCAGGAAACGGGGCCTCCGGCGCAGGTGCAGCGACGTCTTCGCGCGCGACGTCTTCGCGCACAGTATCTTCGGTCGCGTCAGACGCGGCATCCGTCGTCGTCGCCGGCGCGGCCTGCTGTACGGCAGGCTCGATCAGCGCGACCAGGCCGATATCGGCACCCTGGCCGACCCGTCGCAGCACCATCTGGCCGATGCCGATCGGCGTCTCCGCGCGGCCTTGGGCAAGTGCATCGCTGCGCGCCTGTTCGAGGCCGGCTTCGCCGAGATCGCGGAAGCCGAGCAGGGGGCGGGCTGCTTCGCTCGCGCCGACGAACAGTCCGTCGGGCGCGAATGCCGCCATCGGCACCTTCGCGCCCTCGACCAGCCGGTGCAGGCGCTCGACCAGCGGCATGGTGCGCCCCGCAGGGTCCAGCGCGGTGACGAGCACACCAGATCTTTCGGTGAAATGGCCGCCATCGGCGAAGTCGAGCCGCGCGCACGCGCAGGTCATGAGGGTGCCGAGGGAGGCGCCGAAGCCGCGCAGCCGCTCGAGCCTGACTGCGCCGCCCGCGGGCAGCCGGCGGCCGAGCTGGGCCACCTGGCGGCGATGTGGATCCGCTGGTCCGAAGGTCTTCGCGGCGAGCGCGGCGGCGTTGGCGGCCCGGAACAACCTCACGCCGACGGGATTTGCCCACAGCACGCGCGTGCCGTCGATCGACCAGAGCCATGCGGGCAGCGGAGATGTCGCATGTACGGCCAGCCGCGGATCGCCCACGCCTCGCAACTGGAAATCCGAACTGCTCATCCGACCGGCTTGCTTCTCGCTGTCATGCGTCTGGCATGGCGGCTGCCGGGAATGACAGCCTTAAGAAAGGGTTAGTATCGCGCGCGGGCGCGGGCAGGTCCACGTCCCGGTCCTCAGGGGGCGGCCTAAAGCCGCGATAACCTTAATGTGGATGAACCCGCAAGCCCGCGCAGGCGTTGCATCCGCAGGATTCGTGCGCGGCCTCTCGTCATACCGGCAATACCCTTCGCCGCTAGGCTCGAGGTGGGCGCGCCGGGGGACAAAACAGCAAAACAGCAGGACAACAGGAGTGGTGGGATGGCCGACCTGGGACATGACCGTTTCGAGCTTCCGCCGGAGATGCGATCGATGGCGGAATCGAACTTCAAGCAGGCGCGCGAGGCGTTCGAGAAACTTCTCGCCAACGCCGAAGCCGCCGCCGGCTCGATCGAGGAGAGCGGCGCTCACATGCGGGCCGGCGCCAGGGACATCGGCGCCCGGGTGATCGCTTTTGCCGAGACCAACGTGAAGGCCTCGCTCGACTACGCCCAGTCGCTGGTTCTCGCCAGGGACCTGCCCGAGGTGATGCGGCTGCACAGCGAATATGTGCAGGCCCAGATGCGCGCGCTGGCCGAGCAGGCCGACGAAATGGGCCAGATCGTCAGCCGCGCCGCGATGGATGCGACCCGGCCGAAGCACTGAGCCCCTCCGGGCCGTCATTCCGGGGCGCGCGTAGCGCGAACTATGATGCGCAATTGCGCATCCCTTCGCTCCGCTCCGGGCCCCGGAATGACGGGAGCGCGAATATTGCGTTTTCAGCACCCAAATACCTCAACCACCACGAGTTCCCGCGGGAACCGCATCCTGGCCGGGATTAAATTGTCGCGACGCACTTCGGGATGCGTTGCGATGCACAATGTTGACATGATAGGCAGGAATAGTGCTCGACGCTGGGCGAGCCATCTCGATTGTTTCGCGATTCCAGTCTTCGTACCCGCTGAATTCGGGCCCAGATTGGGGCCGGCGGGCGCGCCGGAAAGTTCACTCCATTTTGCATTAGCGTGAGGGACAACCATGACAGGTGCGACTGATCCATTCTCTGCCTCGATCATCCCGTTCGAGGTTCCCGAGCAGGTGCGGGCGTTCGCCGAAAAGGGCGTTTCGCAGGCCCGGGAGAGCTACGCGAAGTTCAAGGATGCCGCCGAAAGCCAGAACGGCACCATCGAGGCCGTGTTCACCTGCGCCAGCAAGGGCGCGAGCGAATACACCGCCAAGCTGATGGAGTTCATGAAGGCCAACACCAGCGCCCATCTGGACTTCGCCCAGGAGCTGCTCGGCGCCAAGTCGCCGACGGACGCGATGCAGCTGTGGAGCGGCCACGCCCGCAAGCAGTTCGAGACCTTCCAGGTCCAGGCCAAGGAGCTCGCCGAGATCGGCCAGCGCGTCGCCGCCGAGACCGCCGAGCCGATCAAGGCCAGCGCCTCGAAGTTCTACAAGCCCGCCGCCTGAGCCATTGGCCGTTTAAGTTAAGAAGCCCGGGCCGCAGGGCCCGGGTTTTGTTCTGGAAATAACGTTGCTTAAGTTGACGATTTCGGGGTTTTGCGGCCTTGCCAAAGGAGGCCGTTGCACCTAGTTTCCGCCCCGTCCAGCCCCCCTCGGTGACCGGCCTGTCCAAGGCGCCCCCCCGGGCGGCTCGCAAGGATGCAGTTGTAGCTCAGTTGGTTAGAGCGCCTGTCTGTGGAACAGGAGGTCGGTGGTTCGAGCCCACCCAACTGTACCAGCGCAAAATCAAGTACTTAGTTAGAGATTTGCAGCGCCGAAAATGGGCGAATTTTAGCATCGGGGTATCCTGAAGGGGAGGGAGATAGTGATGCCACGCGCGATCTCGAAAACAGACGTAAGTTTTGGAACTATCAGCGTCGGCGCGGTCAGGATTGACGGCGAAACAAAGAAGCTGATCGTCGGCAGCCGGGAATTTGAGCTGGATCAGCTCTCGCCGGAGCAGGCCGATCGACTGGATGCAATGGCGCGTGGGGCGTTCAACAACATGGGCGCGACTACGGACGAGACCCGGCGAGACTTGGACGCCCTGGTTGCCGAGCTGATCAGCAAGCGCACGCATAGCTGGTTTCCCTTTGTGATTAGAACCAGCGCCCTATGAACCACCGCCTTGCGCGACGGGACAAGTGGAACATTCGTAAAATCAGAATTAAAGCGGGAGACTAGCCCGGAAGACACACCTAGAAACAATTGGACGCATATGGAAAATCATGCCACCAACTTACCAACCTACCTAGGGTGGAATGAAGGGCATGGTTGGGGGGGATTCTTCGCGACATTACGCCGTTGCGACGGCTCTATTATCGAATGCGGATGCAAGGTGCCCGCGGACAATTCGATGAGGAATTGCGCGACAGGCCTGCACGAGACGTGTCAGCGAAAGTCGAGTTCGGATTTTATCCCGCGCGGCCCAACCGTATCGGGCTCGCACCGATCAACACAATTGCTCTCGCCCACAACTATCGTCCCAACATCGACGGATTGCGGGCGGTAGCTGTGCTTTTGGTGGTGATCTTTCACGCGTTCCCTGATGAAGCGTGGCTTCCTGGCGGCTTTGTTGGCGTAGACGTGTTTTTCGTCATCTCCGGATATCTCATCTCGAAGATCCTGTTCAGCGAAATCGAGCAACACCGATTCTCTTTAGCGAGCTTTTATGGGCGCCGTATTAGGCGCATATTCCCTGCCCTCGCTGTTTGCCTCGCCGTTGTGTTGGCATATGGATTCGTCGTATTGATGCCCTCGCAGCTTGCTCAACTCGGCAAGCAAGTTTTTTTCGGGGCCAGCTTCCTGTCTAACTTCGCACTCTTGAGCGAGAGCGGATACTTTGACAGTGCCGCTACTTCAAAGCCGCTTTTGCATCTTTGGTCTTTGGGCATTGAGGAGCAGTTCTACATCCTCTGGCCACCGCTGCTTTGGATCGCCTTCAAACTAAAAGTCGCGATTGGTCGATTGATAGTTGGGCTGCTGGTGGCTTCCTTTGCGATCAATATCGCCCTCTCGCTCACCGACACGTCGAGCGATTTCTACCTACCTTTCTCGCGCTTCTGGGAATTGCTAGCCGGTGCAGCACTAGCTTGGCGGCCGGATATCAATCTCAAAGCAGGCCTAAAGCATGTAATTTCATTGGCAGGCCTGGCAACCATCTTGATGTCCGCGCGATTGTTTTCACCGGAGATGAGCTTCCCCGGCTGGCTCGCTTTGCTGCCCGTGGCGGGTTCGGCTGCGATCATCCTGGCCAGTTCAGATGCCGTAGTTAACAAAAACATCCTTTCAAGTCGCCTCGCGGTGTCCATAGGGCTTATCAGCTATCCTCTATATCTCTGGCATTGGCCGCTGATCGCCTTCTCTTATGTTATCCGAGGGAAGCCTCCGACTCTTCTTATGGCCTTCGGAATAGTGATCGCGAGCCTGTTGTTAGCTTGGACCACATACCGCTTCATTGAACGTCCTGTTCGCCTTAGTTCCAGTCGCTCGCAATGCACTCAAGTTGTCGCTGCCTGCCTCGCCGTGCTTGGCACTTGTGGCTTGGCGGTATGGGTCACAGGCGGCGTGCCGCAGCGTTTTTCCGACAGCCGCGATCTGGATAAGATTAACGCCGCCACTCTGGACGCGACTTACGCGCCGACGAACGGCATGAACGTTCTCGAATATGATAGCCGCGGATACTCCATTGTCGCTCAAATCGGCCAAGGCGCTCGCAAAGTAGTGCTGGCTGGCAACAGTACGATGTTCCACTACGGCCCTCGTTTGCAGCAACTCGCAGACGAAGGGCGGTTAGCGGTCCACGCATATTTAGTGACCGGCCCAGCATGCCCGTTGGTGCCTGGTGTGATCGCCCGTGATGAATTTGCAAACTGCGCCACCGTCGCGAACAGATTGTCGGCGTTGGTACGAAGAGAGAAGGTGCAGACGGTCGTTATCGGCCCTCACTATTGGCCCAGGAAAAATGCCTTTATCGAACGGGAGGGCAAATCTATTCCTCTGGATGGAGGAGAAGAAGGGAGGCGTGCCTTTTACGCCAACCTCGAAGATTATGTTCGCGAACTAGAACTGAATGCGACAGTTTACCTCGTGCTAGGCGCGCCGCAGTCTCCTACAAGCCTAAACCCTCAACGTATGGTCACACGAGGTATCACTGGGTTTCGCGTCGATCCGAATGCTCAGAAGTCCGTGCCAACTGCCGATTTGCGAGCGGTTTATGCTCAGCATGACGCTGATCTGCGTGCCGTCGCAGAGCGCACCGGAGCGAAGCTTCTAGATGCGTTTCCCGACGTTTGCGGGAACGGCGAAACGTGCTCACCCTTTTTCGGAGCACGCGAGCCGAAATTTACAGACGGTGTCCATCTGCGTCCTGTCTTTGTTCGGGAGCATTTGCACTTCCTCGATTTTTTTATTGATGTAGTCCTCGGAGTTGTTTCGCATTAACGCCGCCTCCGAGGGCCACTGCCGCGCGGCCACGAGCGCGATCAGACTGAGGGGTGATCGCGCTCGATCTCATCAGTACTTCTGCCAGCGCCGAACGTCTCGGTCGCCGCCTTTGCCGGCCAACCCATACTGATCGCCTCTGCTTTGGTCTCGGCAACCATGTTGGAGGATTCAAATCTCCCAGCCCTGATAATCGTCGACATTGGCGCGGTCGACGATGAAGTGCATGTCATGCGGTCGAGCCGCTATACCAAGAAGTGGTCCCGAGATGACGTGGCGATGCAGATCTTCAAGCACAGAGATAACCCGCGACTGGTCCTGGTGGACCCGCAGTCCGTGGTCTGCGAGCGCAACGAGTGTTATCTGGTCAGGAACGGGCAAGCCAATTTCCGCGATACAGCCCACATTTCCAACGTCAATGCGCTTCAGTACCGGGGTTTGTTCGATGCTGCCTTCAAATCGGCTTTGGGAAAGCGATAGGACCATCAATCACACGCAACGCTACTTCATCCCCGCCACGATCATCACCACCACCGGCAACGTCACCGCAGCCAGCAGCGTGCCCAGCGCAACCGCCCCCGACACCGGGTTCACCAGTCGCTGGTACTGAACCGCAAAGATGTACGCGTTCGCGCCGGTCGGCATCGCCGCGAACAGCACGACCACGGCGGCCGCAAGCGGCGGCAGGTTCAGCAGCTTTGCGAGCAGGAAGGCGGCCGCCGGCATCGCCAGCAGTTTTAGCGCGCTCATGACGATGATGCCGAGCTTCTCGCCCTTGACCTCGAAGCGGAACAGATTGATGCCGAGCGCGATCAGCGCCGCCGGCGATCCCGCCTGCGCGAGCAGTTCGATTGTCTTGTCGACGACAGGATTGAGGCCGAGGCCGGTGAAGCGCCAGACGACGCCGAAGCCGATCGCCAGCATCAGCGGATTGCGCGCGAGATCTGCGAGCACGGGCCGGATCACCGACAGAGGCGAGCCGGTCCGCTTGCGGCTGACAAGCTCCATCTGCAGGATGCCGCAGAGCCAGAGCAGCGGCGTGTTCACCGACAGGATCAGCGCCATTGGCCCCGCGGCCTCGTTGCCCAGCGCCGAGAGCGTGAGCGGAATGCCGAGCATCACGATGTTGCCGTAGACCGAGCCGATCGCGAACACGACGCCGTCCTCGTGGTCCTCGCGCCGCTCACGCAGCAGGGCCGACAGGATGAGCGCCGCGATCCAGGTGATGGCGAGCGCGCCGTAATAGGCGCCCCACATCCTGTAGGGGCTGACATCAGGGAATTCCGACACGACGATGGTGCGGAACAGCAAAGCGGGGATGGCGATGCTGAAGGCGAATTCGGAGATGCCCTTGTGCGCGGTCTCGGAGACGAAGCGAAACAGCACCGCCGCATAGCCGGCCGCAATCAGGGCAAAGACCGGAGCGACGATCAACACGGTGGCCATGCGACCCTCACCTGAAGGGGATAGCTGACCACCCCACGCATCCCTAGTGGTCGCATCATGCCGCTGTGTTGCCCGACGTGTCAAAGGGGTTTCGTAAAATCCGCAAAGTGCCGGTTCAGCCCTCATCGGCTACTTTGCATGGGGTTGTTTTCGCGTTTTTTGCCTGACGGTCAATGGAGGCTCGGGCCGGACCCGACCTCGCCAGTTCCGCCAAAGGGTTAGCCGTGCATTGCGGAGCCGTCCCCGGCAGGTGCCTCTGCGTCCTGTTGCCGCTGGTCTGGCTGCAGGGCTGACCGGCCTGTTGCCGAGAGCGCACATCTCCAGGGTTTCGTATTTCCGCGCGTTGCCAACCAACCGGCGTTCACCCACTATTCCCTCTGACTCGACATTTGGGAGGATCGATGCCGACCTTTCGCTTGAGAACATCCTTTGCAAAATCCTCGGCTGCCGCAACCTTCGGGATTGCACTGGCCGTCCTGGTCCAGCCGGGTGCTGGCTTCGCCTACACGCCCGAGCAGCAGCAGGCCTGCTCGCCCGACGCGATGCGGCTGTGCGGCGAGTTCGTTCCGAACGTCGACGCCATCACCGCCTGCATGATCCAGAAGAAGGCGCAGCTCTCGCCGCAGTGCAAGGTTTTCTTCCGCCAGGGACCCGAGCCGGGTGAGGGCCGCGCTAAGCCGCACACCGCCAGGAAGAGCAGCAAGCCGGCGCCGAAGGCGAGCAAGAAGAAAAAGACCGAGCCGAGCTGAGCGCTTCGTCGCCCGTTCCAATCGTGAAACTCCGTCATGCCCGGGTTCTCCCCGGGCATTCGCGTTTCCGGCGCCTCTCGTAGCCAGGCGCGTGCGAATGGACATGATCGCCGCCGCAATGTCCTCCGATCGCGGGAGGCGTGACGTCGTCTCGCAGCCCTTAAGTCAAAATGACTGACATCAGCTACGCGACAGCCACCGGACTCCTTTTGTTCGCACGACCTGCGCGCGTGCTTGCGGCGATTACAGCGCATCCGCTGGAAAAGGGTTTGCGCGGAGAGGTTGCGTTCCGGTTTTTCCCGCGTTGCTGCCTGGAAAACGAACGAATGCCCGTCTGAAAGGCGTTTCACTGCAGTTTGTGACTCGTCGCACGGAGCAGTGTGACTCAAAAGCCAACACGTCTTGTTATTTCGTGACTGCGACGCAACCGCCGGTAAATTTTTCTTTCCCGAATCAGCGCGCTGATTCATTTTCGGCGCCTGGGGTCAACTGGAGGCCAAGGTATGAACGTTATTGTTTTTGCATCGCGTAAAGGCGGCTCGGGCAAGAGTACCCTGGCCGCACATCTCGCCGCGCAGATCAAGGCGAGCAAGCAGGTCATGCTCGTGGACGCGGATCCGCAAGGTTCGCTCACGCTGTGGCACAAGCTGCGTGGCACCAACGAGCCGCCGATCAAGGCTGCGGTGAACTCCGTCAGCGGCATCGTCTCCGCTGCCAAGCGCGATGGATATGAATGGGTGTTGATCGACACGCCGCCGAATCTGTCGGCCGTCGTCGACGACGCGATCAGGAACGCGACGATGGTGATCATTCCGGCGCGTCCCGGCGTGTTCGACGTCAACGCGGTGCAGGAAACGATCCAGATGTGCCGCGCGGCGCGCAAGCCCTACGCGGTCGTGCTCAACGGGGCGCCGGCCCGCCGCGACGAGTCCGAAAGCCCGATCGTCACCATCGCCCGCGAGGCGCTGGCAAAATTCCGGGCTCCGGTGTGGGGCGGCCAGATCACCAACCGTTCGGATCTCCTGATGGCGCTGAGCCACGGCGAGGGCGCGCGGGAATATCAGGCCGAGAGCCGTGCGGCTCAGGAAATTGCAAGGCTGTGGGCGGCGATCGAGCGTTCGGTTAAGGCTATTCGCGGCACGGCGTCGGCATCCGGCGCAATGCACAAGCAGGCAGCATAATTTTCAACATTCATTCCCCGGACGAAAAACGCGCAGCAGTCTGCGCGTTTTGCGTTTCTGGGATGATGACGAGAGCACGCTCCGGAGTGCGACTCCGGAGAGATCGTGCAACAAAGAGCGCGATGACGATCGCGCCTTACGCCACCAGCAGCATGTAGAACACGATGACCGGCGACAGTGTCAGGATCACCGACCAGATGCCGACGGACCAGAGAATGTCCGCGGTGGTAAAACCCTGCTCTCCGGCGTCGTAATGCGACACCGCTTCATTCCGACTATTCACAAACGCCCCCGCGATTTCTTCGCTTATGGACGTGAACGATAGGCGGGATGTTTTAATATTCCGGGCGGCAAGCCAGTGCGCATTTGAACACAGGTGCTACCCACGGATTAACCATCCGCGCCAGCCGACCAGCCAGACGCGAAAGCCGTGGATGCGCCATGCCGCGGCAGCGAAGGTTCTTCGCACGCCGTTAACCACGGGCACGCCGTTTCACTCCTTCTCCTCCGCCGTCATTCCGGGGCGCGACGAAGTCGCGAGCCCGGAATCCATCGTTCGGCGGAGTTGGTGGATGAATGGATTCTCAGATGCGCAATTGCGCATCATAGCTCGCGCTGCGCGCGCCCCGGAATGACGACAAGTACTCCTTCTGCAAGCGGGGACAGGCGCTATGCTGCCACCGGCATCCTTCGCTCGATCTCGCGATCGAGCGTGGCGGCGAGTTCGCTGCTGACTTCCACCATCGGCAGGCGCACTTCGGGGCTGTCGATGAGGCCACTTCGCCACAGCCAGTACTTCGCAGGCGCAGGGCTCGGCTCGGCGAACAACAGGCGCGTCAGCTCGGCGACCTCGTGCCAGCGTGCCAGCGCCGCATCGTGGTTGCCGCGCTTCAGCTCGGTGTGAACAGCGGCAAAGGTCGCGGTCTCGACATGGGCCGACAGCACGATGCCGCCGTCGGCGCCGTCGGTGAGCGCCTCGAAGTAGTTCGCATCCTCGCCGGTGAGCACGCGAAATCCCCTGGGGCGGTCGCGCAGCAGCGCGATCGATTGCTCGCGGTTCGCGCCGCAATCCTTGAGCCCGACGATGTTGGGGTGCTCGGCAAGGCGCAGCAGCGTCTGGTTGGTGATGTTGACCGAGGTGCGATAGGGGATGTTGTAGAGCATGAGCGGCCAGGCGGCGTGATCGGCGAGCGCCTCGAAATGCGCCAGGAGTCCGCGCTGCGACGGCCGCACATAATAGGGGCTTGCGATCAGATAGCCGTCGATCGGCCAGTCCGCGGTCTCGTCGAGGCGATCCTTCAGCCGCGAGGTGTCAGCACCTGACAGTCCGAGGCAGATCGGTAGCTTGCGGTGGCCGGCCGCCATCTCGTCGCGCACGACAGCGACGAGGCGCTCGAGCTCAGCCTCGCGCAGCGTCATGCCTTCACCGGAAGTCGCCCCGAGTATGAAGCCGTCGACGGCTTGTGCGCTGTAATGCCGCGTCAGCCGCCGCAGCGACGTCTCATCGAGACGGCCGTCGCGAAACGGCGTCACCAGCGGCAGCCACAGCCCGTGCAAATGATCTTGTAGATCGGTCATGTTCCTTCTCCTTCTCTGGAAGACCTGAGACGGAGGGCACATGAAAAAACCCCGTCCAGGCGGCGGGGTTTTCGGGATTTGCTGCGATGACGAAGTCGATTAGCGCGCGCAAAAATCCGAGGTCCCCGGATGGGGGCCTTTTTTCGAGATGATTGCGCACGACTTCGTGATCATTCGTAAATGATGCGGGGTATGCCCGGAACTGTCAATACACGCGGAAGGCGAAAGCCAATTTGCATGAAAAAAAAGCCGGGCCCAAGAGAGCCCGGCTTGAGGTATTGGCCACGTGAGGCCGACACAATCACCTTCCAAGAGGGATTACTGAACTTCCGCGCCACTGGAGGAGGGGGACAAATGCGCAACGCGAACGTTCAGCGTGGAAACATTATGGGCTCGCCTCACGCCATGCAGCAACCGTCCAGGTCGCATGTCAGTCATGCGGAAATCAGGACGGCCAGCGCTGCGCCTTGCTCACCACGAAGTCGCGGAACACCTGCACGCGCGCGACCGTCTTCAACTCCTCGGGATAGACGAAATACGTGTCGAGTTGGATCGAATCCGATTCACCGAAGAGCTGCACAAGCTTGCTCTGCTCCTCGACGAGATAGTCGGGCAGCGCCGCGATGCCGAGGCCCTGCTGACAGGCACGCACGAGGCCGAGGATGTTGTTGACCTTGAAATAGGCTTCGCGCGGACCCGAGCCGTTGCGACCGGCTTCGATCAGCCAGTTGCGGTTCTGCAAGTGCGGCGCGAAGTTGCCGTCGGAGAGCGTGATGATGCGGTGCGAGTCGAGTTCTTCCAGCGTGCGCGGCGTGCCGAAGCGCTTGATGTATTCGGGCGAGCAATAGGCGTGGAAGCCCATCGCGAACAGCTTGCGCTGGATGAGGTCCGGCTGCGTCGGCTTGCGGGTGCGGATCGCAACGTCCGCCTCGCGCATCGACAGGTCGAGCTCCTCGTCGGTGACGATCAGCGAGATACGAATCTCGGGATAGAGCGCGGTGAATTCGCCGAGCCGGGGGATCAGCCAGTTGATGCCGACGCCGGGCGTGGTGGTGATCTTGAGATCGCCGCTCGGCCGCTCGCGGCTGTCGGTCAGTTTCGCGCGCGCCGCCTGGAGCTGCATGAACACGTCATGCGCGGTGCGGAACAGCAGGTCGCCCTGCTCGGTGAGGATCAGGCCGCGGGCGTGGCGGTGGAACAGCGAGACCGAGAGCTCCTGCTCCAGCGCGGAGACCTGGCGTGACACCGCCGATTGCGACAGGCCGAGCTGCTCTCCCGCATGCGTGAAGCTTCCCGCTTCCGCCGCCGCGTGAAACACCTTCAGCTTGTCCCAATCCATGTCCGTAAATCCGTCGCGTGTTCGAGGCATGATCTTTATTCCGCTGCCGCGCGCTCGCTGGCGCGCAGGGCCAGGAAACGTTCGGCTTCGAGAGCTGCCATGCAGCCGAGGCCGGCGGCCGTGACGGCCTGGCGATAGGTCTCGTCGGCGACGTCGCCGGCGGCGAACAGGCCGGGCACCGAAGTCGCGGTCGAGTTCGGGGCGACCTCGACATAGCCCGACGGTTTGAGCTTGACCTGGCCCTTTACGAGCTCCGTCGCCGGTGCATGGCCGATGGCGATGAACACGCCGTCGGCCTTCAGCTCGGTGCGTGCGCCGGTCTTGACGTTCTTGAGGCGGACATGGGTGACCTTGTTCGGGTTCTCGGTGCCGCAGATCTCGTCGACAGCTGAGTCCCAGACCACCTTGATCTTCGGGTGCTTGAACAGACGCTCCTGCAGGATGCGCTCGGCGCGGAAGTGATCGCGACGATGTACGATGGTGACCTGCGAGGCATGGTTGGTCAGGTACAGGGCTTCCTCGACCGCAGAATTGCCCCCGCCGACCACCACGACTTCCTTGCCGCGGTAGAAGAAGCCGTCGCAGGTGGCGCAGGCCGACACGCCGCCGCCCTGGAATTTCCCTTCGGACGGCAGTCCGAGCCAGCGCGCTTGTGCGCCGGTGGCAAGGATCACGGTGTCGGCGAGATAGACGTCGCCGCTGTCGCAGGTGAGGCGGAACGGCCGCTGCGCGGTCTCCAGCTTGGTGACCAGGTCGGAGACGATCTTAGTGCCGACATGGACCGCCTGCTTCTCCATCTGTTCCATCAGCCAGGGGCCCTGGATCACGTCGGCGAAGCCCGGATAGTTCTCGACGTCGGTGGTGATGGTGAGCTGGCCGCCCGGCTGGATGCCCTGGATCAGGATCGGCTCAAGCATCGCGCGGGCGGCGTAGATCGCCGCGGTGTAGCCGGCGGGGCCGGAGCCAATGATGACGACCTTAGCGTGGACAGCGGACATTTTGACGGACGCCTTTCACGGGGGATTTGCAGCGCGGGCGCGGAACGTGCCGGGAGGGCCTTGCGGAGGCGCTGAAATATCAGAGCTAATCTAAGCCTTCTGGTGAGCCATGCAAGAATTGCATTCCCAATCAGCGGATTTTTCCAACAAGGAACAAAAGTCGATTGGCGTGATTGCGCAATAAAATTGCGCTGGCGGGCGCGACTGGCTATGAGGATTGCATCAGACCCACCCGATACCGCCATTAAGGCCAGGAGTTCCAATCACGTGTCGCGGAACCTAGACGAGATCGACCTCAAAATTCTCGCCGAGATCCAGGCCGACGGTCGAATCACAAATGTCGAGCTGGCCAAGCGGGTCGGTATTTCGCCCCCGCCCTGCCTGCGCCGCGTCCGGGCGCTGGAGGAGGAGGGCTACATCCACGGCTACCGGGGGCTGCTGGATGCCCGCAAGCTCGGCTTCGACGTCACGGTGTTTGCCGCGGTGCACCTGTCCAGCCAGGCCGAGGCGGATTTGCGCGCCTTCGAGGAGTTCGTCCGCGCCGAGCCGCTGGTGCGGGAGTGCTGGATGCTGTCGGGCGAGGTCGACTTCATCCTGAAATGCGTCGCGCCTGACATGGCGACCTTCCAGGATTTCGTCACCCACCTCACCGCCGCGCCCCACGTTCGCAACGTGCGGACCTCGCTGGTGCTGCACAACTCGAAATATGAGGCGGCCGTGCCGCTGGACGTGAAGGGAAGAAGGTAGCAGGCGCCGCTCTCGTGCCCCGGACGCAGCGCAGCGCGTAGCGGTGCGCTGCAGGGCCGGGGCCCATCTCACCGCGCCTTCCCGTGTTGCCTTCTGGGTCCCGGCTCAGCGCAGCAACGCTAAGAGCGTTGCAGCGCGTCCGGGACACGAGAGCGAGGGCGCGGCTCCGTCATTGCAATGACGAGGGGTAAGAGCGCGTACTCTGCTCACGCAAGTTACGCGCAGACGCGAAAAAAAAGGCCGCGCGGGGCGCGGCCTTTTCAAACGTCATCACTTGCAGCGGCAAATCCTTACCGCCACTCCACCTTGGTGATCTCATACGCCTTGGCGCCGCCGGGTGTGTTGACCTCGACGGACGAACCCTTCTTCTTGCCGATCAACGCGCGCGCGAGCGGCGAGGTGATGGAAATGCGGCCCTTCTTGGCATCGGCCTCGACCTCGCCGACGATTTGCCACACCGTCTTCTTCTCGGTGTCCTCGTCGACCAGCGTCACGGTTGCGCCGAACTTGATGGTGTCGCCGGAGAGTTTCGAGATGTCGATGATGTCGGCGCGCGCGAGCTTGTCCTCAAGCTCGGCAATGCGGCCTTCATTGTGCGACTGCTCTTCCTTCGCGGCGTGATATTCCGCGTTCTCCGACAGGTCTCCGTGCGAGCGCGCCTCGGCGATATGCTCGATGATCCGCGGACGGTCCACGGACTGGCGATGCTTCAATTCTTCCCCGAGCGCGGCAAATCCGGCCGAAGTCATCGGAACCTTTTCCATCTCTTCTCTCGTCCTTCGGAGGCGCGCCCCATGACCGAGGGCACGGCAACCTTGATTCGTCGGTATTCCTGGGGCTGAACACACGGCCACCGGAACGTTATGTGGGTCTGGCGCCGGAACAGAACAACCACATGGCCGGACGGTTCCTCCGGCCATTGTAGCTTCAACGCCAATCACCTAGCGGAGGCTTCGCCGCCGCTAGCAATCAGGTTTCCGAAAAGTAGCTCTGCAGGGTACGAACCTCAAGGTCCCCGCCCAGATAGGCGCGGATGCCCTGCGCGGCCGCCACGGCCCCGGAAAGAGTGGTGTAATACGGCACTTTATGCAAGAGGGCCGCACGCCGCAGCGAACGGCTGTCGGCCAGTGCCTGCGGGCCTTCGGTGGTGTTGAAGACGAGCTGTACGTCGCCGTTGGTGATGGCGTCGACGATGTGCGGCCGCCCTTCCAGAACCTTGTTCACCTTCTCGGTCGGAACGCCCTGGTCGGTCAGGTAGCGCGCCGTGCCCGAAGTCGCCAGCACCTTGAAGCCGAGCGAATGCAATTCGCGAACAGCCTCGGCGATGCGCGTCTTGTCGCTCTCGCGCACCGAGACGAACACGGTGCCCTTGCGCGGTACGGGCGTGCCGCTGCCGAGCTGGCTTTTCGCAAACGCTACTTCGAAGTTGCGATCGATGCCCATGACCTCGCCGGTCGAGCGCATCTCGGGACCGAGCACCGTGTCGACGCCGGGGAAGCGCGCGAACGGGAACACCGATTCCTTGACGCCGACATGCTTGAGCTGCGCCTTCTTCAGCTTGAAGTCGGCGAGCTTCTCGCCGGCCATGATGCGCGCGGCGATCTTGGCGACCGGCGTGCCGACCACCTTGGCGACGAACGGCACCGTGCGCGAAGCGCGCGGATTGACTTCGAGCACGTAGATCTCGCCGTCCTTGATCGCGTATTGTACGTTCATCAGGCCGACGACGTCGAGGCCGAGCGCGAGCTCGCGGGTCTGCCGCTCCAGCTCCTCGATCATCTTGGCATCGAGCGAGTAGGGCGGCAGCGAACATGCGGAGTCGCCGGAGTGGATGCCGGCTTCCTCGATGTGCTCCATGATGCCGACGATGAAGGTGTCCTTGCCGTCAGAGAGGCAGTCCACGTCCACTTCGGTGGCGTCCGACAGATAGCGGTCGAACAACAGCGGGTTCTTGCCGAGCACGGTGTTGATCTGCCCGGTCTTGTCGTTCTGATAGCGCGCCTTGACGTCGGCGGGCACTAGCTCGGGCAGCGTGCCGAGCAAATAGTCGTTGAGCTGGTTCTCCTCGCGAATGATCTGCATCGCGCGGCCGCCAAGCACGTAGGATGGACGCACCACCAGCGGCAAGCCGAGATCGGCCGAGACGAGGCGGGCCTGCTCGACCGAGTAGGCGATGCCGTTCTTCGGCTGCTTCAGGCGCAGCTTGTCGAGCACGCGCTTGAAGCGGTCACGGTCTTCCGCAAGGTCGATGGCGTCGGGCGACGTGCCGAGGATCGGCACTTCGGCAGCTTCCAGCGCACGCGCAAGCTTCAGCGGCGTCTGGCCGCCGAACTGCACGATCACGCCATGCAGCGTGCCGTTCGTGCGCTCGGTCGCGATGATCTCCAGCACATCCTCGGCCGTGAGCGGCTCGAAATAGAGGCGGTCGGCGGTGTCGTAGTCGGTCGACACCGTCTCCGGATTGCAATTGACCATGATGGTCTCGTAACCGGCATCCGAGAGCGCGAAGCAGGCGTGGCAGCAGCAATAGTCGAACTCGATGCCCTGGCCGATGCGGTTCGGGCCGCCGCCGAGGATGATGACTTTCTTCCGGTCCGACGGCGCACTCTCGTCCGCGGCATTGCCAGCCAAAGGCGACTCATAGGTCGAGTACATGTAGGCCGTGGGTGAGGCGAATTCGGCAGCGCAGGTGTCGATGCGCTTGAACACGGGGCGGACGCCCAGCGCGTGACGCTTGGCGGTAACTTCCGCATCCGTGGTTTGCGCGAGCACCGCAAGCCGCGCGTCCGAGAAGCCCATGGCTTTCAGCGTGCGCATGCCGAAGGCGTTGGAGGGAAGACCGCTCTTCTTGATCTTCTCTTCCATGTCGACGATGCCGCGCATCTCGCCAAGGAACCACGGGTCGATCTTGCAGGAGTTGAAGATGTCCTCGTTGGACCAGCCGAGCCGCATCGCCTGCGCGACCTGCAGCAGCCGGTTTGGCGTCGGCGTGCCGAGCGCGGCGCGGATCGCGTTCTTGTCGTCGCCCTGGCCGAGGCCCTCGATCTCGATCTCGTCGAGGCCGGTGAGCCCGGTCTCGAGCCCGCGCAGCGCCTTCTGAAGGCTTTCCTGGAAGGTGCGGCCGATCGCCATGACCTCGCCGACCGACTTCATCGAGGTGGTCAGGGTGGAAGAGGCGCCGGGGAATTTCTCGAAAGCGAAACGCGGGATCTTGGTCACCACGTAGTCGATGGTCGGCTCAAACGAGGCCGGCGTCGCGCCGCCAGTGATGTCGTTGGCGATTTCGTCCAGCGTGTAGCCGATCGCGAGCTTGGCCGCGACCTTCGCGATCGGGAAGCCCGTCGCTTTCGAGGCCAGCGCCGAGGAGCGCGACACGCGCGGGTTCATTTCGATGACGACCATGCGGCCGTCTTCGGGATTGACGCCGAACTGCACATTGGAGCCGCCGGTCTCGACGCCGATCTCGCGCAGCACCGCCAGCGAGGCGTCGCGCATGATCTGGTATTCCTTGTCGGTCAGCGTCAGCGCCGGCGCCACCGTGATGGAGTCGCCGGTGTGCACGCCCATCGGATCGAAATTTTCGATCGAGCAGACGATGATGCAATTGTCCTTCTTGTCGCGCACCACCTCCATCTCGAACTCTTTCCAGCCGAGCACGGATTCTTCGATCAGGACTTCGTTGGTCGGAGACGCATCGAGGCCGCGCTCGATGATGTCGAGGAACTCTTCCTTGTTGTAGGCGATGCCGCCGCCGGTGCCGCCCATGGTGAAGGAGGGACGGATGATCGCGGGCAGGCCGATCTCGGAGAGAGCCATCATCGCCTGGCCCAGCGCATATTCCTGATAGCGCTTGCGGCGGTCGCCTTCGCCGAGGGTCCATTGCCGATCGAGCTCTTCGAGAGCCGCGCCCGACAGCTTCTCGCGTTCGGCGTGGTATTTGTCGCGGAAGGACTTCTTCAGCTCGGACGCGTTGGCGAACCGCGACTTCGGCGTCTGCAGCCCGATCTTCTCCATGGCGTTGCGGAAAAGCTGGCGGTCCTCGGCCTTGTCGATGGCATCAGCGGTGGCGCCGATCATTTCGACGTCGAATTTTTCGAGCGTGCCCTGCCGGCGCAGCGACAGCGCGCAGTTCAGCGCGGTCTGGCCGCCCATGGTCGGCAGCAGCGCGAAGCCGCCGGGAATGACGTGACGTTCCTTCTCGATGATCCTGGCGACAATCTCGGGCGTGATCGGCTCGATATAGGTCGCATCGGCCAATTCCGGGTCGGTCATGATGGTGGCCGGGTTGGAATTGACGAGGACGATGCGATAGCCCTCTTCCTTCAGCGTCTTCACCGCCTGTGTGCCCGAATAGTCGAACTCGCAAGCCTGGCCGATCACGATGGGACCGGCGCCGATGATGAGGATGGTGGTGATGTCTGTACGTTTGGGCATCAACTCTCGCCGGACTGGAATCTGGGCACAAAAAAAAGGGCGCGCTTGCTGCGCGTCCCCTTGTGCGAGAGCGCGGGGTCTTCCCTCGCGCGCGGGTGGGTCTTAGACCAGATTCCGGAGCGGCGAAACCCCGAAAAATGCCCATCAACCGGCAATTTTGACGGGTTTTGGCCGCGCCTGCCAGCCACGGGCGAGATGCACCAGAAGCGAGGCCGCAACGCTCGATCCGCCGATCCAGCCGAGATCGTTTGGCGAGAGGGTGGCCAGCACCGCACCGCCCAGCGCCCCGCCGATGGCGAAGCCGAGATACATCGCGGAGGCGTTGAGCGAGAGCGCGATCATAGAGGCCTGCGGCTCGATCCGGATGATGCTGGCGAGTTGCGCCGGGTAGAACGCCCAGCCGGAGATGCCCCAGAGGAAGATCGCGCCCAGCACCGCGTAATGCGCCTCGCCGGGCATCAGCTTCAGGATCAGCGAATGCAGGATCAGCGCACTCGCCATGCCGGCAAGCCCGAGCGCGGCGGTTGCGAGCGTGCCGAGCCGGTCCGCCAAAATGCCGCCGAGCATGTTCCCGATCGCGGCCGCGCCGCCAAACACCAGCAGCGCGAGGCTGATCTGCGAAGCGTCGAATCCGAGGCCACGCAGCGGGACCGCGAAATAGGTGAACACGGTGAAGCCTCCGAGCGCCCACAAGATCGTGATCAGCAGTGCGACCAGGACATTGCTGTGACGCGCCACCGCCAGCCGTTCGCTGAGCGAGGCCGTGTTTCGCGGCAGGCCGCGGGGCAGGCCAAGCAGAAGGCCGGCGAGCGCAACGGCGCCGATCAGGGCAACCATCGCGAAGGTCGCGCGCCAGCCGAACAGGCTGCCGACGAGATTGCCGAGGGGGACCCCGATCACGGTCGCAACCGTGATGCCCGAGGTGACCAGCGCCACAGCGCGGCCGCGACGTTCGGGCGAAGCGACCGCCACGGACACCGCCAGCGCCGTCGGCACGCAAAGCCCGGACCCGAGCGCCATCAGCATCCGCGAGGCCAGCAGCAGGGCGTAGCCGGAGGCAACCACCGCGGCGAGATTTCCGGCGACGAAGGTCGACAACGCCACGGCCAGCACGGTGCGGCGGTCGATGTTGTTCAGCGTCACCGCCAGGATCGGCGAACCCACGGCATAGGTGAGGGCATAGGCAGTGACCAGTTGGCCGGCTGCCGAGATGGAAATCGAGAGATCGGTGGCGATCGCCAGCAAAAGCCCCGCAATGACAAAGCCTTCCGTGCCGATCGCGAAGGCGGCCAGGGCCAGCCAGAACACGCTCATTGGACAACATTCCTATGTTCAACGTCTATTGAACAATCGATGGCGAAGGGCGGGGAGTCAATTGGTTCAAGAACTATTGAACATCAGCGCCGCCTCGTTATGATTGCCGGACCATGAGCCGCACGCCTCATCATCCCACCCGTGAGCAGATCGAGCTGCCGACGGTTCTGGATTGCCTGAGCGATCCGATCCGGCTCGCCATCGTCTACCAGCTCGCCCAGCAGGAACGTGTCAGCAGTGAATTGTGCTGCGGCGACTTCAGCGCCCTCGCCGGCAAATCCAACCTCGCCTATCACTTCGCCAAGCTGCGCGAATGCGGCTTGATGCAGACGCGCGTGGCCGGAACCAACCGGTTCATGCGGCTGCGCCGCGAGGATATGGACGCGCGCTTCCCCGGCCTGCTCGATGCCGTGATCAACTCCGCAGCCAGGGATGCCGGCCGGCTTCAACTGCTGTTCGAGTGCGAAACGGTCGGTGGGGAGAGAAGCTGAGACGATCGCGCGCAAGCGCCTGATTTGCGCGGCGCGTCAATGCCTTCGCGAGATGCAGCGAGGCATCCGCCGGAAATCATCCGCTACTGTGCATGGGGTTGTTTTCGAGATTTTGGTTTTGGGCGGGCAGTCCGTTCACGCTTCGCGCCTGCTGGTCTAGCGTGGCTGCGCCACGCGTAGCCCCGCAGGGGCGAAGCGTGGAGACCCGGCCTGGATTTGAACCAGGATGAAGAGCGATGCACCGCCCTCGCGTAGACGCTTCCGCCACCGGGCCGTGGCGATCATGACCGATCGGGGTGCGACAAGCCACCTGAGGCGCTCGTTATGCTTAACGGACGACGGGCGGCCGCGCGATGAAGGTCATGCGCCAGCGATTGTGGCCGACATTGGTTTGGGCGCGCTGAACCGCGAACCCGGCCGCAGTGAGCTTGGCGGTGATCTCGTCCTCGCTGTAGCGCTGCAGTCCGATGCGCGAGCGCAGTTGACGGTAATCTGACAGCGCGGTGCTGATCAGCCCGATCAGCGCGTCCTTCAGGAAGCCGTGGCGCAGGCCGAAGCTGAGCAGCGCCATCACGTCCCGGCCCATGCCGACCTCGGGTTGGAGGATGTCGCCGAGCACCAGCTTGCCGGACGGGGTCAGCAATCGCCGGATGTTGAGGAGCGCACCGTCGAGCTCCTCCGGCGTCATGTATTGCGCGACCGAGTTCATCACGACGAGGTCGATGGACTGGTCCTCCATCTTACGGACGTCATCGAGCGAGTGGACGCGGATCTTCGTGTTCGGGGCGAAGCGCGCTACCAGCCGGCCGCGGACACCGGGGGGCGGGCTCGGCGAGGATCAGCTTGCCGCAGGCGGCCGCCACTTGGCTCGCCGACAGCGCCTCGCCGCAGGCATAGTCCAGCACCGTCGCCTCGGGCGAGGGGATGTAGCCGATGATGTCCCGCGCGATGATCTGGAAGTGCAAATCGCGATGCAGCTTGCTCACATAGATCGTATGCGTGGAGTCGTAATAATCGATCCAATCGTCCATGGTATCCGAGGGCCTCGGCCAAACAGTTCCTGGGCAGGAACCGGCGCTGCCCGCCTTGCGTTAGGGGTGCGACGGCGCGCCGTCAATGTCCGCGTCCTAACAGGAAGGTTTCCCGTGAGCAAAGCCCCCCACAAGGTCTCGCCCGATCTCGACACCCCCACCGATCTGTCGTCCCAGGCGGTCAACAAGGTTTCCGAGGCGCTCAACGTGCTTCTGGCAGACGCGTTCGCGCTCTATCTCAAGACCAAGAATTTCCACTGGCACATCAGCGGCCGGCATTTCCGCGACTACCATCTGCTGCTCGACGAGCAGTCGGACCAGATCTTCGCCACCACCGACCAGCTCGCCGAGCGAGTCCGCAAGATCGGCGGCGCCACGCTAAAGTCGATCGGCCAGGTCGCCAAGCTCCAGACCATCAAGGACAACGACGAGGACTACGTCCCGCCGCGCCAGATGCTGCGCGAACTGATGCAGGACAACAAGCACGTCGCTAGCGCGATGCGTAAAGCGCATGAGGTCTGCGACGAGGCCGGCGATGTCGCCAGCGCAAGCATCCTCGAGGTCTTCATCGACGAGACCGAGCGTCGCACCTGGTTCCTGTTCGAAGCCACCCGCCAGGAAGGCGGCAACGAGGCGTAGGGGCGGATTGCCGTAAGGTGGGTTAGCCGAAGGCGTAACCCACCGCGTTGGTGCACGCGGAAACGGAAGAGGTGGGTTACACCGAGCGACTGCGCTTCGCGCAGCCGCAGGGCTAACCCACCCTACGGCTCTGTGTTTGTGGCTATCGCCACAGCCGCATCATTGCTCCGTCCTTGCCCGTGACCGGATCGGCCGGCGGCAGTGCGACCTTCGGAATCGTCTTCAGCGCCTTGGCATGGTTCTCGAGCGTTGCCCGCGTGATCTCCATTTTCGACCCCGGCGGATAGGCGCCGATCACGCAGAAATCGCCGCTGGCCTTGACGCATTGATGTCCGGTCCCTGCCGGCAGGATCGCGACGTCGCCTGCCTTGATCTCCAGCTCGCGGCCATGGTCGCCGCCGAAGCGGACGCGCGCGCTTCCGCGTGCGACGCCTAGCACCTCATGCACGGTCGCGTGGTAGTGCAGATAGTCGTAGACGCCGTTGCGCCACGTGCCGCCCCAACTGTTCTCTTCGAACAGGTTCTCGATGGTCTCTTCCGGCTGCTTCGGGTCGAGCTTCACCGCGCCCTGGTAGACGAGGAAAGGAAGGACGCTGTTCGGCACGAGCCCGTCGTCCTCGAACACGATCGCGAGCGGCTCGGCATTGTCGCGGACGACGGTCATGGCATCGCTCCCGCGCGAGACTAGCAGGGATCAACAAGGAGCGTGAGGCGACGTTCCTCTACAGGTCTCGTGTCCCGGACGCGATGCAGCGCGAAGCGATGCGTCGCAGAGCCGGGACCCAGAAATGCCGCCATGGGCCCCGGTTCAGCAGCGCATCACGCCGCGAAGAGCGGCGCCTAAAGCGCGTTCACGCGCGTCTTCGACGCGCTATGGCACTGCGCCCGGGGCACGAGAGCCGCAGCGCGCCTTAGGCGCTCTTGTTCTGCCGCATCAGATCGGCAAAACGCTGGAACAGATAGTGCGAGTCGCGCGGGCCCGGTGAGGCCTCGGGGTGGTACTGCACCGAGAACACCGGCTTGCCGTCGAGCTGGATGCCGCAATTGGAGCCGTCGAACAGCGAGATGTGCGTCTGCGTCGCGCCCTTCGGCAGCGTCGTCTCGTCCACCGCAAAGCCGTGGTTCATCGAGGTGATCTCGACCTTGCCGGTGGTCTCGTCCTTCACGGGATGATTGGCGCCGTGGTGGCCCTGATGCATCTTCTTGGTCTTGGCGCCGACGGCGAGACCGAGCATCTGGTGACCGAGGCAGATGCCGAAGGTCGGAGTGCCCGACTTGATCACGTCCTGAATGACAGGCACGGCATATTTGCCGGTCGCCGCCGGATCGCCCGGTCCGTTCGACAGGAACACGCCGTCCGGCTTCATCGCCAAAATGTCTTCCGACGAGGTCGTCGCCGGCACCACCGTCACCTTGCAGCCGACGCCGGCGAGCAGGCGCAGGATGTTGCGCTTGATGCCGTAGTCGATGGCGACGACGTTGAACTCCGGCTCGTTCTGCCGCCCAAAACCCTTGTCCCACACCCAGGGCGTCTCATCCCAGGTGAAGCGCTGGCCGGAGGTGACCATCGGCACAAGGTCCATGCCCTCGAGGCCCGGCCATTCGCGCGCCTCTTCCTTCAGGCCGTGCAGGTCGAACTCGCCGCTCTTGGCGTGCGCGATCACGGCGTTGGGCATGCCCTTGCTGCGGATCAGCGCGGTCAGCGCGCGGGTATCGATGCCGGAGAGTCCGATGATGCCGCGCGCCTTCAGCCACTGGTCGAGGTGCTTGGTGGCGCGGTAGTTCGAGGGATCGGTGATCGCGGTGCGCAGGATCACGCCGCGCGCGCCGGGCGTCGCGGCCATGTTCACCGTCTCGATGTCTTCCTCGTTAGTACCGACGTTGCCGATATGCGGGAAGGTGAAGGTGATGAGCTGGCCGGCATACGAGGGATCGGTCAAGATCTCCTCATAGCCGGTCATCGCGGTGTTGAAGCAGACTTCACCGACGGCGTGGCCTTCGGCGCCGAGACCAAAGCCTTCGAGCACCGTGCCATCGGCAAGCACGAGGAGCGCGGTCGGTTTGTGGTCCGGCCAGGCGGGATCGTTGTCATGTTGTGTCATGAGCCCGTTTCATAGTCGCCCCAGGTGCGCCCGTCAAAGCGGAGATGCGCCGATTCACATGCGTTTTTGCATATTTGACAGGCCCCCTCAGGCACCTAAGCTTGCCAGAATAATTTCCGGCAATTTCCTGGGCTTGCGAGGCAATAATGGACCAGACCACCCCGATCGTCCTGGTTCCGGGGCTGGCCTCCTCGGCCCGGATCTATGCGCCGGTGATCCCGGCGCTCTGGCGGTTCGGTCCGGTGATGGTCGCCAACCATATTCGCGACGACAGCATGACAGCGATCGCCCGTCGTCTGCTGAGCGAGGCGCCGCCGCGCTTCGCGCTCGCCGGCCATTCCATGGGCGGCTACATCGCGCTCGAGATCATGCGCCAGGCGCCCGACCGCGTGATAAGGCTCGCGCTCATCAACACCCAGGCGCGGCCCGACACGCCGGAGGCGACGGCACGCCGCCGTGGTCTGATGGAGCGCGCGAGGCGGGGCGAGCTGCGCGAGGCACGCGAGGAGATGTTTCCCGAACTGGTGCATCCCTCGCGCCGCGACGACGCCGGCATTCGCCGGCTTGTGCATGAGCAGGGCGAGGACGTCGGCGTCGAAGGCTATCTGCGGCAGCAGACCGCGATCATCGCGCGGATGGATTCACGGCCGACGCTTGCGACGATCAAATGCCCGACGCTGGTGCCGACGGGGGATCAGGACAACACGATCCCGAACGCATTCTCGAAGGAGATGGCGGACGGCATTGCCGGCGCGAAGCTCGTCGTTCTCGCCAATTGCGGACATCTGCCGCAGCCGGAGCAGCCGCAGGCCTGCGCGGATGCATTGGTCGCATGGCTGCGGAACTGAGGTATTTTGAAACACAGCGGATATCGCCGGCGCGCGCGACAGCCGCGTCAGGTTGACAGCCTTGATGCCGCGGGACGAGCGTCCGACGGCTGCATGGCCCGCACGAGCTTGATGAATTCGACAGTCGCGGGCGACAGCGTGCGATGTCGTCGCGCATACAGCGCGAAAGTGGCGCTGATCGTCAGCTCCCGGGCCCTGAGCAGTGCGAGCACCCGGCCTTTGACATAGCCGGCAAGCAACGAGTCCGGCGCCCAGCCGATCGCATCGCTGTGAAGAACTGCCTGCACCATTGCCGAGAAGCTTCCGACCGAGATGCGTGGCATGAGCTGCTCGTCCGGCGAGACGCTCAGCGCGATCTTGCCGAGCCTTCCGAGGTTGCGACGGGCAAGCGCCCTGGAGAGCGGCGGGCCGGCGAACGGATAGTCGAGAAAGTCTTCCGGCCGGATGTCCCTGCGCCGCGCCAGCGGGTGCGCGCTTCGGCAGAACAACGCCAAAGGCGTTGTTGCCAGAATCTCGCTGTCGAGGTTTTCCCGTCCCTCGGCCTCGGTCGCGTCGGCGATGGCGATGTCCGAAATTCCCTCCAAGACGTCGTCCACCGCCTGCCTGCTGTCGACGGTCCGAAGCATGTATTTGAGCCGGGGGTGAGCTCCCGCCAGACGCCCCAGCGCCTGCGGCGCCCACAGCTCTGCCGGAAACACGCTGGCGCTGACCGTGATCCCGCCGGTCTCGAGGCCCTTCGCAAGATCGACCTCCCTGACAAGCTCCGACATGTCCCGCAGCACCGCCCGGCCTTGAGCCAGCACGATCGCGCCGAACATGGTTGGCTCCAGCGTGCCGGCTCCCCTTTCGAACAGGCGCACCCCAAGTTCGTCCTCAAGCGCCTGCACGCTTTTCGTAAGGGCGGATTGCGTGACGCCCAGGACGTTCGCCGCGCGCGTGAAATGGCGGTGTTCGGCCAAGGCGCGAACCATCTGTATCTGTCGGAGCGTCGGCACGATGAAAACTACTCATAAGATCAGTAATTTTATGAATTTGACATATATCGAACCGGAGCGCTACCGCGGTTGAAGCCAATCAATCAAGGGAGGACGCTTCGATGGCCGGTCGTTCGGCAATGGTCTGTGCAGTGACGGTTGCAACAATAGGGCTCGGCGCGGAGGTCGCGCTGGCGCAGCAACCGGCGCCGATGAGTGCCGCGGACTCTGACCCCGTGAAGATGGGCTGGATGGTGGGGGCCCCGCCGCCCGCGGACAAGCTGATCCAGTTCTCTAACGGCTCGCACTTCGCCTTTCCGCAGACGCGCTGGTCGTTTGCGAACTTCCAACGCTTCCTGCCGACGAGCAACGTCTGGCGGGGCGATAGCGCCGCGTCGCCGCTGCCGCGCGCCGAGCGGAGCGACATCGACGCCGTCAGTTTCCAGCCGCTCGGACGATCCGGGACCATGACGTGGGTGGAATCGCTCGCTGCCAACTACACCGACGCGATCGTTGTCCTGCACAAGGGCAAGATCGTGTACGAGCGCTATTTCGGCGTGATGAATCCGCACGCCACGCACATCGCGATGTCGGTGACGAAGTCCTTCTTCGGCACGCTCGGCGCCGTCCTGGTCGCCGAAGGCAAGCTCGACGAAAAGGCCCCGGTTTCGAAATATATTCCGGAGCTCAAGGACACGGCCTACGGCGATGCCACGGTGCGGCAGGTCCTGGATATGACGGTCGGCGTCAAATATTCCGAGAATTATGCCGACCCCAAGGCGGAGATCTTTGATCATGTGAGGGCCGGCGGCCTCGTGCCGCGCCCGCCTGGGTATGCCGGGCCGACCAGCTTCTACGGCTTCCTCAAGACGTTGCAGAAGGAAGGTCAGCACGGCGAGGCGTTTGCCTACAAGACCGTCAACAGCGACGTTCTCGGCTGGCTGATCCGGCGGTCGTCCGGAAAGACTGTCGGCGAGCTGCTGTCCGAACGGATCTGGCAGAAGCTCGGAATGGAGCAGGATGCCTATTTGCTGATCGACAGCGAGGGAACGGAATTTGCCGGCGGCGGGCTGAATGCGGCCGTCCGGGACCTGGCGCGTTTCGGCGAGATGATGCGGCTTGACGGGACCTACAACGGGCAGCAGATCGTACCGAAAGCCGTCGTCGACGAGATCCGCAATGGCGGCAAAAAGTCCGATTTCGAGAAGGCCGGCTACAAGACGCTTCCGGGTTGGAGCTACCGCGACATGTGGTGGGTCACCCACAACGAGCACGGCGCGTTCATGGCGCGCGGCGTCAACGGCCAGTCGATCTACATCGACCCCAAGGCCGAGATGGTCATCGCGCGCTTCGGCTCGCACCCGATGGCGGCCAACGCCCACAATGATCCGACGACGCTGCCGGCGTTTCACGCGCTGGCCAAGCATCTGATGCAGTGACGCCGTTCGGCGCGCCGGCGGACCGCCCGCCGGCGCGAATACTTGGGCGAGGTTGACCCGGCCCGGCTCGGTTCTGGGATGGCCAGAACCGGGCTTAACTGTTGTTCTCGCGGCGCGAAGCGCTTAATTGAGCATCCTGTCAGACGAGAGGACATCAGGATGATGCGCGACGACATCAACAATGCGGTCAAGGAGGCCATGAAGGCCAAGGACGAGCGCAAGCTCACCACGCTGCGCATGGTCAACTCGACCATCAAGAACGCGGACATCGAAGCGCGCGGCAATGGCAAGCCGCCGCTGTCGGACGCCGATCTGCTCGCCGTGCTCCAGAAGATGATCAAGCAGCGCCAGGAAGCGGTCGAGCTCTATGACAAGGGCGGCCGTGCCGAGCTCGCAGCCCAGGAGCGCGAGGAGATCGCGGTGATCTCGGCCTATCTGCCGAAGCAGATGTCGGACGACGAGGTGAAGAAGGCGATCGCAGATGTGATCTCTGAGACGGGCGCGGCCGGCATGAAGGACATGGGCAAGGTGATCGCCGCGCTGAAGGCAAAATACGCCGGGCAGATGGATTTCGGCAAAGCCAGCGGTCTGGTGAAGGCGGCGCTGACGGGCTAAGCGCGGTTGTCATTCCGGGGCGCGCGCAAGCGCGAATCCGGAATCTCGAGATTCCGGGTTCGATGCTTCGCATCGCCCCGGAATGACGAAGAACGGGGGAGCCACCGATGACCAGCATCAAGCCCTTTCGCATCGAAGTCAGCGACGACGTCCTCGTCGATCTCAAATCGCGGCTCAATCGAACCCGCTGGCCGGAAGCGGAGCTGGTGGACGACTGGAGCCAGGGCGCTCCGCTCGAATGGATCAAGGAAATCTGCCGCTATTGGGCCGAAACCTATGACTGGCGTGCGCGCGAGGCCCGGCTCAACCGCTTTGCGCAGTTCGTGACCGAGATCGAAGGTCTCGACATCCATTTTCTGCATGTGCGCTCGAAAGAGCCTTCAGCGCTGCCGCTGATCATCACCCATGGCTGGCCCGGCTCGATCGTGGAATTCCAGAAGGTGATCGCGCCGCTGGTCGATCCCGCTGCACATGGCGGCAATCCCGCCGATGCGTTCCACGTTGTCTGTCCGTCCCTGCCGGGCTTTGGCTTCTCTGCCAAGCCCAGGACGACCGGCTGGGGCGTCGACCGCATCGCCGCGACCTGGGCGAAGCTGATGGATCGGCTCGGCTATATCAGCTACGGCGCGCAGGGCGGCGACTGGGGATCGGCGGTCACGACCTCGCTTGGCGCGCAAGACCCCGAGCACTGCGCCGGTATCCACATCACGCTTGCCTTCAACACGCGCCCGCAGGTCGAAGGCGAGCCGACGCCTGAGGAGAAGCGTGCGCTCGCCGGGCTCAAGCATTACGTTGATCTCGACTCCGGTTACTCGAGGCAGCAATCAACGCGGCCGCAAACGCTCGGCTATGGCCTGACGGATTCACCGAGCGGGCAGGCGGCCTGGATCCTGGAAAAGTTCTGGGCCTGGACCGATTGCAACGGCCATCCCGAGAACATCTTCGAGAAGGACGAGCTGCTCGACAACGTCATGCTCTACTGGGTGACGGAGACGGCGACTTCGTCCGCGCGGCTCTATTGGGAAAGTTTTGGCAAGCGCCGGACGACGCCCAGGGTTGGCGTGCCGACAGGCGTTGCCGTGTTCCCGAAGGAGATCATCACGCCGGTGCGGCACTGGATGGAGCCGAACTTCCAGAACATCACGCATTGGAGCGAGATGGATAAGGGGGGCCACTTCGCCGCCTTCGAGCAGCCGGAGCTGTTCGTCGGCGAGGTCAGGAAGTTCTTTGCGACGTTGCGGTAGGCCTCCGCTGTCATTCCGGGGCGCCCGCAGGGCGTGCCCGGAATCCATCGGGCCGCAGGAAACGTCGCATCATGGATTCCCAGATGCGCAATTGCGCATCATAGCTCGACGCTTACGCGTCGCCCTGGAATGACGCCGCGGGGCTTGTCCCGCGCAATCGCGGCTCTAGACTGGGCAATAACAACAAGACACCGGGAAGACGACCCAACGCCATGCTCACCGAAGCCAAGACCTACGACGAACTCTACCGCAACTTCCGCTGGGATGTTCCGGCGCGCTTCAACCTCGCGGAGGCGTGCTGCGACCGCCATGCCGACGGCACCGGCCGCCTCGCGCTGGTCTATGTCGACGAGAACGGGACGACCACGCGCACCTCCTTCGACGAGGTCGCGGACATGTCGCGCCGCTTCGCCAACGTGCTGAAGGAGGACGGGCTCTCGCGCGGCGATCGCGTCGCGGTGTTCCTGTCGCAATCGCTGGAACTGCCGATCGCGCATATGGCGGCGTTCCGCGCCGGGCTGATCTCGATCCCGCTGTTTGCGCTGTTCGGTGAGGACGCGCTGGAATTCCGCCTGTCGAATTCGCAAGCCAGGGCCATCATCACCGACGAGGCCGGCTGGGAGAAGCTGACGAAGATCCGCGATCGGTTGCCCTATTTGCAGGACATCTATGTCACGAGCGGCGCCGTCCACGCCGGCGCAAAGCCGTTCTGGTCAGCGATCGAAACTGCATCTGAGGACTTTGCGACCGTCGATACATCCGCCGACGACCCCGCGCTGATCATCTACACCTCAGGCACGACAGGCAATCCAAAGGGCGCGCTGCATGCGCACCGCGTCGTGCTCGGTCATCTCCCCAATGTCGAGATGTGTCACAACTTCCTGCCGCGGCCCGGCGATCTCATGTGGACGCCGGCAGATTGGGCCTGGATCGGCGGCCTCGTCAACGCCCTGTTCGCATTCTGGTATCACGGCATCCCCCTGGTCGGCCATCGTGCGCGAAAGTTCGAGCCGCAGGCGGCGATGCAGATGATGGCCGACCTCGGCGTCCGCAACGTCTTCCTGCCGCCGACCGCGCTCAAGCTGATGCGGCAGGCCGGCGTGAAGCATTCCGGCGTCAAGCTGCGCAGCATCTTTACCGGCGGCGAGTCGCTCGGCGGCGAGCTGCTGGGCTGGGTGCGCGAGACCTTCGGCATCGACGCGCATGAAGTGTTCGGCCAGACCGAGTGCAACCTCGTGATCGGCAGCAACTCGAACCTGTTTCCGATCCGCCCGGGCTCGATGGGCAAGGCGACGCCCGGCTTCGACGTCCGCATCGTCAACGACAAGGGTGAGGAGCAGCCACGCGGCCAGCGCGGCATCATCGGCGTGCGCCAGCCGTGCCCGTGCACGATGATCGAATATTGGCGCAATCCGGAGGCGACGGCGAAGAAATATGCCGGCGAATTCCTGCTCACCGGCGATCTCGGCGTGCAGGATGAGGACGGCTATTTCTGGTACGTCAGCCGCGAGGACGATGTCATCACCACGGCCGGCTATCGCGTCGGCCCGTCCGAGATCGAGCACACGCTGATGAAGCATCCGTCGGTGGCGATGGCGGCGGTGGTCGGCATTCCCGATCCGATCCGCACCGAGTCGATCAAGGCCTGGATCGTGCTGCGGCCAGGCTTTACCGCAAGCGACACGCTCGCTCGCGAGCTCCAGGAGTTCGTCAAGGCGCAACTCGCCGCCCACGAATATCCCCGCTTCGTCGAGTTCGCCGAAACGCTACCGATGACGGCAACGGGCAAGGTGCTGCGGCGGGAGTTGCGGGCGAGGGGGTAGGGTGCGTTCCTCTTTCCTTACAATGGGAGAAGGGGGAAAATGCGTTGCACGATGCGCGTCGCGGTATCCTTAGACCGTTTTGCACATCACTCGCACGTGCAAGCCCTGCACTCTCACGCTAACATCAGCCCCAACAATATCGCGGCGAAGATCGCGTAAGGGAGGAAGCTGATGCCCATCTCGGGCAAGGTCGATCCGGTGGTGCGTCCCGTTGCAGCGACCGATATAGCCGAGGCGCTGGCCGAGGGCCTGCGCGATTTCCAGGCGCTGCCGCTCTACGGGCTGTGCTTTAGCGCGCTCTACGCCGCCGGCGGCATCGTTATCATGCTGTGCCTCACCGCCTTCGGCATGGTCTATCTCGTCTATCCTCTGGCCGCGGGCTTCGCGCTGATCGGCCCTTTCGTGGCAATCGGCCTTTACGAGATCAGCCGCCGCCGCGAGCGCGGTGAGCCGGTCTCCTTCGGCGCGATCTGGTCTGCGATACGCTCGCGCAGCGAGATCGGCTGGATGGCGTTCGTCACGTTGTTCGTGTTCGTGATCTGGATGTACCAGGTACGGCTCCTGATCGCGCTGCTGCTCGGGCTGCACGCCTCGTTCTCGAGCCTTCAGGAATTCATGACTGTGGTGCTGACGACCAGCGAGGGCTTGCTGTTCCTTGCGATCGGCAACGTCGTCGGGGCCGTGCTGTCGCTGATCCTGTTCTCGCTGACCGTGGTGTCGTTTCCGCTGCTGCTCGATCGCGAAGTCGATTTCGTCACCGCCATGGTGACGAGCGTGCGGGCGGTGGTGACGAGTCCGCTGCCGATGATCGGCTGGGCGGCCGTGATCGTGATGCTGCTGGTCGTCTCGGCACTGCCTTACTTCCTCGGGCTGATCGTGACGCTGCCCGTGCTCGGGCATGCGACCTGGCACCTCTATCGGCGGATTGTGGTGCCGGTGTAAGGTCGTCGCCCCCGCCTAGTGCGCACTTACGAACGGGGGCGGGGGGCCGTGACCCCAGGGAGATGTTGTAGCGCTGGATTGGTGGCCGCGAGTCTTTGCCAAACTCTATCCTGTGGTTATGGGTCCCGGGCTCGCGCTTCGCGCGCCCCGGGACGACAGAGTGCTACGGCGTCCTGATCGCCATCGCCTTCAATGCTTCGAGCATTTTCATCGGCGGCGACATCTTGATCTGCGGCGCCTTGCCCGTCTCCAGCAGGCTCTTCAGCCCCGACAGGATTGCGGGCCAGCCGGTGCGGCCGCCGGAGAGGATGTCGTCGCTGAGGTGGCGGTCGTGTCGCTCACTCATGGTGAGGCGGACGGCTTCGCCGGCCGGCTCGATCTCGTAGGTGACGAGCGTGGTGCCGAGCTTTTCGACGAGATCCGGCCAGTTGACGTTCCACGTCACCGTCAGCTTCCTCGGCGGATCGTATTCGAAGACCTCGCCGGAAATGTGCTCCGAACCGTCGGGTGCGCGCACGTTGAAGGTACCGCCGAGCTTCGGCTCGACCTCCACTGCAAAACCAGAGAAGTATTTGCGGCTGAATTCGGCCGAGGTCAGCGCCTCCCACACCTTCTCCGGCGTCGAAGCAATGTAGATGGTGTAGACTGTCAGTGGCTTGAACTGATCGAGGTTCATTTTGCGTCGAATCCCTTGTTGAGGGCTGCGCGCGGAATGGCTAGCACCTTGCCTCTTTCCAGCAGGCTCTTGAGCCCGGACAGGATCGCCGGCCAGCCATTGGAGACGGCGCCGAGATATTTGCTGCCCTCGACGAAGCCGTCATGCAACACGGTTAAACGCACGAGTGCGCCGAACGGTTCGATGGTGAAGACCACCCGCGAAATAGGTTCGCCGCGCAGTTCTTCGAACTTCTGGTGCTTGAAGCTGTAGGACAGCCGCCGCGGCGGATCTGCCTCCAAAATCTCTCCGGAATCGGTGGTCTCGCCGTCCAGCAGGAGCGCGAAGGGGGAGCCGACCTTCCAGTCTGACCGGACCTCAGCGCCGAACCAGTATTGCTTCGTGAACTCGCTTTTGGTCAGCGCGTCCCACAGTTTTTCCGGCGTGGTCTCGATATAGGTGACGTAGACGAATTCGGGCCGGGCCATCACGCCGCATCCTTCGCGCAGCTCGGGGGAACGATTTCGATCGTATGGCCGGTCTCGAGCATGCTCTTGAGGTTGGACAGCACCATCGGCCAGCCGCCGGAGATGTCGCGCAGCGCCTTGCCGTCCTCGCCAAGCTCGTCATGCGTGACCGTCAGCTTGACGACTTTGCCATGTGGTTCGAGATCGAAGGTGACGCGAGAAGTACCTTCACCCGCAGCTTCAGGCTTGCGATTGTGCCAAGTATACGCGAGCCGTTGCGTCGGATCGAAGGTGATGACCTCGCCCTCCACCTTCGGATTGCCGTTGTTGGTGAGCTTGTAGGGCGCGCCCTGTTTCCAGTCGGAGGTGATGCGATGGCCGAACCAGTAACGCTCGGTGAAATCGCAATCGGTCAAGGCCTGCCACAGCGCCTCGGGTGTCGTCTCGATGTAGGTCACGTAGACGTAGCTCGGCTTACTCATCGCGCTTCTCCAACTGGCGTTTCAACTCGCTGAGCGCGGCGAGCTTGCCGCGCTCGAATTTCTTGATCCAGCGTTCGCCGATCTGATGGATCGGCACCGGATTGAGATAGTGCAGCTTCTCGCGGCCATGCCTGATGGTGGTGACCAGATTGGCCTCTTCCAGAATGACAAGGTGCTTCGTCACGGCCTGCCGCGTCATCGCGAGGCCTTCGCAGAGTTCGTTCAACGTCTGGCCGTTCCTGGCATGAAGCCTATCCAGCAGCGACCGTCGTGACGCGTCGGCGAGCGCTTTGAAGACCTCATCCATGGCAGGGATAATAGGCAACCAAATAGTTGCATGTCAAGATGGTGTCTTTGGCGCCCGCAAGCGGTTGTGCTAGCCTCCAAGCTCAGCCAACGCAGATTGGTTCCGGGAGGATCGATGATCAGCCGTGTTCGCCTTGCTGCCTGCCTCGTCCTTTTTGCTTGCAGCACCGCTGCCCAGGCCCAGAAGCAGCAGGTGATCGGCGCGCCGCCGGAAGCCTCAAACATGAAGCTGGTCGGTACCAACGATCTCCAGGCGCGCAGCGCCTATCAGCCGACCATCCATCACCAGGGCGACCGCTGGATCGCCTATATCGGCCACCACGGCGGCACCGATGACGTCCCCAGTCCCGTCAATCCCATGACCGGCCAGGCGGAGCCGAACGGAACGTCGATTGTCGACGTCACTGATCCCGCGCATCCAAAATATCTGCGGCATCTGCCGGGCCAGGAGGGCAAGTATGAATCCGGCGGCGCGCAGATGGTGCGCGTCTGCGATGGCAAGTCGTTGCCGATGGGCGACCCCAATGCGGTCTACATGCTGCGCACCTTCGGCAGCCAGGCGCATGAGATCTGGAACGTCGCCGATCCCGCCAGCCCCGTGCTCGTCACGCGCCTCAGTGGCCTGAAGGACACGCACAAGAGCTGGTGGGAGTGCGACACCGGCATTGCCTATCTCGTCTCGGGCGCGCCCGACTGGCGCACGCGGCGCATGACGCAGGTCTACGATCTCAGTGATCCCGCGCATCCGCAGAAAATCCGCGACTTCGGCCTGCCCGGCCAGGAGCCTGGATCGACCGGCGCGGTGCCGACCGAGCTGCACGGCCCGATCTCGACCGGGCCGAATGGCAACCGCGTCTATTTCGGCTATGGCACCAACAAGGGCGGCATCCTGCAGATCGTCGATCGCGAAAAGCTGTTGACCGGGCCGAAGGAGCCGACGCCGGACAATCTGCGCTATCCAGAGATCTCGCGCCTTCCGATGTCCGCGTTTAACGGCGCGCACACGACGTTCCCGATGCTCGACATGCCCGTCGCTGAATTCGCCGAGGACAAGGACGGCAAGACCCGCGACATCGTGATGATCGTGGACGAGGCGATTCTCAACGAATGCACCGAGGCGCGGCAGATGGTGTGGTTCGCCGACGTCACCACCGAGGCGCGGCCGATGATGATCTCGAGCTACACCGTGCCGGAGGCGAGCGGACAGTTCTGCCAGCGCGGCGGCCGGTTCGGCTCGCATTCCTCGAACGAGAGCATGGCGCCGGTCTACTACAAGAAGATGGCGTTCATTGCCTTTTTCAACGCCGGCGTGCGCGCGCTCGACATCCGCGATCCCTATCATCCCAAGGAGGTCGGCTATTTCATTCCGTCGATCACGAGCGCGACGGACAAGCGCTGCATCCCGGTTGAGGGCGGTGCGCGCTGCAAGGTCGCGATCCAGACCAACAATGTCGAGACGGACGATCGCGGTTACATCTACATCGTCGATCGCGCCAATACCGGCCTGCATATCCTCGAACTGTCCGGCCCCGCGCGCGCCGTTGCCGGCCTGCCGAAGAACTGACGATGCGGCGCCGGGCGACGATAGCGCTTGCGGCGATCGCGCTCGGTGCGTCCGGTGTCGGCGCCTATCAGCTGGCGCCGGCTCCAGCGGAGCAGGCCGCGCATTGGCGGGAAATCGCGTGGCCGTTCCCGCGCGACGGCTGGCCGAAGGGGCGCGCATTTCGTTGCGATGGCGCCTGCACCGGCGCCGAGCTCTACGTACGCGCCAAGCGCGGCTTCTGCAATTGCGATCGCGGCGTTGCCGATGACGATGAGGTGGATCGCGTTGCTGACATCGATCTGATCAGCCCGCGCCTTTCGGCGATGGCGCTGGGTGAGGAAGTGGGCATCGGAGACATGCGCGGCCGCGCGAGGCGCTATGATCTCGACATGCCCGATGGCGCCCGTCACGCCGCGATCGGCATTGCCGTCTCACGCCGCTGCGAGCTCATCGTTGCGGCGGCGCTGGGGCGTGGAGACGTAAGCGCGGTGCAGCGCGCGGCGCTTGCGTTCCCGGAAACCCAGGAGATGAAGACATGGGCGACGGCGGCGCTGGACGGAAGGTGAGGGAGGTCCGACGCTTCCACCACCTCCGCTGTCATACCCCGCCACCGGGTCTCGCCTTCGGCGAGCCCGACGACAGGCTCCGGCGGGGTATCCAGTACTCTGTGGCCTTTCCGTATCCCACGAACGCCTCGGATTACTGGATCACCCGCCCTGTTTAGCCCGAACAGATCACTGACGGGTGTTCGGAGACATAGCTGACACATCAACATGGGCTGGATTGGTCGATTTGGGAGGCCGTCCATGCCCTGGAGTGAGGTGTCGGTA
>NZ_LGHL01000229.1 GCF_001908205.1 Bradyrhizobium sp. NAS80.1
GTGGCACACCAMCGTCATTCCGGGGCGCGACGAAGTCGCGAGCCCGGAATCCATACTCCCGATCGGGGTTATGGATTCCGGGCTCGACGCCGTGCGTCGCCCCGGAATGACGATGTGGTTACTTTCGCTACACCGCCATCTTCCGATGCAGCACCGGCGCGCCTGTGGTGAGGCTTTCCGCCGCATCGATGATGGCGTTGGCGTCGATCCCGTAGTGGCGGTAGAGGTCGGCGATCGTGCCGGTCTGGCCGAACTGCTCGACGCCGAGCGCCTCGACGCGATGGCCGCGGACGCTGCCGAGCCAGCCGAGCGCCGAGGGATGGCCGTCGATCACGGTCACGATGCCGCAGTCGCGCGGCAGCGGCGCCAGCAGCTTCTCGATGTGGCTGAGGTGCTGCACGCCGCGGCGGTCGCGCCGCAATTTCCGTGCGGCGGTCCACCCCGAATGGAGGCGGTCCGCCGATGTGATCGCGAGCAGGCCGATATCGCGCCGGCTCTCGCCGACGAAGCCGGTCGCCTCGATCGCCTCGGGGGCCACCGCGCCGGTATAGGCGATCACGACTTCGGCATTGGGGCCCGGCTTGCGCAGCCAATAGGCGCCGTCGGTAATGCCCTGCTCCAGCTCCGGCGTCATGATCCGCTGCGCCTGCTCGATGCTGCGCGTCGAGAGCCGCAAATAAACAGAGCCGCCCTCGCCCGGATCGCGCTGCATGTGGTTAAAGCCGAAAGCCATGATCACCGCGAGCTCGTCGACGAAGGCCGGCTCGAACGAGGCCAGCCCGTCCTGCGCCATGCCGATCAGCGGCGTTGCGATCGACTGATGCGCGCCGCCTTCGGGCGCGAGCGTGATGCCGGACGGCGTCGCCGCCACCATGAAGCGCGCGTCCTGGTAGCAGGCATAGTTCAGCGCATCGAGGCCGCGCTCGATGAAGGGGTCGTAGAGCGTGCCGACCGGCAGCAGCCGCTCGCCGTTGATCTGGTGCGACAGGCCGAGCGCTGAGAGCATGATGAACAGGTTCATCTCGGCAATTCCGAGCTCGAGATGCTGGCCCTTGGGCGAGAAGTCCCAATTGAACGTGGACGGAATTTTCTCGCTACGGAATAAGTCTGCCTTTTCCGCGCGCGCGAACAGGCCGCGCCGGTTGACCCAGGGGCCGAGATTGGTCGAGACGGTGACGTCGGGCGATGTGGTGACGATGCGCTTTGCCAGCTCGTTGTCGCTGCGCGCGATCTCATTCAGCACGAGGCCAAACCCCTGCTGGGTCGACATCTGCGGTGACGACTTGAAGGTGAGTTGCTGAGGCACCTCGACGACGGGCGCGGTCAGCCGGCGGCCGTCCTGGTTGAACGGCACGCGCGCGAGGAAAGCTTCGAGCTCGGCCGCATCCTGCGTGAGGCCCTCGAACTTGTCCCATTCGTGCCCGGCCCGGATATTCTGGCTGGCGCGCCACTTCTCGAGCTGCGCGACCGTCATCAGACCGGCGTGGTTGTCCTTGTGGCCCTGGAACGGCAGGCCGACGCCCTTGATTGTGTAGGCGATGAAGCAGACCGGACGATCGTGATCGACGGATTCGAACGCCTCCAGCATGCTCGCCATGTCGTGGCCGCCAAGGTTCGACATCAGAGCCAGCAGCTCCTCGTCGCTGCGCTTGTCGATCACCTTGGTGATCGGGCCCTGATCGCCGATCTCGTCGTGCAAATGTTTGCGGAAGGCGGCGCCGCCCTGGAAGCACAGCGCCGCATAGAGCGCGTTCGGGCAGTTGTCGATCCAGCGCTTCAGCGCTTCGCCGCCGGGCTCGGCAAACGCTTCGCGCATCAGGCGGCCGTATTTCACGATCACCACGTCCCAGCCGAAATTGCGGAACATGGTCTCGAACTTTTCCCAGAGCCCTTCGCGCACGACGGCGTCGAGCGACTGGCGGTTGTAGTCGACCACCCACCAGGTGTTGCGCAGGCCGTGCTTCCAGCCCTCGGCGAGCGCCTCGAAGATGTTGCCCTCGTCCATCTCGGCGTCGCCGACCAGCGCGATCATGCGCCCTTCGCGGCGATCCTTCATCCAGCCATGCGCCTTGACGTAGTCCTGCACCAGCGAGGAGAACAGCGTCTGCGCGACGCCGAGACCGACCGAGCCGGTCGAGAAATCGACGTCGTCGACATCCTTGGTGCGCGAGGGATAGGACTGCGCACCCTTGAATCCGCGGAAATTCTCCAGCTTCGCGCGGGTCTGCCGGCCGAACAGATACTGGATGGCGTGGAACACCGGGCTCGCATGCGGCTTCACCGCGACGCGATCTTCGGGCCGCAGCACGTGGAAATAAAGCGCCGACATGATGGTAGCGAGCGAGGCCGACGAGGCCTGATGACCCCCCAACCTTGAGGCCGTCCGCATTCGGGCGGATGTGGTTGGCGTGATGGATGGTCCATGACGACAGCCACAGCGCCTTGCGGGCCAGCGCGGTCAATGTGTCGAGACGGGCGGTATCAACGGGCATGGCAGTGCTCCCGGACATAACGCCCGGATGATACGCCTGCCGGCAGCGCCAAACTTCTCAATTTTTCGCGCCATACCCGCCAATATTGGGATAATTTACCAATGGAACATCACCCAGCACAGGTTTCATCCCAATGCCCGAGCTCGACGCCATCGACCGCAAGATCCTCGCTTTGCTCCAGACCGACAGCCGGCTCACCATGCAGGAGCTTGCCGACAAGGTCGGACTCTCGGTCTCGCCCTGCCATCGCCGGGTCAGGCTGCTGGAGGAACGCGGCGTCATCTCGCGCTACATCGCGACCGTCGACCAGAAGGCGCTGGGACTGCATGTCAGCGTCTTCATCTCGATCAAGTTGGCGCGGCAGAAGGAGGAGGATCTAAACCGCTTTGCCCGCGCGATCTCGAAATGGGACGAGGTGCTGGAGTGCTATCTGATGACCGGCAACCGCGACTACCTCCTGCGCGTCGTCGCCGCCGACCTCGCCTCCTACGAGACCTTCCTGAAGACCAAGCTGACCCGGCTCGACGGCATCGCCTCGATCGAGTCGAGCTTTGCGCTGAGCCAGGTTAAATACTCGATCGCGCTGCCGGTGTAACAGCCGAGCCTGTCATCGGGCCGCGCGTCGCGCGGACCCGGTGGCTCGCAATGACAGCATACTATCTCCACGGCTGCACGATGATCTTGGTGTGCGCCTCGGGATTGGCGAGATCAGTGAACGCTTTCGCAACGCCATCGATACCGATCTCGGCGGTCACCATTGCGGCGGCATCCACCTGCCCTTCCGCGATCAGGCGCAGAGACGCCGCGAACTCGTCCGGGGTGTAGCCGAGCACATACTGGACGTTGAGTTCCTTCATAATGCCCAGCATGGGTTCGCTCCTGTCGGTCTCCATGCAGACACCGACCACGACGACCTTGGCATCACGCGGCGCGCCTTCGAACACCTGCTGCAACAGGCCGGGCACGCCGACACATTCGAAGATGATTGCCGGCTTCAGCGCTGGCAGCATGGCCTGAAACGGCGGGCGTGCAGCCTTCTCGGCGTCCGACATCTGCGCGTGCTCGGCCCAGGTCGCATAGGGTTGCGACACCTTGGGATCGACGACGATATCGGCGCCGAGCTTTGCCGCAAGCGCACGCCGCGCCGGCGAATAGTCGGCGGCGACGATCGGGTGCAGCCCCCTGATCTTCAGCGCCGCGATCACCGCGAGCCCGACCGGTCCGCACCCGATCACGAGCGGCACCTCGCCGCCGCGGATGTTGGCTTTTGCCACGGCGTGGACGCCGACCGCGAGCGGCTCGGTCAGCGCGGCGTGCTCAGGGGCAAGACCATTGGGCACCTCGAGCAGCAGCGCTTCGCTGAGCAGCATCGCCTCGGCATAGCCGCCGACATTGTCGTTGGAATAGCCGATGCCCTCGATGCCCTGTGGCGTCACGAGCGCCGGCAGCGAGCAGACGCGCGTGCCGGGCTTGAGCTTGCGCGCGGTGCCGGGGCCGTAGTCGACGACCTCGCAGCAGAATTCGTGACCGAACACGACGTCCCGGGTGAGGTCCATCGGCTTGCGCCCGACCTTCCGCGCCATCTCCACCATGCGGTGGGCGTGCTGGCGCGCGTGCAGGTCGGAGCCGCAGATGCCGCAGGCGAGCGTCTTGACCAGCACCTGGCCGGCGCCCGGCGTCGGCTCGGCCATCCGGTCGACGACAATCTCGCCATTCCTGAAAATCGCAGCGCGCATCCGGCTCCCCCCATGTTGTTGGAGCCGTTGATAGCACGAAGCGGGACGCTAGTATTGCGTCAGGGGTTCGGGGAACGCTCTTCCAGCACCAGAAGCTGGGCGCGGCGGATGCGCTCGCGATGGGCGATATAGAGGCCGCTGGCGACGATGAAAGCCGCACCGGTGACCGTCCAGACGTCAGGCAGTTCGCCGAACAGGAAGAAGCCCAAAATGCTGACCCAGAGCAGCTGCGTGTAGGAGAACGGCGCCAGCACCGAGGCATCGCCGTAGCGGTAAGCCAGCACGATGATCCACTGGCCGACGGTCGAGGCAACGCCGATCACGATGCCGAGCCCGATCGCGGTCCAGCTCGGCGTCACCCAGACGAACGGCACCATCAAGCTGAGGATCGCAACGCCCGTGAGCGCCGAATAGGCCATCGTGGTGAGGACGGCTTCACGCCCGCTCATCATGCGCGTCAGGATCAGCGCCGCAGCCCAGCAGAATGCCGAGACAATCGGGAAGAACGCGGCGACGTGGAACGCGCTCGAACCCGGCCTAAGGATGATCATCACGCCGATCAGGCCGAGCGCGGTGGCGATAAAGCGGCGCATGCCCACTTTCTCGCTCAGGAAGACGATCGACAGCGCGGTAACGAACAGCGGCGACACGAAGCCCGTGGCGGAGGCTTCCGCGATGGGGAGGAAGCGCAGGCCGGTGATGAAGAACAGCGAGGAGCCGAGCAGTGCGATGCCGCGCATCAGCTGCAAGCCGAGCCGTTCGGTGCGCATCGCATGGAGCGGAGAACCCGGCAGCATCACCGGCGTGAACATCAGCGCGAAGATCACGAAGCGGATCCAGGTGATCTCGATCGACGGCAGGCTCGACGACAGATATTTCGCGGTGACGTCGGAGCAGCCGAGAAACACCGTCGACAACAAAACCAGCGCGATGCCCTTGAATGGATGATCGACGCGGGCAGGCGCGCGGCGCGCCTCCTGCTTCTTCTCCGGCACGGGCATGGGAATACTGTCGAGCCTTGCGGCTGCGGCGGGCGGCGGTGTCACGGCTGGAACCCGGGGCAAAATGCGAATCGAGAACGATGTTAAAAACGACAATTGCGCCGCGTTCACAACTTCCGAAAACAGGATGCCGATATGCGCCGATCGCCGCGCGCGTCAATACTCCATTCATAATAGGCGTTTGTGCACTACAGCATGGGCAGGCTGCGCGGCTTCGGGCCGCGCGGAAACGCCGCATCCAGCGCCAGAATCTCCTCTTTCGTCAGCACGAGATTACCGGCTGCCGCATTTTCGCCGGCATGCTCCGCGGACGAGGCCTTCGGGATCGCGAACACCGTAGTTGCACGGGTGAGGAAGCTGAGCGCGACCTGTCGCGGTGTCACGCGACGCGCGTCCGCAATACGCGCCAGTACCGCGCCGCCCTTGCTGCTGCTCGCGGGGAAATCGTCATGGCCGAACGGCGAATAGGCGACCACCGCGACACCATGCTGATCGCACCACGGGATCACCGCATGTTCGATCGCGCGCTCCTTCAGATGATAGAGCACCTGATTGCAGGCGATCTTGCCCTCGCCGGCGACGCCGAGAATCTCATCGAGATCGTCGGCGTCGAAATTGGAGACGCCCCAGGATTTGATCTTGCCGGCCTTAACCAGATCCTCGAACGCCGCGACGGTGTCTTCCAACGGATAGGAGCCGCGCCAGTGTAGCAGATAACAATCGAGCCGATCCGTCTTGAGCCGCTTCAGCGAACGCTCGCAGGCGGTGATGGTGCCGCGGCGCGAAGCGTTGCTCGGCAGCACTTTTGAGACAAGGAACACCTCATCGCGGCGGCCCGTGATCGCATCGGCAATGACGAGCTCGGCATCGCCATACATCTCGGCGGTGTCGATGTGCCTCATGCCGAGATCGAGCCCACGCTGAAGCGCCGCGATCGCGCGCCTGCGATCGCCATGGTCGAGGTACCAGGTGCCCTGCCCGATGACGGAGACGTTTGCGCCGGTCTGACCGAAGGGGTTTGTGTTCATGTCTGCTCCGATGTCTGTTCTCCCTCTCCCCGTTCTTACGGGGAGAGGGTTGGGGTGAGGGGCCGCTTCCGCAACAACGGCAGCAGCTGCATTCGCGGAGACTCCCCCTCACCCGTCGCGCTTCGCGCGTCGGCCTCTCCCCGCACGCGGGGAGAGGCGAAGAGTCTACAATCCGCCGATATCCGCGACCAGCACGCTACCGGTTGCGGACTCCGTGATATAGAGCCGATCTTTCTTCGCGCCACCGATGGCGACATTGGTGCAATTCGGCCCCGCGCACGATTTCACCCGCGCGATCAATTCGCCGTTCGGCGCAAACACGAAGACATGGCCGAGCGAGGCATGGCCGACGAACAAACGACCATTTGCGTCCATCGTCATGCCATCGGGGCCTGACGTGCCGAACAGCGAGCAGAAGCGGCCGACCTTGGACACGCTGCCATCCGTCATGAACGGCAACCTCCACACCGCATTGTCGCGCGTCATCGCGACGAACAGCACCGTTTCAGTCGGGTCGAGCACCAGACCGTTCGGACTGATGCCGGTGTCGATCAGGCAATCGAGCCTTCCGTTCGGCGCCAGCCGGTAAACCCGACCGCTCGGATCGTGCAGGCCGGTCTGGCCCTGATCGGTGAAATAAATGTCGCCGTTGGAGGCAAGATGCAGATCATTGCAGCCGCGGAAGGATTCCGAGTTGCGCGCGGTCAGCACCGGCTTGATGCGGCCGGCCCCGGCATCGAGCTCCATGATGCCGTGCATGTAGTCGGCGACCAGGATGCGGCCGTCGGCCGCGATCTTCAGCCCGTTCGGCCACCCCTCATACTCGATCACCAGCGACCACTCGCCATCAGGCGCAATGCGGAAGATACGGCCGAAGGGAATGTCAACGATGTAGAGATTGCCGTCCTTGTCGAACGACGGCCCCTCAATGAAACTGTCGGTCGGCACACCCGGCCGGTTGGCATCGGCCCAATCGGTCCGCACGCCCTTGCGGCGGAATTTGTCGGGCATGGCGGAGAAAATCTTGGTTTCGATCAGGCGCGGCGGCGTTTCCAGGTACATCATGGTAGTTAAGTGTGTTGAGGGGGAGTGCGCGGCAGCATAGGGCACAATGAAGGGCGCGTCGATTGGTGCGGAGGGCATCTCATATGTCACTCTCGTGTCCCGGACGCGCTGCAACGCGTTAGCGTTGCGGCGCAGAGCCGGGACCCAGGAAGGCCACATACCCCATTGCTGGATGGGCCCCGGCTCTGCAGCGCATCACTTCGTGCTGCGCCGCGTCCGGGGCACGAGACCTTAAACGTACGAGAGAGCCTCTAGCTCGCAGCACCCGCGAGCTTGGCCTGCTGCGCCCGCACCTCGGTCTGCGCGATCAGGCGCTTCAGCTCGGGGATGCAGGAGCCGCAATTGGTGCCGGCCTTGAGCTTTGCGCCGATCTCAGCCGCCGTGCCCGTGCCGGCGGCGATCGTGTCGCAAATGGTGCCGCGGCCGACGCCGAAGCAGGCGCAGACAATCGGCCCGGTCGAAGCGGCGCATTCGCTGGACTTCCCGGACAGCAGCATGCGGCGCTGCTCGTCGGTGACGTGGTCGGCCACGAACAGGCTCTTCACCACCTCCCAGTCGCCGGCATCATGCGCGGGGCCGACGAACAGGCAGGTCTCGATGCGATCGCCTGCGAACGACGCGGCGCGGTAGACGCCACCGCCGAAGTCGCGATATTCGGCGACGTCTTCACCGGCGACACCGTCGAGCCAGGCCGGCCAGCGCGAAAGATCCGCATTGTCGGCGAAAAGATAGCCGAAGCCGCCGACGACCGTGACACGGGTCCACAACAGGTTCGACGGCAGATCGAGCTGCTTGCGCGACAGCGCGAAGCCGCGGAAGACGTACTCGTATGGCGCGATCGCAGCGGGCGTCGCCTTCGCCTCCGGCTGCCCCGAAAACGGATCGGTGAACGGTGCAACCAGCGCGCCGACGCGGCCATGCGAGGCGTTCATTGCGCTCCAGTGGATCGGCGCGAACAGCGTGCCGCGCTGCTGCCGCTCGCTCACGACGGCCTTCAGGATGCACTGGCCGTAATCGGTGGTGACGCGCGCAAAGCCGTCATGGACGATGCCGTATTTGCTGGCGTCGTCAGGGTGAATCTCGACGAACGGCTCGGGCAGATGAGCACCCAGCCGCTGGCTCAGGCCTGTGCGTGTCATAGTGTGCCACTGGTCGCGGATGCGCCCGGTGTTGAGCCGCAGCGGACGCGACGGCCCGATCTCGCCGCGCAGCGACGGGACCTCTGGCGCGACGAAGCGGCCCTTGCCGTCATTGGTGAAGAAGCCGCCCCTCGCAAAGAAGCGCTCGCCGGGCGCCTCGCCTTCGCGCGCGGGCCACTGCACGGGCCTTAGTGCATCGAAGGCGTCGTCGGACAGCTCGGTCAGCGCGCCGATATCGAAATCGCGGCTGCCGTGGTTCTCGAAGGCCGAGAGCGCGGCATGCTCGCGGAAAATGTCGGCGACGGATTTGTAGTCAAAACCATCACCGAAGCCGAGACGCTTGGCGGTCTCACTCAGGATCCACCAGTCTGGCCGCGCCTCGCCCGGCGCCGGCAGGAACGAACGCTGGCGCGAGATGCGCCGCTCGGAATTGGTCACCGTGCCCGACTTCTCGCCCCAGGCCAGCGCAGGCAGCAGCACATGCGGCCCCGCCTCGACCGTGTCGTTGGAGAGCACGTTCTCGGAGACCACGAACAGCTCGAGCTTCTTCAGCGCCTCGCGCACGAAGTCCGCATCGGGCAGCGACACCGCAGGATTGGTGCCCATCACCCAGAGCGCCCTAACCTCGCCGCGATTGATCGCCTCGAACAGCTGCACCGCCTTCAATCCCTCATGGGTGGCGATGCGTGGCGCCTTCCAGAACCGCCGCACGCGGTCGATGTCGGGCGGCGTGAAGTTCATATGTGCGGCGAGCTGGTTGGCGAGACCGCCGACCTCGCGACCGCCCATCGCGTTGGGCTGGCCAGTCAGGGAGAACGGCGAGGCACCCGGCTTGCCGATGCGGCCGGTGGCGAGATGGCAGTTCAGGATCGCGTTGACCTTGTCGGTGCCCTGCGCCGACTGGTTGACGCCCTGCGAATAAAGCGTGACGACGCGTGGCGTGTCACGGAACAGCCTGAAGAAGGTGGCAACGTCCTGCTCGGAGAGGCCCGTGGCGAGCGCAGTCGCGGTGACGCTGCCGGCGATGATGCGTGCGCGTGCCAGCGCGTCGTCGAATCCGCCGGTGTTCTGCGCGATGTATTCCCGGTCCAGCGCCCCGTTGTCGGCGAGATGTACGAACAGGCCGGAGAACAGCGCGGTGTCGGTGCCGGGCTTGAGGCCGAGGAACAGATCGACGTCGCCTGCGGTGTCGGTGCGGCGGGGATCGACCACGATCATGCGCGCTCCGCGCTCATGCCGATTCCTGAGCATGCGCTGGAACAGCACGGGATGGCACCAGGCGGCATTCGAGCCGACGAAGACCAGCAGATCAGCCTGGTCGAGATCCTCGTAGCAGCCGGGCACGGTGTCGGCGCCGAAGGCGCGGCGATGGCCGGCGACCGAGGACGACATGCAGAGCCGCGAATTGGTGTCGACATTGGCCGTGCCGACAAAGCCCTTCATCAGCTTGTTGGCGACGTAATAGTCCTCGGTGAGCAGCTGGCCGGAGAGATAGAATGCGACCGCATCCGCGCCGTCGCGCGCGATGATATGCTGCATGCGATGAGCGACGTGATCGAGCGCATCGCTCCAGGCAACGCGCTCCAGCACGCCCTTGCAGCGGATCATCGGATAGAGCAGCCGGCTTTCGAGCCCGACGGTCTCGCCGAGCGCGGAGCCCTTCGAGCATAGCCGGCCGAAATTGGCGGGATGATCAGGATCGCCGGCGATCGCCGCGCCGCCTTTGCCGTCCGGCGTCGCCAGCACGCCGCAGCCGACGCCGCAATAGGGGCAGGTCGTTCGCGTCGTGCGGAGCGTCGGGTCGATCGCCGTCATATCAAGCCGCCTTGGATGGGTGCGCAGCCGCGCGGCCGAACATCATGTCGGTGCGGATCGCGGCCACCTTCTCGCGAGTGCGGATCAGCTCGAGATACCAGAGCGCATCGACGGTATCGCCGATCAGCACAGCGCCGGTGAGCCGGCCGTCGGCGACGACGAGCTTCTTGTAGGTGCCGCGCCTGCGGTCGGTGAGCACGAGGCACTCGCTGCCCTCCCTGTCCATGAAATCGCCGGCCGCGAACACGCTGACGCCTGATACCTTCAGATTGGTCGAGACCACGCTGCCCTCGTAAGCGGCGGGACGGCCGGAGAGATGCCGCGCCAGCACCCGCGCCTGCTCGTAGGCCGGCTCGACAAGGCCATAGCAGGTGCCGCGATGTTCCGCGCATTCGCCGAGCGCGTAGATGTCGGGCGAAGCCGTCTGCATCACGTCGTTGACGACGATGCCACGGTTGACCGCGATGCCGGCGTCCTTGGCCAGTGCGATATTGGGCTTGATGCCGGCAGCGAAGATCACCGCATCGGCCTCGATGCGGCTGCCGTCCGCGAGTTCGACCGCCTCGACATGGCCCTCGCCATGAATGCGGGCCGTCGAGGCATTGAGCAGGATGCGGACGCCCTTGCGTTCGACCAATGTCTTGAGCAAATCGGCCGCTGGCAGATCGAGCTGGCGCTCCATCAACCGGTCCATCAGATGCAGCAGTGTCACCGGCGCGCCGGCCTTGGCGAGGCCGTAGGCTGCTTCAAGTCCGAGCAAGCCGCCGCCGACCACGACGACGCGCTTCTTCGCCGCCGCAAGCGTCAGCAGCAGATCGACATCGCGGGTGTCGCGAAACGTGTGCACGCCGACGAGATCGGCGCCTGATACGTTCAGCCGCAGCGGCGTCGAACCGGTGGCAAGCACGAGCTTGGAATATTCCATGCTCTCCTCGCCGGCGATCTTGAGCTCGCGGCGGCCGGTGTCGATCTCGGTGACGCGATAGCCGTAGCGAACCGTGACACCGCGATGGCGCCACCAGTCGGCCGGCCGCAGCTCGATCTCGTGCGAGCCGGTCTCGCCGGCCAGCACGGACGAGAGCAATACGCGATTGTAAGCGAGCCGCGGCTCATCGCCGATCACGGCGACCGCGTAGCGGCCGAGTGCGGTCTTGGCGAGTTCATCGACCAGCCGCGCAGCCGCCATACCGTTACCGACGATGACCAGCGGTTCGCTCACAACTCGTTCTCCTATTCGGCAGCCTGCGGCTGCGCGCCGTAGGCCTCGGAAATCATGTAGCCCGACAGCACGCCGTAAGCGTCGGTCCAGGCCGCGGCGAGTTCAGGCGTCCAGGCTTCGCCAAGCCCTTTCTCCAGCGTCCACAGCAAGGTCGCGCCGACCACAGGATAGTGCTCGGCCTTGGCGCCGTAGGCGACGTGACGCTTGGCGAGCGCGGAGGCCACAGGGAGAATCGAGTCCAGGTTCGACAATCCGCCGACGACGGCGGCCAGCACGCCCATCAGCTTCTTGCGCTGCTCGGTCATGTCCTCGGGAAACATCGCGCGCACGGACGGCGCCATCTCGAACAGACGATCGTAGAAGAGGACCGCAGCCGTTTCCGAAATCTGCGCGACCTTGGAAAAGCTCTGCTGGACGAGGGCGATCTGCTCTGGCGTCATGATGTTCTCCTGCCTGTTGGGTTTGCCTTGGTGCGCGCCATTGCGAACCAGGTTCATGGTCAAACTGTCGGGCAATGCTTCTCCCCGCGCACGGGGAGAAGCGAGAATCGTACCAGTCTCTATCTTTGGAGCATGATCCCCTCGGAAAAAACCGCTCCACACCTTTCCGGATCATGCTCTAAACACGCGCCTCCGCGAGGCTTGGCGCGCCCTCACCTTGCGGGCTGCGACGCAGGTAGAACCACCAGGTTAGGGCGAGGCAGGAGGCGTAGAAGGCGAGATAGATTGCGAGCGCAAGCTGCGGCCCGCCTGTCATGGCAATCGACTTGCCGAAGCCGCTCGGGATCAGATAGCCGCCGACGGCACCGACCGCGCCGATGAAGCCCACCGCCGCACCGCTCTCGATGCTCGCCGTCTTCAATGCAACGGCGCGCGCCGCATCGCCCTTGCCGCGCGCTTTGAACAAGTTTTCCTCGCGGAAGATTGATGGGATCATGCGGTAGGTCGAGCCGTTGCCGATGCCCGTCGTCACGAACAGGATCAAGAACATCGACAGGAAGCCGATGAAATCCTTCTGACCGACGAAATAGAGCACGCCGACGGTGGCGCCCGCCATCACGATGAAATTCCAGAACGTGATGACCGAGCCGCCGATCCTGTCAGCAAGCCAACCGCCGACGGGCCGCGACAACGAGCCCACGAGCGGCCCGAGGAACGCGATCGAGATCGTCACGGTGGGAAACTGCGTCTTGATCAGCAACGGAAACGCCGCGGAGTAGCCGATGAAGGACCCGAACGTGCCGATATAGAGATACGCCATGATCCAGGTGTGCTTGCGCTTGACCACGGCGAGTTGGTCCCTGATCGACGACTTGGCCGCGGTCAGGTTATTCATGAAGAACACCGCGCCGAACACCGCGATCGCGATCGGCAGCACCCACATCAGGCCGGCATTCTGCAGGAAGATGCCGTCGACGGGCGTCGCCTGGAACAGATTGATGATTGCGAGCGTCATCAGGATCGGGGTCAGCAGTTGCACGCTGGAGACGCCGATATTGCCGCCGGCCGCGTTCAGGCCGAGCGCCCATCCCTTCATCCGGTCGGGGAAGAAGAAGGAGATGTTGGTCATGCTGGAGGCGAAGTTGCCGCCGCCGAGACCGGCGGTCGAAGCAACGAGCAGCATCAGCCAGAACGGCGTGTCAGGCTGGCTGACGAAATAGGCAAGCGACAGCGTCGGAATGAACAGGACCGCCGCGCTGAAAATGGTCCAGTTGCGGCCGCCGAATGTCGTGACCGCGAAGGTGTAGGGAAAGCGCATCAATGCGCCGATCAGCCCCGGCACCGCGACGAGTTGGAACAGCTGGTCGGTGGTGTAATGGAAGCCCGCCTGCGGCAGCTTGGTGGTGACGATGCTCCAGATCAGCCACACCGAGAAGCCGATATGCTCGGCCACGATCGACCAGATCAGGTTACGCCGGGCGATCGCTTTACCACCCGCATTCCAGAACGCCTCATCTTCGGGGCGCCAGTCGGAAATCCAAGCTGGACTCTTCGTCATTGCATATCCCTTCCAGGCTCACCGCTGCGTCGTTGCAGGCTCAGCCTCCACGCGGAGGCGCGCGCCGAGGCTTCACCCCGGTGGCGAGTCACGATGCTGATTGATGATGTTGAGGGACGTCGTCGTTGGCGTCGGACAAGGTATTTCAATTTCTGTGCCAACTGCCCGCGATCGGGAAATACTGGGAATTCAGCAGCTTGTTCGAGTTGCCCGAAATTTTCGCAGGGCGATTTCGCACGCAAATTTTGCGATTCGCTCAATCCCTGTGCGACGCACAAGGATTGAGCTTGGTGACTCCAAATTAGGCGCCGCGTGTGGCGCGCATGACCGACGCATTTACGCGGCTTCGACGAAGCGATGACGCTCGTAGAGGAACTCGAGCACGCGTTGCCGGCAGTTGAGATAGGTGATGTTGGTGGCGAGCTCGAGCCGCTTGCGCGGGCGCGCGAGCGGCACGTCCAGCACCTCGCCGATGCGCGCACTTGGCCCGTTCGTCATCATCACGATGCGGTCGGAGAGCAACACGGCCTCATCGACGTCGTGGGTGATCATCAGGATGGTGTTGCCGAGCTTCTGATGTAGCGCCATCACCGAGTCCTGCAGATGCGCGCGGGTCAGTGCGTCGAGCGCGCCGAAGGGCTCGTCGAGCAGCAACACCTTGGGTTCCATCGCGAGTGCACGTGCGATACCGACGCGCTGCTTCATGCCGCCGGAGATTTCCGAGGGACGCTTGTCCCTAGCATGGGCCATCTGCACGAGGTTGAGATTGTGCATCACCCAGGCGTCGCGCTCGGCTCTCTTCTTGGTCCTGGCGAAGACCTTGTCTACGCCGAGCTTAACGTTCTCGAACACGGTCAGCCAAGGCAGCAGGCTGTGGTTCTGGAACACCACGGCGCGATCGGGTCCGGGCAAGTTCACCTCGCGGTTCTCCAGCAGCACGCCGCCGGTGGTGGCGTTGGTCAGCCCGGCGATGATGTTGAGCAGGGTCGACTTGCCACAGCCGGAATGACCGATGATCGAGACGTATTCGCCCTTCTCGATCGTCAGGTTGATGTCCTTCAGCACCTCGGTCGTCGCAGCGCCGCAGGTGAAGATCTTGTCGATTTGGTCGAGCTTCAGATAGGTGGTCATGTGCCCTCTCCTCAGTTCTGCGCTGTGCCGCGGGTGACGATCTTGCCGAGGCCCGCGATCAGGCGGTCGAGCATGAAGCCGACGATGCCGACATAGAACAGCGCCAAAATGATCTCGCTGATATGCGAGGAGTTCCAGGCGTCCCAGATGAAGAAGCCGATGCCGACGCCGCCGATCAGCATTTCGGCTGCGATGATCGCGAGCCAGGACAGACCGATGCCGATGCGAAGACCCGTGAAGATGTACGGCGCTGCCGCCGGGATCATGATCTTGGCGAAGAACTCGAGCGGATTGAGCTGCACCACGGCGGCGACGTTGCGGTAGTCCTGCGGGATGTTGCGGATACCGACCGCGGTGTTGATGATGATCGGCCAGATCGAGGTGATGAAGATGACGAAGATCGCCGAGGGCTGGCCGTCACGAAACGCCGCAAGCGACAGCGGCAGCCATGCCAGCGGCGGAATGGTGCGCAGGACCTGGAACAGCGGATCGAGCCCCCGCATCGCCCAGACCGACTGCCCGACCAGCACGCCAAGCGCGATGCCGGCGATTGCAGAGAGGGAATAGCCGAGCGCAACACGCTGGAGGCTGGCGGAGAGATGCCAGAACAGGCCCTTGTCGATGCCGCCATGGTCGAAGAACGGATCGAAGATCAGCTCCTTGGTATCCCTGAACACCTTTGAAGGCGGCGGCAATGCCGAGCCGCCGCGGCGGCAGGCCAGCTCCCACACCAGCGCGAGCAGCGCGATCACCACCAGCGGCGGGATCACGCGCACGGCGGTCTCCCTCGCTATGCGAGCGTATGTCTCGGCGCGCGGCGGGCGCCTCAGCGTCATCGCGACGACCGGCGCGGCAACAGCAACAGGCGTCGCGGTCTCAACCTCAATCTTCGTGGCAGACATGTTCATCGAAAATCCCTTTCCGGCTCCACAAGACGATGCGGCCGCCTGACCGCGGCCGCAGGCTCCATCAGACTTCGACGCGCTTGATCGCGAGCGACTTCAGATAGGCAGCCGGATTTTCGGGATCGAACACCTTGCCGTCGAAGAACGTCTCCTTGCCGCGCGAGGTGGAGGTCGGGATGTCGGCGGCCGCGACACCAAGCGTCTTGGCCGCATCCTTCCAGAGGTCCTCGCGGTTGACCTCGGCGATCAGCGCCTTGGTATCGAAGCCAGGCTCGTACTTGCCCCAGCGGATGTCCTCGGTGAGGAACCAGAGATCGTGGCTCTGGAACGGATAGGAGGCCTGGTCCTTCCAGAAGCGCATCTGCTGCGGCGAGTTCTCGACCAAGCGGCCGGTGCCGTAGTCGAACTTGCCCTTCATGCGGTCGGTGATGTCCTCGACCGGGCAATTGATCCACTGGCGCTTGGCGCAGATCACTGCCGCTTCCTCGCGGTTCTCGACCTTCTCCGCCCATTGCTGGGCTTCCATCACCGCCATCAGCAGCGCCTTCGCCGCCTTTGGGTACTTGTCGACCCAGGCCGCGCGCATGCCGAACGATTTTTCAGGATGCTTGTCCCAGAGCTCGCCGGTGGTAATCGCGGTGTAGCCAATCTCCTGATGGATCAGCTGCAGGTTCCAGGGCTCGCAGACGCAGAAGCAGTCCATGGTGCCAACCTTCATGTTGGCGACCATCTGGGGCGGCGGCACCACGATGGTTTCGATATCCTTGTCCGGGTCGATGCCGCCGGCGGCGAGCCAGTAGCGGATCCACAGATCATGCGTACCGCCCGGGAAGGTCATCGCGGCCTTCACAGCCTTGCCGCCCGCCTTCTTCTTCTCCAGCGCCGCTTTGAAGGGCGCGGAGTCGATTCCGACCTTGAGGTCGGCATATTCCTTGGCGACCGAGATGCACTGACCGTTCAGGTTCAGGCGCGCCAGGATGTACATCGGCGTCGGCTGGTTGTTCTGCGTCACCTTGCCGGCCGAGATCAGATACGGCATCGGGGTCAGGATGTGAGCGCCGTCGATGCCGTTGCCTTCCGAGCCGAGCACGAGGTTGTCGCGCGTGGTGCCCCACGAGGCCTGCTTCTGCACCTCGACATCAGGCATGCCGTATTTGGCGAAGATGCCCTTCTCTTTCGCCACGAACAGCGGGGTGGCGTCGGTGAGTGCGATGAAGCCGAGCTTGGCGCCCTTGACCTCGGGGCCTGCGTCCTGTGCGAAGGCGCCGGCGGGAAAATTCAACTTGGCGGCGGCGAGAAGAGCCGCGGTGCCGCCGGTGGCCTTCAACAATTGACGGCGGCTCAGGCCCGAGGGCTGGCGGGTGCGCTTGGTCATAGTGATGTCGTCCTTTGCGTCGTTGCAGAATTGATGGCGTCAGTGCGCGCGAGCAGCCCGTCCGTTCGTGACGCCAGAAAGGCGCGCGCGAACGCATGGCGGGGGAGCCCCCCGTCTGGTGGCGTCAGCAAATCGGATGGGAAGTCTCGCGGGACGGCTTCAATGGCGTCAGCTTGAACAATTCAAGCTTCATGCCAAGCCAATGGGCGAAGAAAGTCTTTCGAAATTAGCTGGTTAAAGCGTACGCGCCGGATTGACGAAGCAACCCGCGCGCACGCCAAATTTGCGATCCGCTTAAATTTTGCGCGCCGCACATAAACTGGGCAGACGCGATTCACACGGTGCTAGGCCGGCTCCGCCGCCTTGGTCCCCAGCGGTTTCGGCGCCATGCCGCCGCCCGGCTTGAGGTGGAATTCGTAGGTCATCAGATGCCACTGCCCGTTCGTCTTGGTGCCATCGGGCATGGCCGGATCGTTGCGCGGCTCGACCTTGGCGACGAGGTCATCCTTGACCCCGAACACCACGTCGGAATCGAGATATTTGTCGCCTCCAATGAAGACATGGGTGATCAGCGGCTCGTAGCCCTTCGCATTGACCAGGAAATGCACATGCGCCGGGCGCATCGGATGACGCTTGGTCTGCATGATCATCTCACCGACCGGCCCGTCGGTCGGGATTGGATAGCTGCACGGCAGGATGGTGCGGAAGAAGAAGCGGCCGTCGCTATCCGTGATGAAGCGCGCCCGCGCCGACGCGCCGACCTCGTCATAGTTCGGCTTCTGAGAGTCGTAGAAGCCGTCATCGTCGGCGTGCCAGACGTCGACGGGGACATTGGCGAGCGGCTTGCCGTTGAGATCGGTGACGCGGCTCTGCACGAACATCTTCTCACCGGTGAGATTGTTCGGGGAGATGTCGGTGCCGTGCGCGGTCACCTTGTGCTCGCCGACATAGAACGGGCCGAGCACGGTGGTCTCGGTGGCGCCCTCGCGATCCCTGTGGTTGACCGCATCGACCAGCATCGAGACGCCGAGCACGTCGGAGAGCAGGATGAACTCCTGGCGGGTGTCGGTGCATTTCTGGCCGGTGCGGGTCAGGAAATCGATCGCGTATTCCCATTCTTCGAAGGTCAGACCCGTCTTGCTCACGTAATCGTGCAGCGACTTCACCAATTCCTGCAGCAGGAATTTCGCGCGCGGGTTCGGCGTGTCGTCGAAGCTGCTGACAACGGCTTGGGTGAGTTCGGTCTCGTTGAACTGGGTCATGGTGCGTTTGCCTGCGATTTTCTCGTTGGCCCCGGCGGGCTCCTTGGATGCGTTCCAAGGGCAGCCTACACCAGTCGGCAGGGGCGCGTTAAGCGCGACCCGCTTGGAATGGGGCGGTCATTTCGGCTATCACCTTCCCGACAAAACTGCCCGGAGGAACTGATGCTCGCCCCTACCCCCGCCTCGCCCGAATCCGTGGGCATGTCCAAGGCCGCGCTCGACCGCGTCGATGCGCATCTGAAGAGCCGGTACATCGATGCCGGCCGTTTCCCGGGCACGCAGCTCCTGGTCTACCGCCGCGGCAAGATCGCCCACAGCTCGGTGCAGGGCTTTGCCGATGTCGAGCGCAAGGTGCCGGTCAAGGACGACACCATCTACCGCATCTATTCCATGACCAAGCCGCTCACCAGCGTCGCCTTCATGATGCTGGTCGAGGAAGGCCTGGTCGCGATCGACGAGCCGGTCGCCAAATACATCCCGGAATGGAAGGATCTCGGCGTGTTCGTCGCCGGCACCTCGCCCGCCTTCCTGACCCGGCCGCCATCCCGGCCGATGCTGATCGTGGACCTGCTGCGCCATACCGCCGGCCTCACCTACGGCTTCCAGCAGCGCTCCAATGTCGATGCCGCCTATCGCGCCGAGAAGATCGGCGAAGTCGAGAAAGCCGGCACGCTGCAGACCATGATCGAGAGCCTTGCAAAGATCCCGCTGGAGTTCTCGCCGGGCGAGTCCTGGAATTATTCGGTCGCGACCGACGTGATCGGCTACCTCATCGGCAAGATTTCGGGGATGCCCTTCGAACAGTTTCTCAAGCAGCGGATCCTCGATCCGCTCGGCATGACCGACACTGATTTCTACGTGCCGGCGTCCAAGGCGCACCGCTTCGCAGCCTGCTACTCGGCCGATCCGGGCGGCGGCATGACCTTCCATGCCGGCCAGCGCCGCGAAGGCCTGACGCTCCAGGACGACCCGACCAAGAGCTCGTTCCTGTCGCCGCCCGCCTTCATTTCCGGAGGCGGCGGATTGTGCTCGACGGTCGCCGACTATCTCACCTTCTGCCGCGCGCTGCTCAATGGCGGTGAGCTCGGCGGTATCAGACTGATCGGGCCGAAGACGCTGGCGCTGATGACGAGCAACCACATTCCCGGCGACCGGGCGCTGCCGGAAGTGTCACGCTCGCTGTTCTCGGAGGCCACCTATAACGGCATCGGCTTCGGTCTCGGCTTCGCCGTCACCATGCGCCCGGCCGAAACGCTGATCGCCGGCAGCCGCGGTGAATATAATTGGGGCGGCGCGGCCACGACCTCGTTCTGGATCGATCCAGCCGAGGAGCTGATCACCATCTTCATGACGCAGGTTCTGCCGTCGAGCGCCTATCCGCTCCGCCGCGAGCTGCGCAGCATGGTCTATGCGGCGATCACCGAGAGCAATCTGTAGCCCCACGGCATAAATCGCAGAACCGGCCTTGGCGCTCCGGCGCCGAGGCCGTTTCGCCCACGCTCCCAATCCGGCAAAGGACCTAACCTTCGGTTCGGTCCTCCCAATCGTCCCACTTCACATTGCTGATTTCGAGATAGCTCGAAACGGCGACCCCGATGGTTGGGAAGAAATAGTTTTCTCCCAGCTGCGCGAACAAGCCGAATCTTTTCAGCTTGTCCTTGACCGGATCCTTGAGCTCCGCAAAGCACAACTCCACGCCCTGCGCGTGCAGTGCCTGATCCAATTCAGCAACCACGTCGCAGGCCGTGACGTCCACACTGGTTACCGGCTCTGCCGCAATGACCAGCCAGCGCACGGGTGTGGGCGAGGTCTCCACGGCATCCAGAACCCGCTCCTTGAAGAATTCAGCGTTGGCGAAGAACAGCGGCGCGTCCCACCGAAACAGAACCAGCCCGGGGATACGGCGCGCATCCGGATATCTCTTGATGTCGTGGTAGCCCTTGACGCCGTCGGCGCGGCCCAAGACGGCGAAGTGAGGGCGCCAGCCGTCCCACAAAAACTCAATGATGGCGATTGCGATTGCCAAACCTATTCCCGGAATCACTCCGAGCACCGCGACGCCCACAAAGCAGACGATCGCCAACCAGAATTCCCACCGCTGAATGCGATAGATTCGTTTGAGGTCGGCGATCTCAATCAGCCCGATCGCCGCGGCGATGACCACGGCGGCCAATGCCGCACTGGGCAAATGCCGAAGGAGATTGGGTGCAACCAGCAGGAGCGCGGCGATGGCAAGCGCACCCACGACACTGGTGAGCTGCGTCCGAGCGCCGGCGGCTTCCGCAACCGGTGTACGCGAACTGCTGCTGCTGATCGAGAACCCCTGGAAAAAGCCGGTCGCCAGATTGGCGGCGCCAAGCCCCACCAGCTCCTGGTTGGGATCGACGCGCGCCCCCAATCTTGCGGCATAGGCGCGTGAAAGCACACTCGTATCGGCAAATGACACCAGCGCGATTGCGGAGCCGCCGATCAGGACCGGGACCAGATCGCCGTAGCTGATCGAGGGAAAGACGAAACCCGGCAACCCTTGAGGCAGGGGACCCACGACCTTCAGGCCGTAAGCTGCTCCAAGATCCAACACACCGACAACGACCGTCGCCCCGACAACCGCGATCAGGATGCCCGGCAGCCGCTTGCTGTCCTTGAGAAGCAGGATCACGAGCAGCGTGGCGAGCCCGGCCGTAAACGCGACCCAATTGGTGCGTCCATCGAGGATCGCACCGCCGATCGCCCATAAGCTCCGCAGCGGCCCTTCGCTCTCGATCGAGAAGCCGAGGAGCGTCGGCAGTTGGCTGATCAGGACCGTCAACGCGATTCCATTCATATAGCCGTATCGGATCGGCTTGGAGAGAAGCTCGGTGACGAAGCCCAGGCGCGCGAGACCAGCCAAGATGCAGACCGTTCCCGAAACGATCGCCATCATGCCGCCGAGCGTCGCAGCGCGCAGGGGATCGCCGCCGGCCAACGGAGTGACAACGCCCAGGATGATCCCCACAAGAGCCGAGTCCGGGCCCAGGACGAGTATGCGGCTTGGACCGAACAGCGCGTAGACCAGTAGCGGCACGATCGTCGCGTAAAGACCATAGATGCCAGGCATGCCCGACGCCACCGCGTAGGCGATTCCCACCGGCACCAGCATTGTCGCAAGGACGATCCCGGCGAAGATATCGTGCGCAAGCCACGCGGCTTCATACTGACGGAGCGTCCTCACCCCTGGGAGCCAGTCGATCCAACGCTTCATTGGCGGTCACTCCCAAGCCCGGATCGTGCTTTTCAGCGGCGCATCGTGGGGTGTCCGCGACCGGCGGACTGGAAGCCACTATAGGCCAAATGCGCACGGCATGTTCAATCCCGGCGCAGCGATCGAGCGATCTGCCGGCGCTTTTGCACTGCATCGATGGCATTGATGGTGAGCAACCTCGCCGTGACGCAGGTGCTGCAAGATCCCGTTCTTTGAACTGCTCTCTTGGACGCGAAAATCATGGCGCGACCCAAATCCTGTCCGTATAGGTTGCCGACATGAGCGAAGCCCTCGGCATGCGCTACAATCCGCATGTCTGGGGCACCGGGATCGCGATCGCCGCCTCGCTCCAGCTCCGCGCCGTGCTGCCCTCGCACACGCCGAGCTCGCTTGCGCCGCTCGAGCCGATGCTCGAGTTCGACCGCACCGAGCATCCGATCCGGCAGGCGATCTTGAAAGCGCCGATCGAGCACGAGAACGGCGTCGTTCGCGTTCCTGAAGGTCCCGGTCTCGGCATCGAGATCGACCGCGAGGCGGTGGCACGCTTCGCGACGAGCTAGGGCTCACTCAAAAAAAGGTAGCGTCCGCTTTGCTCCCGAAGTCGACGCTGAGGCTGACATGGCTGCACGTCGGCTTTGGGGGCCAGAAGCCGACGCACTCGCTTTGTGGGTCGTGGTGACGCACGAGAAAACTCAGCCGGCTATTGCGCTGCCCGTCAGACGTTGGTGACGCGCATGTCGAAGAATGGCATGCAATACGAGCACGAGGACGGCTAGGAGCGCAGCCCCTGAAACGGAGGCTTCGAGAGGCCGGTCTGCATTGGTGGGGCCTCCGGCAAGGAGCGCCGTTTGCAGCAGGCCATAGCCGCCAGCAAAGGCCAAAAGTCCGTACGTGAGGCTTCGTTCCCGCAACGTGGCTAGGCTGGAAAGGTCTGGTAACAGCAGAGCCAAGGCGACACCTACGATGGGCAGGTCGTAATCGTAAGCGTAGGGACTGATCATCACGGACGTGAGGACAGCCACGCCCAGTGTGAAGCGGGGCGATGCTCCTCTAACCACGCTGAGCCCGAGCGTGCCTAGAGCGAGACATGCTACAGCCGCTTGCCCCCAGACGGCGGCCGTGCTCGATCCTACCGCGGCATAGAGCATCGCATAGGTCGAAATCATCCGGAACAGCGGATATCGGCCTCCTTCGAGATAGGAGACTGACTCTCTCACACCCCCGAGCCAGGCGTCCCAAATTTGTGGGTTAAAAACGATCGTGCAGACGAGCGAGCTTAGAATGATCGTCGCGCCGGCTGCGGCAATCACTGCCCATCGCTGAGTCAGGAGCAGGTAGACGCCAGCCGCAATGGCCAAATGAGGCTTGATGATCATTGCTCCAAGTGCAATCCCCGCGAGAAACGGTCGCCTCTCGATATTGACACAGACAAGTCCCATCAATGCGCCGGTTAGAAAGCCGTTTTGGCCGCTGCCAATCGTCACAGCGATGGCGGGAAAGGTGACGATCAGCACAAGCGCGAAATTGTTCGCCGCGATAGTCCGCAATGCAGCCAAATAGGCTCCCAAAGTCAGAGCCATGAACAAGAGATAGGCAACCCAACCGGGCAGAAGAGCGAGCGGTGACAGAAGCAGGCTAAACTGCGGCGGATAGGTCCAAGGCATGAAGCTCGTCGCGCCGGCAGATACTTCTGCCTGCATCTTCATGAAAAGTTGAAACTGATAGGTCAGATTGACATCGCCCAGCCATACCCTCTGCGCGGCAATGTAAAAGGCAGCAAAATCGGTTGCCTGACCCGCTTGCCAAAACCCGTGCTCAAAGAAGCGGAACGCTTTGAAAAGAACAATTGCGGCGAATCCAGCGACCATGATGCGCACATAGGCTGCCCGCCTCGGCGGTGCAAAGTCCTGAATCTGCTCCAACGCTGCAGCAAGCATCTGGTGCGACCTCTGATGAGCATTAAGGCTCAATTCTTGGCGCGCCCAGATTGCCGTCCGAATCTTAAGAGCGCGTGACGAGAGCAACCGAGATATTAAGCGAGATCTTCAAAGGCCGTCCGACACGACCACGCGAGCCGTCCGGATAAGAATCTTTACCTTTATCTTCGGATGAGCGCACTTTAGACCGGCACGCTCGGTCCGATGGTCTTACCGGGCGAACGGGGTCACAATGACGATCAATGTGACGGCAGCGACTGCAGTCAAGATAATGAAGTCGGCCACACGCAGCTCGATCTTGAACATTGGCGTAGCCCTTGCAGCAACTTCAGGGAAGTATGACCTCTGGCGCACCATCTATTCTATTTTCTCAAGAGTAGTTATCATGACGACGCGACGTCACGCGTCGGCCGTCGAGGCGATCTGCCGGTCACGAAGCGGCGTTGCCTGCCGCCAGGATCTAACGAGTGCAGCTGCCAAAGCGGCGCTGATCAGCCACAGCAGTGCACCGCCCGCCAGATCGACAACGTAATGTCCCCCGATCGGGAGCGTCGATATCAACACCAGGGAGTTCCAGGGAGCGACCGTCCAGAATAGCCAACGGGTTCCGGCCGCAGCGAATATCGTCATGAGTGCTAGGCAGCAATGAAACGATGGAAAGGTTACGACCCCCTGCAGACTGGCGAACGATATCTCTGGCGAGAGGGCGTTCCTAAAGTACTCGAACTTCGCGAGATGATATGTGCCCGCGTTGAGAGGCAGCTTTTCGATAATATCGGGTGAATGATCGAAATAAGCGAATGCGCCTATCGCAGGCCACACAATCGAAACTGTAGTGGCGGCAACGATTGTCAGACTGCAGACAAAGACCAGCTCCCAGAGCTTGTCTTCGCGGCGCAGAACCGCGAGGAGCACAACGAGTCCCAGCAGCTGCGCGAAGGAACTATCGTAGGCGATCCCGAGTAAATTTGACAGCGCAGGATGATCTGCGAACCATGCAATAATCGACGGAAGATCGATCGCCAGGAAGCGGTCACTCTCTGCAAGCGTTTCATCAACTAAGGGGAAGTGGTACCGCAAGCCAACAAGGCTGATGATTCCAGCCATTCCAATCGAGAGGAAGAGAACGGCGACTGCGCCGCATATATTCGAGAGCACAGGTGCCGGACGCCACGTCCCGTAAAAGATATAGATGGAGATGAGAAAGACCATCAGCCCCACGGATAGAGCGAGGCTACGAGCCTCGATGGCGACATCCAGGGTCAAGAGCAGAAATAACGCGAATCCGCACGCTGCAAAGCCAATCAGCCAGCAGCACTTCTCAATCCATTGATGGGACGTAGCGCTTCCTCCCAGCGCACTTGAACCGGCGATCTGCAGATCTTTCGATGGTCCAATGCGATCGGGCGATGCCGTAGCTCGCGCGCAGGTCGACGCACTGAACATTCCGAATTTCCAATTACAGCAATACACGTGCAACTTCGGACTA
>NZ_LGHL01000023.1 GCF_001908205.1 Bradyrhizobium sp. NAS80.1
TTCCGGAGAAGGCGGCTCCGCGTGCTGGATATAGAAACCGGTGACGATGCCGACATGCGCGTTGGGCGTGTTCATGACGGCCTCCGCGGCGCGAACAAGATTGCCTTTTGCCCATTCGGTCATCTGGCCGATGTCGCGTTTGGCTTTACGCCCAATGATCGCCTCGATCCGGGCTACTGACTCGTTCACTGTATCCATCTCGACTTGCCTTCTCGAAGGTGCCGTGTTGGTTCTGCTGGGCTTTCCGGTCGCCCTACATGATAACAGACCTGTTGGGAGGACAGCGTCCCCGCTCTGTTGCTTAGGAAAATCGCTCCCGGGAAACTAGGCCATCCAAGGATAGTTCGTCAGGTTTGTGCAGGCTTCCGGGGATGGAAAAACTCTTCGACGGACTGTTTCGGGTCCTTGATCCGAGAGCGGTCCTTGCGATCGTTCTTCTGTGCTTCGAGCTTCTGCAGGAAACGGAAACGCGGCGATCGGGTCGCCTGCCCCGATCGGCCGTGCTTAGTCATGCCGAAACCCTTTTGGCCGCCATGCGTCATTTGATCACAAACGAAAGCTGTGCGGCTCATTTCACCCGGGAACCGCCACCGGGGCCAAGCTTCATGCGGTTCGCGAAAGCACAATCAGACGGAAAGATAGCCCTGATCGGCAAAAGGCGGGAGGCTGGAACGGTCGGTTTGCGAGAAAAGAACACCATCGGGATCAAGCCGCTAATCGCCGCGGCCATTTAGGGTCAGAGGAGCTGACCAATGTGGACATAAACGACGACAATCGACGGCTGGTTTCGTTTGTCCGAAATCTCTATCTTGCTGAGAGGGGCGGCTGCGCTGTTAGGAACAGTCACCCCCGTTTCTGGCCCCTTTGAGGGGGCTTAGAATCTTCCATAGGCTATGGAAGTTGGAGATGGAGGGGGTTGCGCCCTTGGGGCCTTGGATGAACCGCCCCCGCACGATGCCATCTCCCGATCGCTGAAAAGCTCTGAGCGAGGAAAGTTCGCTCAGGGCTTTGCATTAGACGCCCGCCGAAGGCGATTGATAGTCACAGCGCAGCTGCGGAATTCAATCTCGCCAGCTCGGCCATCGACGATGGCGATCTCGTCCTCGATTTGACAAGCTCGCTCGCGCGCAGACGGGCTAAATCGAAGAACCCATTGCAACCGTGCTTGTCGCCTGTTGCAGCGCATGAGTCGGCTCCTGGCCCCCAAGCGGCCGTTGGTGGATGTCTGCCATTTCGCTGCTATTAAGTGATAAGCAGACATCCGTCGAACGGGCCGAAAATGACGCGAGTGACCCGATGCAGTCTACAATTGGCGAGCAACCTGATTTGCAATCCGAAGTGGATGTGATCCCTACGATCACGGCACGAAACAACTCTCAGTGTTGAGCGCCAGCACCCTTGTTGCTGGGCGAATTGACCGTCGTACAGCCGACCAGATCGCTGCATCAGCCCAACAAGTGAGAACCATTACCCGAAGTACGCCTCATGCACTTGCTTCGTTTGACTGAGCTCGCCTGGCTCGCCAGCGGCGACGACGCGGCCCTTGGAGAGGACGTAGCCGTAGTCGGAGATCGCGAGCGTCTGATGGACGTTTTGTTCGACCAGGAATACCGTGATGCCCTGCTGGTTGATGCGGCGGATGATATTGAAGTTCTCCCGCACCAGGATGGGCGCGAGGCCGAGCGAAGGCTCGTCGATGAGGAGAAGCTTCGGCGCGCGCATGAGTCCCCGGCCAATCGACACCATCGCCTGTTCGCCTCCCGACATGGTGCCGGCAAGCTGATCGCGCCGCTCGCTGAGCCGCGGAAAGGTGGCATAGACATGCGCCAAGCGCTGCGCAACAGCCGCGTCCGATCGCTCCTGGTACGCGCCCATCCGCAGATTTTCCTCGGCCGTGAGCTTTGCGAATACCCGCCGCCCTTCGGGAATGCAGGCGATACCGGCCGCGATCACCCGATGGGTCGGAAGTCCCGCAAGGTCGAGACCGCCGAATCGGATGCTGCCCCTGTTCGGTGGCGTCAGTCCGAGGATCGAGCGGATCAACGTGGTCTTGCCGGAGCCATTTGCACCGAGGAGACAGGTGATCTTGCCCGACGCGGCCGTCAGCGAGATGTTCTCCAGCACGTTGGCCTGATCATAGGCGGTGGAGACGCCTACGATCACGAGCGAATTGGCCCCGTGGTTCGTCATTTTAGACCCAGATACGCTTCTTGCACCATTCGGTCGGCGGCGATCTCTGCGAATGTACCAGCGGCGATCTTCCGGCCGAAATTGAGCACCACGCAACGGTTGGTGATGCGTTCGATGACACCCATCTCATGCTCGACGATCACGATTGAAAGCCCATCGATTCGCTTCCGCACTTCCAATATGTCGTCCATCAACTGGCTTGTTTCCTCATGCGTCATGCCGGCGGAGGGCTCGTCCAGCAGCAGCAGCTGGGGGGCGGCTGATCAGTGCGCGGCAGATCTCGATGCGGCGACGGTCGATCATGGGCAGGCCCGCGACCGGCTCTAGCATGCGCCGGGCGAGCGGCGGATCGAACACCTCGACCAACGCCTGCGCTTCGGCAAAGCTCTGCTCGAATTCGGCCTTGAACGCCTGGCGCCTGACGAGGTTGAACCACAGGCCCTGGTGCAGGCACTTGTGGTTGCCGATCATGATATTGTCGAAGATCGACAGCGGCAGAGACAGCCGCGAGCGCTGAAAGGTGCGCGCCACTCCTGTATGATAGATGGCTTGCGGAGTGGCGCGCGTAATCTCGACGCCGTCGAAGGACACGCGACCTGAATCTGCCGAGTAGATCCCAGTGATGACGTTAAAGAATGTGGTCTTGCCGGAGCCGTTCGGGCCGATCAGGCCAACAATGTCGCCCCGTGCGACATCGAGGTCGAGATGATCGAGAGCCAGGACACCGCCGAAGCGCCTGGTCAAACCCCGTGCCTCGAGCACCAGCGGCAGTTCTTCACGCGGCGCTGGATTTTGGGTCATGGCTGCCATCCGGGGAAATATCTGCGCACCGGCCGCGGCAACAGGCCCTCGGGCCTGAACAGCAGGACCACCACGACCAACGCGGCATAGAGCAGAAAGCGATATTCCTGGATGACCTGCAGCTTCTCCGGAACGATGACGACTATCACGGTTGCCACGGCCACGCCCCAGGGATTGCCAATGCCCCCGAGCAGCAGGATCGATACCAGAACGAGCGAGTCGGCGAACGTATAGTTATTGGGTTGGACGAAGCCGACGACCATCCCATGCAACGTGCCGGCGACGCCGATCAGGAAATTGCCGAGCAGGAAGGCCGTTATCTTCCAGCGCACGATATTGAGTCCGAAGCACCCGGCGGCGGTCTCGTCCAGGCGCAGCGCATCGAGATTGAGGCCGATCCAGGATCGCTCGAGCCGTCGTACGAGGACGAAAGCCAAGACCACGATGATCATGCTCATGATGAAATAATTGAGATAGAACGACAGCTCGACTCCACCGATCTCGATATTGTCGTTGAACGACCACCCGAGGATCGTCATGCCTCGCACCTGAATCCCCTGGGGACCTCCAAGGACCTCGCTCACCTCCAGAAAAGTCTTGAACAGGAGCGCAAACGCGATGGTGACCAGCGCCGCGTAATGACCGCGCGTGCGCAAGACGGGCAGCAGGAGTAGTGATCCGACCAGCGCCGCCATCAGCCCGCCAATCAGGAGGACGAGCAGGTGCGGAATGGCGGTGTGCTGATTGAGCACTGCAGCCGTGTAGGCACCGATGCCAAAAAATGAGGCGCCTGCAAAGTTCAGTACCCCGGCATAGCCGAACTGGATGCTCAGCCCAAGTGTCGCGACAGTGTAAAGCACCACGGTGCAGACAAGCAGCAGGACGAAATGGTCTTCGTGGAAGACCGCGCCAATCGCGAGCATTGCGACAATCGCGAGCAGCCCCAGCATGTCTTCCCGCTCGCTGAAACTGTGCGCAACGGGCTTCAGCAATCCGAGCCGGTTAGCCGCGATAACGGCGCCGACGCTAAGGGCCAGCAGCGCGATGATCGCTTTCTGATTTTCGACCCGCAGGAGGATAATCAGGAGTATCGTGACCAAGACCAGGGTAGCGGCTCCCGGCAGAAGCGACCGCCTTGCATCGTTTGCCGAACGCGCCATGTCACACCCGCTCGCTCAACTTCTCGGGAATGAGACCGGTCGGTCGCCACGCCATGAGCGCGATCACCACGGCGAACGCAAACACGTCCTTGTAGGCGCTCGCGAAGGGCAACGCGACGGCGCCGATGGTCTGCAGCCCGGCGAACAGGAATCCGCCAAGTATGGCACCGTAAATACTGCCGAGCCCGCCGATGATGGCAGCGCTGAATCCCACCACGCCGAGATAGAGCCCGATACCGAAATTGATTTCGTTGTAATAGAGGCCGTTCATCAATCCCGCGAAGGCAGCCAAGGCGGAGCCGATAGCAAACGTAGTCAGCACGATGGCGTTGAAGTTCACGCCCATGGTCTTGGCTGTCTCCTCATCCTGCGCGACCGCGCGGATCGCAAGGCCGAGCTTTGTCCGGCTAAGCAGGAGCTGCAGACCGACGATCACAAGCGCGCCGACCGTCAGGAGGATCGCGTTGTCCAGCCTGAGGTTGAAATTGCCGATGTTGATGGAATCAGCCGGCAGCAGCCGCGGAAACGGCTTGGGATTGGCGCCGTCAGGATAAAAAAGGCGCACTGATTCACGCAGAACCGTGCCCAGCATCAACGTGATCAGAAGTGTGTTGAGGGCCGGGGCGGAGCGCAAAGGCAGGATGAATGCCCGCGCGATAAGGGCGCCTAACAGCGCCATGGCGCCGATGGCCGCCACCAGCATGGCCAGGAGCTCTACCGCATCGGAGGTGAGGCCGATGCTCTGCAGTCCAATGAATGAGGCCAGCGCCGTGAAGGCGCCGACCGTGAGCACATCGCCATGCGAGAACTTGATAACGTCCAGTACGCCGAAAAACAGTGTGAAGCCCACGGCAACCAGCGCGTACATCATGCCGAGCATCAGCCCATTCATAGTGTACTGGGCAACTAGCCCCAGATCCATGCCGCGACTCCAGCCTGTCGGGAGCAAGACGGAAAGATCCTAAACTCTTGCTCTCGTGCCTAGGCTACTTCTGGCCCAGAAGCTTGCGTTTTCCGGACGCATATTCGCTGTCCTCCCAGACCACCCATTTTCCATCCTGAGCGACGAAGGCGGTAATGAGGGCGACCGTGTTCTGTCCGTGGTCGTCAAATGTGATCTTGCCGACGATCGAGTCGCGATCCTTCACCTTGTTGAGGGTTGCTTGCACCTTCTTGCGGTCGGGCCCCACCTCCTCGATCGTGTCGAGGATCAGGTTCATGGCCGCGAAGGCGAAGCCGCCATAGGCCTCGGGCGGGTTCGGGTAATTCTGGGCGTTGTATTTCTCCAGGAAGAACTTTCCACCCGGCAGCCGCTCCGTCGGGCCGCCTTCGATGAAGGAGAGCGAGCCTTCCGCCAGCTTGCCGAGACCGTCGATATAGGAATCGGACTTGATCCCCGACGTTCCATCGAACAGCACATCGTTCAGCCCGAGCTTGTCCATCTGACCGCGAATGCGCACGCCGATCGGCGTCAAACCGCCGAAATAGATGCCTTGCGGATTGAGCGACTTGATCTGGGTGAGTTCGGCGCTGAAATCCTGCTGATCGGAGGTGACGCCGAAGGTACCGACGATCTGGCCGCCGTGCTTGGCGAGCGCTTCGCTAAAATATTTGTTGTGTCCCTTGCCGTAGTCGGTTGTGTCATGGATCACCGCAAAGGTCTTGTAGCCGAGGCTCGACAGCAGCTCCGCGTTGCGCTCGTTCTGATTGATCATCGTGCCATTGACGCGGTGCACCTCGGCATACTTGTTCCGATAGGTAATGTCGGGCAGCACCGCGCCCCACACGATCACCGGCAGGCCGAACTTGTGATAAACATCGACCGTGGCGATAGCCACTGCGGAGCAGTAATGCGTCGCAGCCGCGATGATCTCCTTGTCGGTCGCAAGCTTGGTCGCCTGTTGAACGCCGACATTCGGCTTGCATTCGTCGTCGAGCGCGACCATCTCGTATTCGTACCTGGCCTTCGCATCCGCATTGCGGAGCCGCACAGCGAGATCTGCGGAATTGCGTCCGCCGAGACCATTGGCGGATGTGCCGCCGGTTAGCGGACCGATAAAGCCGACCTTGATCTTGTCCTTGGCATAGGATGATGACACGCCCCCAGTAACGCCCAAGGCTCCGGCGAAAATGAAAGCGGCTGCAAGCGGCAGAAACCTGTTCATGCGGACCTCCTCCAAGTCCGTCTTGCCCCAGCCGGCGAAACATTGCGGATGCACGGTTGCGACAGATGATGCTGCAGCCTAGCAGCTCGCGTTTTCCCATCGCTAGTCAAGCCGTGGCCGACCGACCTCTTCAAGGCGCTGGTGACCGCAACGCTGGTGACCGCAACTCAGAATTGTGGATCACGTGTGGAGCAGACGGCTGCTAACAGCATAGCACTTCTGCAAAGCCCCTCAAAGGCAAGGTAGACTCCGCCCTACGAGTTTGCATTTGGCGGAGCGCCGCACACGCCGCCGGATCATCCCTATCGCATCATTGTTTGCGAAGTCCTGGCGCCTTGCTGGTGATCGGCGAAATCCTCGGCCGTCCGTTCCTGCTGCTGGCGTCGACGATCGCCGGCATTCTGATCGGCGTGCTGCCGGCCATCGGTGGCGGCGCCGCCAACATGATGGCCTACGCCAAGGCGAAGAAGTTCTCACATGGCCCTGAACTGAACTATGCACTGCCTGCTGACGCGTCGGCCGTCGAGCGTAGACCGGACAGAGACTAGCGGCGTCATCCGGGACGATCCGACCGGTTTGACGGCGCATGATGTCGTAGCATTCGCAGGACGCTTGCTCGAGACGCCCCTCTATCGATTTCGATAAAGCCCCCGCCCCCCTCCTTCCTAGCTATGCGCCGGGTTGCCCCCCGAACGACGATCTCGTAACCCGGCTTGATTGGCTTGTTCGGAGCAAAGAGTGAGTTCGCGAACAGATTGACGCAGAGCACGACAATGCAGCTCCCCCCAAATCGCTTGCACGATCTTGTTCAGCTCAAAAGATTCCATTGCGGTCGATGCTGATGCGGATCAGGCAACCAGCTGCCCTGCGCTCTCACTGCCGTTCACCGTTCAATCTATGCGCGGCGGCTTTGCAGCGTGGGGCGCCCCGGTGTTCTGGGTGCCCAACCATCCTACGGTCATCAATGGATCCCCGGTACGAACTCTGCCGCCCGGATCGCGACGATTTGTTAGGTAGTTCCCGCCGTGAAGCACGGTGTCGGGAACCGTGGCATTCAATAGTCGTTTCGAGATCAGTCCTGGAACTGCGTCCCGGAAAATCGGTGGGATCCCTCAACCGGGGCGAAGCGCGCCGCGGGCGCCACAACTGATGGTCAACGGCAATGAAAAAGGCCGTTCCTTCCAACAGCCAGAACTCCCGGATGCTTCGACGCATGGCTATCATGCTGGTCGCTGTCGGACTGGTTTTGGGGTCGGTGTTCGGGTTTGAAGCCTTTCGGGCCAGGATGATCCAGAAGTCGATCGCCGGACTGCGCAACCCGCCGCAGACGGTTTCCACGATCGCGGCCGGCACGCAGCGGTGGCAGGACCGCCTGGAGGCCGTGGGCAGCACCCGGGCGGAAAAGGGGGCCGACCTCAGTCCGCAGGTCGCCGGTACCGTCAAAGCCATCCACTTCCAGTCCGGCGAAGAAGTCGAACAGGGAACACTCCTCGTCGAGCTGGAAGACGCCGATGACGTCGCGCACTTGCACGCTCTGGAGGCGATGACGGCGCTGGCGCAGCTCAACTACGATCGCGACGTCAGGTTGCTCAAGAGCCAGTCCGTGAGCCAGCAGACTGCGGATACGGACCTGGCAACGCTCAAGAACGACCAGGCGCAGGTTGCGCAACAACAGGCGCTTGTCGGCTACAAGTCGATCCGAGCACCTTTCTCCGGCCGAATAGGCATCCGTCAGGTCGACCTCGGCCAGTATATCGCGCCGGGCACGCCGATTGTAACGCTGCAGAAGCTCGATCCGATCTTCGTGGATTTCTACCTGCCGCAGCAGGACCTGGCAAAGATCAGGGTCGGCCAACCCGTCATTGCGAAGGTCGACACCTATCCTGATCAGAATTTCACCGGCACGATCATGGCGATCAACTCCCTCGTCAATGCGGCGACCCGGAATGTCCAGGTCCGGGCGACATTCAAGAATCCCGACGAAAAGCTGCTGCCGGGAATGTTTGCGACCGTCGATATCGATGTGGGGACGCAGAAGGATTACGTGACGCTGCCGAAGACGGCGATCTACTACAACGCGTATGGAGATATTGCCTATCTGATCGAAGATGCCGGCAGGGACGAGAGCGGGCATGATCAAAAGATTGCGCACCAGGTCTTCGTGAAAACAGGCCAGACCCGCGGCGACCAAGTCGCGGTGTTGGCTGGAATCGAGCCATGCGATGTCGTGGTCACGGCCGGGCAGAACAAGCTGCACAACGGATCGCGCGTCCGGATCAATAACGAAGTCACCACGCCTTTCAGCGCGAACCCGCAGGTCTCAGAACAATGAGAGGTCTGCCATGAACTTCACCGACCTCTTCATTCGCCGGCCAGTTCTCGCCACTGTGATCAATCTGATCACACTCGCGCTCGGCCTGCGCGCTATGACCTCGCTGCCTGTGCTGCAATATCCGCGCACGCAGAATGCGGTCGTCACCGTTACTACCACCTATTATGGCGCTGCCCCCGATGTGATCGTCGGCTTCATTACAGCGCCGCTCGAGAACGCGATCGCCCAGGCGAACGGCATCGATTACATGAGCTCGAATAGTGCAAGCGGCGTCAGCACGATCACCATCAACCTCCGCCTCAACTACGACGCCGACAAGGCACTGACGGAAATCAACACCAAGGTCAGCTCGGTGCTCAACCAGCTTCCCTCAGGGTCGCAGCAACCGGTGCTGAAGGTGCAGATCGGTCAGACGATCGACGCCATGTATCTCGGCTTCGACAGCGACGTGCTGGGACGGAATCAAATCACTGATTATCTCATCCGCGCCGTCCAGCCGAAGCTGCAGGCCGTACCGGGCGTTCAGACTGCGGAAATTCTGGGCGGACAGAACTTTGCTCTGCGGGCGTGGCTCAACCCGAAAAAGCTGGCTGCTTATGGCCTCAGCGCCGCAGATGTCGCGGCTGCGTTGACGCAGAACAATTTCATCTCCGGGCTCGGCACCACCAAGGGACAGATGGTGGAAGTCAATCTCACGGCATCGACCGGCCTACATTCGGAGAGCGAATTTGCCAACTTGATTGTCAAGCAGGCGGGTGGCGCGATCGTGCGATTGAAGGATGTAGCAAACGTCTCGCTCGGCGCGGACGACTACGACACACAGGTCGCATTCGACGGCAAGCCTGCGGTCTATATCGGCATCCAGGTGGCGCCGACCGCCAACCTGCTCGACGTGATCGCGGGCGTGCACCGGATCTTCCCGGGCATACAAGAACAGCTGCCCAACGGACTGCACGGACAGATCGTTTACGATTCCACCAAATTCGTGCGCGCGGCGATCTACGACGTCGTGCAGACACTCGTCGAGGCCCTGCTGATCGTCAATCTCGTCGTGTTCCTGTTCCTGGGGTCGGGGCGTTCCGTCCTGATCCCGATGGTCGCGATCCCGCTGTCGCTGGTGGGCGCCTTCACCATGATGCTGGCGGTCGGTTTCTCGATCAATCTCTTGACGCTGCTGGCGCTGGTGCTTGCGATCGGGCTCGTGGTCGACGATGCCATCATCGTCGTCGAAAACGTCAACCGTCACCTTGAGGCCGGCAAGGCGCCGGTCGTTGCGGCGATCGAGGCTGCGCGAGAACTCGGCCGCCCGATCATCGCCATGACGGTTGTCCTTGTCGCGGTCTACGTCCCGATCGCGTTCCAGGGCGGTCTGACCGGCGCGCTGTTCACAGAATTCGCATTCACCCTGGTCGGCACGGTGACAATATCGGCCGTTGCCGCGCTAACGCTGTCGCCGATGATGAGCTCCCGTCTGCTCAAGCCGCATGGCGCAACGCGCGGTTGGCAGGCACGATTCACTGCCCTCATTGATCGCCGTTTTGAGGCGCTACGTCGTCTTTATCTGAGCTGGCTGCACGGCAGCCTCGACTATATACCTGTAACAGGCGTCTTCGCACTGCTCGTGCTGTCCAGCATCTATTTCCTTTATGCAGGCACGAAGAGCGAACTCGCCCCCCAGGAAGACCAGGGTGTGGTGATTGCGACATCCACGTTGGCGCCAGACGCGACCTTACAGCAAAAGGTGCTGTATGCGCGGCAGGTGTTCCAGATCATGAAGAAATATCCGGAGACCGATCACGTCTTCCAGATCAACTCGCCTGCGCGCGTGGTTTCAGGCATGGTGCTGACGCCGTGGGACGAGCGCACAAGGACGAGCAACCAGCTGCAGCCGATCGTTCAGCAGCAACTCGACCAGGTTGCCGGGGCGCGGATCGCCGCCTTTCAGCTGGCGCCGCTGCCGGGCAGCCAGGGGTTGCCGATACAGTTCTTGATCAAGACGACCGATTCGTTCGACAAGCTCGACGATGCCGCCCAGCAGTTCCTGAAAGCTGCGATCGACAGCGGAATGTTCATCTTCCTCGACACGGATCTGAAGATCGATAATCCCGAAGCAGTCGTCGAGATCGATCGCGACAAGGCTGCGCAACTTGGGCTCAAGATGAGCGATGTCGGCAACGCGATGGGGGGCGATGCTGGGCGGTGGGTATGTGAACTATTTCAGCCTCGACCAGCGTTCCTACAAGGTAATCCCGCAAGTCCAGCGACGGTTTCGTCTGAATACCGATCAACTGCTCAACTATTACGTGGCCAACGTTTCGGGCATTCCCGTGCCGCTGTCGACGATCGCGCACATCGCAACCAAAACGGTCCCGGAGACGCTCAATCATTTCCAGCAGCTAAACAGCGCCGCCATTCAGGGAGTTGCGGCGCCCGGCGTAGCGCAGTCCGACGCACTGGACTTCCTCAGCAATCTTGCTGTCAAGACGTTACCGCGAGGCTACACCGTCGATTACAGCGGCTTGTCCCGGCAATATATCCAGGAATCCTCCGGCTTTGTCGCCACGTTCGGATTTGCGCTGGTGATCATTTTCCTGTCGCTTGCGGCGCTGTTCGAAAGCTTCCGCGATCCATGCATCATATTGGTATCGGTGCCGATGTCGATCGCCGGCGCGTTGATCTTCGTGAGCCTCGGCATCGGTGGCGCATCGCTGAACATATACACCGATGTCGGTCTGGTGACGTTAATGGGCCTGATCAGCAAGCACGGCATTCTGATTGTCGAATTCGCAAACGAGCTGCAGCGCGGCGGCGTCGCCAAGCGCGACGCAATCGAACAGGCGGCCGGAATCCGATTGCGGCCGATCCTCATGACCACCGCGGCAATGGTCTTTGGCGTGGTTCCGCTGATCCTCGCAAGCGGCGCTGGAGCGGTCTCGCGTTTCGACATGGGACTTGTCATCGCAAGCGGACTCTCGATCGGTACACTGTTCACGCTCTTCGTGGTGCCGGCCATTTATCTCCTGATCGCGACCGATCATTCCCGCCAAGTACAAGCAGCCCAGGACGCATCACAGCTTGCGCCGTCAGGTGATGAGGCGAGGACAGTCTGACCCGGCAATCCGTCTCACCAGCTCGGCCCGCAGATGCGTTCGACCGGACTCCAGCGTGACTAGATTGCCGTGACCTCATGGGCTCGGGAATGCCTTAGACAACCTGAGGTGGTCCACGCATCCAAACTCTTTGGACGCTCGTGCTGAAATTTGCTCGGGCTGGCGAAGCGCTCTCGACGTTCTTCTTGGCGATCACTCTGTTGTCAGATCGTTGCGCATAGCGCTTCCGCTGTTGGCTCGACTCGGACCACCGGCGACATCTGCTTTCGCGCCGCTGTCAGAAGCAGAGCGGCCATCAAAAGGCCTGATCCGATTCCCCCGATTGTAGATCAGCTCTGGTTTTTTCGCTTTCGGCGCCCAATATTGACCCCACTATGGATCGATTAACTGACTGAGGCCGCGTCCAAAAAGATTGCCGTGACCGGGGTCAAGGTTGGGCTCTGACGCAATTTTGGTGCAGCTCACTCATTCGGCACCTATCAGTCTGGCTTGAAGCAGATCGATTTTTCCGCGGCCGTACATTTGACGTCTTACGAGCTTGAGGCGAGTAATCTGACCTTCAGTCTGGCCGTTGGACCAGGGCGACGTGATTGCCGCTCGAACCGCTGCTTCATCGTTCGTTACGCCGCGGGCGAATGAGGCGACAAGGCTGGCGCGAGCGCGCTCGATCCAGGATGACAACTCAGCGGCGGCTCTGCGCCGGATCATCCCGTGGAATTCGGCTACGATCTCTCGAGCTTCGACAAGGGTGGGAACGCCAGCTTCGACGGCGGCGACAG
>NZ_LGHL01000230.1 GCF_001908205.1 Bradyrhizobium sp. NAS80.1
GTAGAGATGGTCGACCCGCGCAGTGTTGAACGAGGACGAGCGCCGCTTGATGCCGTGCACGATGTAGCCGAGCGACAGCAAGTGCTCGGCGAGATAGGCGCCGTCCTGACCGGTCACGCCTGTGATGAGAGCGATCCGATGTGTGGAATTTCGAGTATTCATGGCACAACCCGGTCAACAAGCTCCTAAGCAACGGCTTGCCCGTCCTGCTTCCTACCGGTGTCTTGTTTTACGACCTAATGGAATTGTCAAGAAAATGCCCCATCTGTCGAACGGATGAATTTAGAAAGCTACGTCTTGAATCTCATGGAATTTGTTGGCTAAGACGGTGATGCAGACGAAAGCCAGCTGGATTCATCTAGGCATGATCCGTGCATGCGCTCCGCAATTTAAGCCTCGACGGACTGCTGCCCGACGTAGTTCCATTCGGGCTGCACATTGACTCGCCGGCCAACTCGAGATTAGCCGTTCACTCGCGGAGGGCGCCATCTTATCCTTGCCTTCTATCCCAGATGAGATTTCTCGAAGACGGCGCCGGAGCCAAGTAGTGCCGTACCAATTGGTCGGCGCTTGAACCCGGTCCTGGCGATCTCATCAATTGTGACGCTTTTGCCGTCCAAATCGGTTTCGTCGTACCGCTGATGGGCATAGGCCAGATCGTCCTAGGGGCCGGGCTCAATGAGCCACCAGATCGGCTGCAGCCAAGAGATCGCGGGGAGAAAGATGTAGGCACGCTTGTCGTAGCGCGAGGGGATGCAATGGATTGCGTTGTTCCTTTTAGAAATTTGCAGTCTTTATTGCAGAATCAATGCCATCCTCCTTTATCGAGATGATTTCCAACACAAAAAATTGATCACAGCAAGTGCAATGACGGCGGCATGAAGCGTTGAAACTGTTATTGCCGTTTCAATGTCGACCTGCTGGATATGTCAGCTTCAGCTGCCATCTATGATAGGTGTCCCACCTCTCGGCTTTGTAGAACAGCGCCGCGTCCTCTCAGACGAGGCTATCGGGAAGAATGGCAGAAGAGCAGGTTTTCGCTTGCGCAAACCTGCAAGTAAGGGATTAGCTTTTAGAAGCGCGTCTCTTGCTGCCTGCTTCTTCAACGATATCAGTTGGTTCTTAATCGCAAGGCGTGCTCCGGAGCACGAGTATTTCAAAAATGAAACCCGCTGTCTTTTTTGATCGCGATGGGGTCCTTAACCAGGATACCGGTTATCTCTATGAGAGGACAAAGCTCAGATGGCTGCCAGGTGCGCGTGAGGCTGTAAAAGAGGTCAACGAGGCCGGATACTTTGCGTTTGTCGTCACGAATCAATCAGGTGTTGCGCGAGGATTGTATAAAGAGGGGGATGTCCAGGCTCTCCACGCGTGGATGACAGAGGAGTTGGCTGACATCGGCGCGCGCATCGATGCATTTGCGTATTGTCCTCATCATCCAGAGGCCATTGTTGAAGTTTATCGCACTTCGTGCGCCTGCCGAAAGCCCGGCCCCGGCATGATCACAAGTCTTATGCAACGCTTCCAAGTTGATCCTGTTCGAAGTTTCCTTATCGGAGATAAGCACACCGACGTTGAAGCCGCGACCAGAGCGGCAATACGCGGCTATCTCTTTGAAGGCCCGAATCTTGAGCATTTCGTCAAGAACTGTTTGCGCAACCGATGACTAGGTAATCTCACGCGCGCTAAGGTCGGGACTGTGACCATTCGCCAACTCGAGGCGGGGACGCACGAGCCCCAGTGCTCCGTGTTGCAGGTAGTACGCTCGGCCTTCGAAGAGGCCGTCGTGGAGTTCATTGAGGAAAATGGCGGAGGGCTTGGCGCAAGCTTGCGAAAGCCTATCCGTGGGAAAGGATGCCAGCGCCATCCGCTCCTCGTTGGCCCGGGCAGGTTACCCGACCCTCAATATCGAGAACGCGATCATTGCCGGTGTCGAGACGCCCGCGGTCACCCGGCAGGCGAAGGCGCGGGCGGCGTGTTCGAACGCCGCGATGCATGCCTTGTTGCAGGATGCGTGTTCGATCGGGTCAACGTAACGTCACGTACATGCGGGAACGCTCAGGCCCGACCGGCGAAGGGAAAACCTCAACGCAGGCAGCTATTGGCGGAGGATCTCCCACTAGATCCAAACGTCAAAAACCGCGCGCACCTAGCGGCTTCGCGGGTGCTCCGATGGCCGGGTCTTCGACCGCAAAGGGACCTCATCGAAAATCCACGGTGCGCAAGTCTATGTTGGCGTCGGCCGGCTAGACCCGTCGCCACCTGCGGCAGCGCGGAAAGAACGCAGCGGACGTTTCGGCGTGGATCTCTCATACACTCCCACCGCAAGTCCCAACATCGCAAAGAGCATCCTATCCTCGCCCAGGATGCCATGCGGGACGCTCAGCGTCGCCATATATACGAGTCCGCAAATCGCAAATCTTGCCTCGTCACTACCGCGGAAAAACGGGAGCAGCCTAACTAACGCCATCACAATGGCCACGCAGAAGCAGAGGCCGCCAATCCAGCCGAACTCAACGAGAGCCTGCAAATAGCTATTGTGAATCTCCATAGACACGCAGGAAATTTGATCGAAGGCACCGAAGCCGAAGCCGAATGCACCGGCCACGGGCAAGAGCCTTAAGGCATCCTGCAAAGCCACCTTCCTCTTGGCGATTGAATCGCTCATGTCGATGTTCGCTCTGCAGCTAGAGAGCAGAATGCCTCGCGATTCCATCCGAGGGGGTGTTTCTGTTTCTTCCTGAGGCGTGGCCGTCTCGCCCATAGGTTTTTCCGGGGCCGTGGGAGTTTCGGCCTTAGTTTTTTGTGGAGCGGGCGTTTCGTCCGTAGCTTTTTCTTGAGCCGTTTGCCTCTCGACCATAGCTTTATTTCTGAAATACGGCGGGACTTGGCCGATTGCGATGGCGACCAAGAGCGCACCGATGACGATACCAAAATATCTTCGTTGTTTCGATTCAGTAGCTATGAACGCGAATATCAGTGTCACAATGATCGCGATGAAGGTCGCTCGAACGTGAGAGGCAGAGAACACCACGGCGGGCAAGAAGATAAACGCTGAGAGCTGCAGCGACTTTTGTCGGTCTAGACCAGTAGCGGTCACTGCAACGATCATAAGTCCGCAGATCATTAGGAAAAAATGCGCAGCGGCATCAGTAACGCCGAGGACGACTGGTCTGGCGTATGGACCGTCCCACTGCGTGAACATCGCATAAGCCGATAAAACCGTCCCTAGCGCGACGACACCGCCCGTTATCAACACGAATGTCTCTCGGACCCCGGGGTTCGCAAATGAGAGGTACCGACAGGAGGGATATGCACCGAGCGCAATCGCAAGGAGCGCAACCTGCTTGGGATCGAATGTGCTGACGTTTAAGGCGAACGATACGGCGATACTAAGGACGAACGCGCTGAAGAGATAATCGGCGGCCTGCAGCCTAATCCTTCGGAACGTTAGATAGAAAAGCGCTGCTTCGCTCGCAACCAGATACCCACAGGTGAACAGAGAGTTTCCCTGGACGCCGGCCAGACCATAAATCAAGACAAAGACGGCATTGGCAGAGACAAAAAGCGCAAGTGCTCCGCCGATCAAAACATTTCGTCTCCGCACAGCCGTTGTGGCCCGCGCTGCCGGTTCCAGAATATCCATTCTCTAACCTTCTCCAACCCTCGGACATTCCACACGCGGCTGAATACCTCGACGTCCAGCGACAATCAACCAGCCCAACGGAAAGCGAGAGCGCGTAGGGATTGATCTCAAGGTAACCGAGCGCTACCTTTTCGCGCCAGCAGAGGGCCGGCAATAAGTAGTCACCCCGACAGAAATGCGGAGCTGTACGTGGATCTTTGGTGGCCCAAACAAATGCGGCGCTCTGGAAGTGAGGTGGTTGGCTGGCTGTCAGCGATATGTTTCTTCACTTCGAGCATTTGGCACGATTTCCTAAAGTTCCATTTCAATCTTGAATTCAGCAGGAACGCCGTTTTCGCAGCTGCGCTTGGGCTTGCTGTCATCAGCGTAGCGCTAACTCCGACCGAAACCCTCAATAGGCTACAGAGTTATCGATGGGTTGGGCTGCTGGCCGGCTACTTTGTGTTGGCCTCCGCACTGCACATTGCACTAGGGCTTCCTCTCGACGCAAAGAATCTATCCATGTATTCGGCGCCGGTAGCTGGCTTCTTGTTTCTGTTCAACCGCCAGCCTTTCGTGCATCTGCTTGTCGCGACAGTTGTTTTCTCGACGCTGATACAGATTCACGAGTCCTACTTCCAAACCTACTGGTACGTCTGGCACGATGACTTCATCACGCACGATGAGGCGCTCTACGTCTCCAGAGCAGGTATCTTCAGAGCAAAAGGTCTGTTTGCCGGCCCATTGAACGGATACGGACTAGGATTGCTGGCTCTGCTTCTCTCCGAATTTTCTATTGTAGCGATAGCGGCAGTTTCACTTTCTGCGGCGCTTGCGGCAACAAAATCCGGCATTGTCGCGAGCTGTGCCGCGATCTTGCTGCGGGCATTCAATCGCAAGAAGATGATGGCCTCTCTCCTGCTGTCTTCTGTACTGGTCGTCGGCTACCTCGGCCTCTCGCAGGCCATCATCGCCAGATTTTGGGTTACGCATCCAGCGGCAACGACTCATCAGCTTGACACCCGCCCGCGAAGTCTGCCCGATTACTTGAGTATCGTCGTAGATCCAAAGGTTAGTTCGACCAGAGACCGGATTGCCAGTTGGGAAAAAGGTATTTCAGATTTCTCTAAGTTTTCGACGTTCCATGTCGCCTTCGGCGATCCGAATTTCGCCTACCGAGTGCCTGACTACATGGATCGCGGTGTGGAAAGCTCAATCCTGAAAGAGCTTCAGGATTATGGCTTGATTGGTGCTCTCATCGCCACTACTGCCAAACTCCTAACCTTTTTTGCTTTGTGGCGCCGTTCGCTTAAGATGGCAATCGGATTTGCTGCCTACTGCGCCATAGCCGCGGTTTCACCTGTCTATGTCCCGCTGGGTGCCGACGTGCTTCTTTGGCTATTCATGATGAGCGAGGTAGCATCACTTTCGGATAAGCGTTCGCGCCATTCTCGAATATCGTAACCTTTGCCGAAGCGTGATTCCGCGCATACCGCGCAGCTACAGTCAGACCGGCAGCGACAACGTCGCAACGCCACAGGCAACCGTCAGCGCCCATATCGCAGGTCAGATTGCCAACATGAAGAATGTCGGATTGCTGCGGGCGGGCGATGTTCTATACCTCACCAAACGACGCGGCTATCGAGTCGTCTGTGAAGAACTGACGCGGCGCCCCGGCTCAAGCGATGTTTTGAGCCGGGACGGTCTCGATGAAGGCTCGAATGATGACACG
>NZ_LGHL01000231.1 GCF_001908205.1 Bradyrhizobium sp. NAS80.1
CGGATGCCGGGCCGTGACGCGGATGCCCATTCGCTTGAACGCGCCGCCTGTATGGGAGACGCTGGATGCGTATCTAGAAAAACCGGATTCATCAGAGACACACTTCTCCTCGCTTTCCATAACTGCCGCGCGCCAATCAGTTAAAAAGAGCTGCAATGATGGCGCATCTTGTCACGACAGTGCACGACGTCACGTGTGATTGATCAATTACACCGACCTGTGTACATGACGCAAGTCTTGATGCACATTCGGCCTAACGGTGAACAGATCAGCTTATCCACATGCAATTGTGCGAGGAGATGCCATATCGCAGCATTCGGTGCGCTGCCCGCAATCACAGCCAGCAGGCACGGTTGCTGAACTTCCGGTGATTTGTCCCTACCTCCGCGGCGGCAACGCTGACCGCCGACCAGATCGCCCACTGACCAGACCCTGGCTCTTGCCACTCAACAAGGGACGCCATCAACGCAACTGCGACCAAAACCGCTATGACCGTCGTGCCATTCTCTGAGGGCGCTCCAAAGTCGGTGCTGCTCGCGATACATGCGAAGTGGCGAACGATGCTGATGTCGTCTTGTCGGTGTTGGATCAGATGCCCTAGTCCCGCGACGAAAATGGCCATCATCAAACTGGCCGCCATGTAGGGCAGCGGCGCTAGCACCAAGCTGGCATAAGTTGTCGGGTCCGCGCCTTTTGCAAGCAAGTCGGCAACTTCGCATGCGAGGTAAACGGACGGAATGAACGTGAAGTTGCCGATCGTTCGAAGCTTGCGGCCGGCGGCATCGAGGCGAATGGCACCGGCAGCCATCAGAGTACAGGTGATGACGAAGAGGGGAGGTTCTCGCAGCGAAAACACGAGCAGTATATAGCCCGCGATAATCACCAGACCCTGCAAGAGCATGCCGAAGGGCGCCAAGCCTGCGCGCTCCTGGGTCAATTGGCAAGCGAGTCCCACGATCGCTGCTTGAAGCCAAATCTCATTTTTAGTCAGCAAGGATATTATCAGAATGGGCGCGAGAAGCAGCAAGGCCCGGGCCAGGGAGCTCCCGATGAATCTCGGCCACGGCCAGCCGATTGATATCATGGCAGGTGACGTAGCGCTTCCACATCGATCATCTGCGCGATGGACCGTAGCACTTGCATCGAGTTTTGGTGATCCTGTTCATCCGCTGCGGCACATCCATCCTCAAGGATGAAGACCTCGTAATCGCGGTCGTGGGCGTCACGTGCTGTCGACTGGACCGCCCAGGTGCTGCTAACTCCAGTGATGATAAGTCGTGTTATCTTGCGGGCGCGCAGCGCGGGCTCGAGCGCCGTGCCATAGAAAGCGCTGACCCGTGACTTGTTGATAATCAAATCGGTCGGTTCGATGATCAGGTCGGGATGGAAGTCGGCGCCGTGCTCTCCGAGCTTTAGCGCGCCAAACTCGTGCGCGCGACCGAACATCGGTGAGCCTTTGGGTTGCTCGTGATAGTCAGGGGAAAAGCCGACCTTCACCAGCGCAACGAGCCAGCCCTTGGCACGAGCGATGGCAAGTCCTTCGTTAGCTTTGGCAATGACCCCGCGGGAAGAGGCGTGAGCTGCCGATCGGGCAACTTTGCCCTCGGGATGCATGATGTCGACGATGTAGTCGAGCGCGACGAAAGCGGTGTTCATAATCGCTGCAAGGCCAAGTTGGAAAATGGGAGCGGTGGTCGCCGCTCCCTTCGCAGCCAATATCGACGTCGGAGACCAATAAGTCTAATATATTGAGTAGTCGCAAATGATCGTTTATATGTATCAGTATGGAACTCCGTCACCTTCGCTATTTTTGCGCCGTTGCTGATGAAATGCATGTGACGCGTGCGGCTGAGCGTTTGCATCTCGCGCAACCTGCCTTGACACAGCAAATCAAGTCCCTGGAGGCCGAGCTCGGCGTAGAGCTTCTGCGCCGCGTCGGTCGACGCGTTGAACTCACCGAGGCCGGGATGGCTTTCCGGCGAGAGGCCGAAGCGGTCCTCGAGCGGGTGCAAAGCGCGGCATATATCGCTCAGGAGACAGCGCGGGGTAGCAAAGGGCGTCTGTCGATCGGTTTGGTCGAGTCGGCGGCCTTCGCTCCGCCTGTCACGGCGCTCCTCAAACAAGCCCGCGCGCTCTGGCCGGGTGTGGAAACGAGCTTCCTTCAGGGGCGGACCAGCGACCTCCTTGGGGCGCTGGCCGAGCGACGGATCGACGTTGCCTTCACTCGCGCACCCATTCCCGTTGATGACTCACTACACTCACAATCGTTTCTCTCCGAGGCGATCATCGTTGCGGTTCCTTCCCATCATCCGCTCGCAGCTCGGAGCAATGTCAGCTTTACCGAGCTTATCGACGAGCCTCTGATCCAACCGCCAACCGCACGGCCGCGAAGGTGAGGAAACGCTGCGCGACCAGATCATAGCGGCCTTCTCCCGCCTCGGAAGAATGCCACGCATCGTTCAGGAGACACCGGGCTTCGTGCTCACCCTCAACCTGGTAGCAGCGGGCCTGGGGCTTGCCTTCGTCCCGGCAGGCCTGAAGGGCTTGCGGGCCGACAGCGTGAGCTATCTTCCGCTGCATCCCGCCTCACTTAGCAGCGAGATCGTCCTCCTGGCCCGCGCCGACGCTGCCTCGCCAAGCGCCTCAAATTTCCTGGCGTTCGCGGCGGGACAGGCCATGATTTAGAGCTCACGCACTCTGATCAGGGTGTTTCAAGCTGATTGGATCCGGCTCTAGGCGGCGTGGACAAATTTGAGCCAGTATCTGGCGGTGGCGAAATGCACCATGCCGAGGAGGCTGTGCGTTCGGGCAGATCGATCGGGGCATTATATGCTTTGCAGTCCGCCGCTTCGCCACCTGTCAGGATGAAGGCGAGCGGCCTTCCAAGGGCATCGGCCAGGCAGTGAAGCTTATTGGTGCCCCCCGCGAGCGGCCAAGAGCGCGTCGATGAGTCCCCCTTTTCCCGCCCACTGCCGAAACATGGGCGCGGACTGTGGTGCTGTCGATGCTGTAGTGGCCGCTGTCCGCCATGATCTCCGCGAACGTCACCGCCACCGTTTCCCAAACCCCGGCTTCGCTCCACCGCCGGAGCCGCCGATAGATGGTGTTCCCGTTGCCGTATTTGGACGGCACGTCGCGCCACGGAGCGCCGCAACAGAGCCGGCAGAGTATGCCGTTGATGATCAATCGGTTCTTCTCCGGCGGTCTGCCTTGGCCACGATTTTCGGGCTCGATCGGCAACAAGCCCTTTAGGACACGCCATTCTGCTTCAGTGAGATCGCCTCTGCTCAAGCCTGTCTCCAAAAAGGCAGGCTTGAATCAACCGACAACATGCGCGTCACTTCAGATACTGTGGCGGACATGCGCCCGTCAGAGGGAGAATTACCCGCGATTACGACTTTCGGAGAGCCAGTTGATCACCTCGCTTGCGCTTCGGTCTGGCGGGAACAGCGGATAGAAAACATGTTCTATAGTGCCGTCGCAGATCATCAGCGTGAATCGTTTCATGAGGATCATGCCGCCGGCTTTAAAAGTCGGCAGCTTTATGGCTCGCGTCAGTTTCATATGCTGATCCGAAAGGATGGCGAACGGCAGGTGAAGGCGTTCAGCCGCCGCCTGCTGGTCGTCAGCAGACTGAGTGGAGAGGCCAAAGAGGTGGTCGACGCCGAGAGATTTCAGTTCGTCAAAATGGTCGCGGAAGGAGGGGTACATCCCCGTGCACCCGGTATCATGTCCCATCCGTCAGGAGGCGCAACGCCGGGCGTTCCCGTCATGGGATATGCAAAGACAACGACCCGACCGGACAACGCCGATAGGTCAATCGTCCCGCCGCCGGTAGCTTCAAGGGAAACGGAAGGCAGCCTAGCACCAATTAGATGGCGGGTCGCTCCATCATCAAGCGGCGCTGGAAGCGTGCTCCAATCAGGAGCGGCGAATGCGTTTTCCACGTAACGAGACTCCAATGATTTTCGCTCTGGGGCTCCTAGTGCAATCGCGCCAGTCGGGAAATGCCCCCGCTACGATGTTGCGCTCAGGCCCAATCCGTCCACGCCGCCTAGCTGTAGCGGCTCAAGATTATCCGGGTTTGGGCTTGAGGTCATCGCAATTTCTGGCTCAGATTGTCTGGGACTATAATCTGCCTCGGGCTCACATTCCGCGAGACTGGGCTCTAATTATCTGCGACGGGCTCACGGTGTTGAGACGGAGTATCGAGGACGGCCACTCGTCGGCAACCTCATGAGTACTGCTCGCCGGTAACCTCATGAGTACTGCCGACGTCGAGCTGGTCGGCCACCTCCGATCATTTGGTTTTTGAGATTACACCAGACAAATATTCATTTAGATCGCGAAAATCTTTAACTGTCCACGCGAACGCAGGCAGCGTTACACCGTTTTCTCGCAAGGTTTTTGGAATCAAATCCCCATTTGGGCGGAGTATCACGGATGATACGATGACGCCGGGATAATCGAAAAGACGCTTCCTGAATGCCGGCGTAGTAAGATCAGGTGTCGGCGGATTGCTTTTATTAGCCAAAGGCCCTGTGCCTTTAACATCTTTTCCGTGGCATATAGCGCAACGGTTCAAAAAAATTCGCTCCCCATTGGAGCTGGCCGCAAAGGACACTGACGGCATAAAAAATACTATCGCCAACATGGCGACGAAACCTTCCTTAATTGTCCTCATAGCGCTCCGTCTCCAATGGTACCGGGCCATGTTGCATAAATATTATAATTAGTCGCCCGTGAACAAGGCTCTAAGCGATTGAGCGGGAGTCTGTTTTTCGGATTCGAGCGGGTTTGAGATTGCAGGGATTGGAAGGTGGAGGCGGCCAAACCCTGCAATTTCGTTTGCGGATTCCCTTTTGCGGCAAGCCATGATTCTGTTGCGCATCGGAGGGGGACGATGCGGCCAAAGAAGCACAAGACCACGGGATCGAGTGATCTGTTCCGGGCGCGGCTGGACCAGATCATCAACATGAAGCACGAGCTGGTTCTGCTTGCCGGCAAGATCGATTGGGACTGGATCGACGGCGAGATCGCCCCACTCTACAGCGAGAATGGCCGGCCCGGGATCGAGACCCGTTTCATGATCGGGCTATTGCTGCTCAAGCACATTTACGGGCTGTCCTATCGTCGAGTTGAACAAGCGGGCGGCCGAGGCCGAGCTGCGCTTGAAGCGGCTCTATGACGCGATCGAGGCGGGCGTGGCCGATCTGGACGATCCGGCACTCAAGGACCGCATCACGGATATGAAGGCGACTCGGGATCAGGCCTAGGCCGACGGCTCAGCGGACGCAGGCCATGCCTGAGAGTGCAACCCATCAGGCCGTCACGCCTCAGATGCTTCGCCAGTTCGCCAACGCGGCCCGAACGCGGATGCGGGCCGATGGGGGCGGCTATCGCCGCGACCACCTCCGGCTGCGGGCCTGGCGGGTAGAGGTCGAGGACAAGGAGGTCCGCGTCATGGGGTCCAAGAGCAACCTGCTCCGAACCTTGGTGGCGGTCTCTAGCTCTGGCGTAAAATCGGATATCCTGGGCGTGCCCCGTTTTGTTCCGAAATGGCGGGCCACGATCGATAGTGATGATCACTACGTTTACGCCTTTAACCCTCTCGGGCACGATATCTTTGTGAAGCAGGCCTAATGCAATGGGTTTCAGGATTAGCGCGACATTTCTGTGTCACCAGCCCTGTTGAAATTGTCGCGGTTTGCCAGCGCCCAAGACGCCACCGCGGTCGGCGTGAAGCCTTCAAGCCCGACCTGCGGCCTAAAGGGGGCGGCTAAGATCGTATCGGCATCGTCGGAATGCGCAGCGAAATAGCGAAATTTCGATGCCACACGGCGGCCGACGCCCGCGCCCATCGCGACATCGACCTCGCGCTCGAATTCATCGAGGGGTTGGCCGTGATAGACGAACGTCCTGCCGATACCGATGCTTACGCGGGAGGCCAGTTCGTCGCCCGTCAGGCTCTCCGGCCCGGCGATGCGGTAATCGCCACCCATCGCGCCGCGCTCCAGCAGCATCAGCGCGGCCTCGGCACAATCATCGACCGATGTCCAGGCGATGCGCTGCGTGGCCGGAATCGGCGGCGCGAACACGCCCCGTTCCATGATCTCCACGCGCGCCGATGGTTTTAGCAAATTGTCGAGATACATGGTCGGTCGCACGATTGCGAAAGGTAGACCAGCGCGCCGCGCGGCATCCTCGATCATCTGATTGGCGACGAAGCTTGGTTCCTCGCATGGCAGCGGCCGGCTAGCACTGGCCAGCTTGAGGATGAACGATCGCACACCCATCGCGGTGAAAGCCGCCAACGCGTTTTCCGCCTGCGTCTTCATCTCATCGGTCGAGCCGATCGGAAGCTGAAGCACAGCATGGTCGATGTCGGCACTTGCGGCGCCCAGCGAGGCGACGTCATGGAGATCGCCTTCAGCCAGTTCGATGCCGGCTAGGTTCAGCCCCGGCACGCGTTTGCGATCACGGACGAGCGCGCGAACCTTCAAACCACGTGAGAGTGCAGCACGCGCGACGGCGCCGCCTTGTACGCCGGCCGCCAGGAAGACGACGATGGGTTTCGATCGGTCAATGACAGACATGGGATGCTCCTTCAAAACGGCCTGTCGGAGCATCGTTGTCAACAGCAACCGATCAGGCCCGGAAAGCGCACATGAGCGCCGGGACTGTCGGGGATCGTGCTGGTTCGGCACGACCAGAGCTTTCCTGACGACAGGAAAGGGCTTGGGCCAACCCAGACCAAGCCGGCCATTTCGACATGTGTAGTTATGCTATGAGCTAAAGCATCGTCAACTGGCTGATCCCGTCGCCATCCTGCCGGTGCTGTTACGGCGGTCGTGACCCAGGACTCTCCCTCAGACTGGAGGAGAAAAGGGTCTCAGGTCACCAGCTGGAATTTTGCGCGCAGCTCTTTACCGGCATGGACAAAGAGCGACTTGGCCGCTGGCGTGATGCCAAGCATGTGGATGCAGGCGTGGATCATGCCTTCGAGAACGACGAGGGTGGTCGGAACGCCATTTTCTTGAAGCTTGCGCGCATATGCTTCGCCTTCGCTACGCAAGGGATCGTATTCGCTCACCATGATTGTCGCCGGCGGTAAACCGGATAGATCGCCTCGAAGCGGTGCCGCGTAGACGGGGGGGCGCCGAGACTTGCTCGCCAAGATAGGCGTCCCAGCAAAATCGCATTGCATCACGTGTCAGGTAGTAGCCATCGGCAAACTCCACGTAGGAATTCGTATGGAAATCCGTATCGACAGGCGGGTACAAAAGGAGTTGGTGGGAGATCGATGGGCCTCGGCGGTCCCTCGATAGAAGCGCGGCCGCGGCAGCCAGATTTCCTCCGGCACTATCGCCAGCGACAACGATTCGATTTTTGTCGATTCCCAGCTGGGCCGCGTGATCAGCGGCCCAGCACAATGCCCGATAAAAATCTTCCAGAGGAACCGGATAGGGATATTCCGGCGCCAGCCGGTAGCCGATCGAGAGGACGACGCATCCGGTCGCGTTTGCAAGGGCGCGACAGGGGTTGTCGTAAACCTCGAGCGAGACAAGGCACCATCCCCCGGCATGGGCGAAGACAATGGCGGGCGGCGTGTCGCCGTTCTTTGTCCCCAAGGGCCAATAAGCCTTCACCGGTATAGGAATGCCGAACTCAGCCACTTCCACGGCAAAGTCTTCGACCCTATCGACAGCTTCCAAAGGACCCTGCATGGCGATTAGGGCCTGATCGGTTTCCGAACGAAGCTCTTCCAGAGAAGCCGGTTGCGCGCTGGACGGGCGGGCCAGGAATGCGGCAATATTCGCGTTGATCGTCATCTGGACATCCCCTCTAGGAAGAATGGAACGAGCTGCGCATTGAACTCGTGTGGGCATTCTTCCATGATGAAATGACCGCAGTCGCGGACAATCTCGCCCCGCAAGTCCGTCGCGTGGGGACGCAGCGTTTCCATTGGTGCATCCGCGGTCGCGTATTCAGAGCCGATGGCCAGGACGGGCATTGCCAACGGTCGATTCGCCCGTTCCAGGTTTTGGCGGATGGTCTCGGGGATAGCCCTGTAATAGGCAAACCCTGCCCGGATTCCCCCTGGCGTTCCGTAGGCCGCAGCATAGACATCCGCCGCGACACGGTCCCTGCGGTGGGACCATTTGTCGAACATGAAGCTCAGATATTCCTTCTCCCGGCCCGACGTCAGGAATTCCGGCAGGTCCAGGACCTGGTTGAACATGAAGTGCCAAAGGAAGATATTGTCCGAGGGGGGAACGAAGATCTGCGGCGCAGGGGCGAGGCCGGGAATGACAGCCTCGGTGAGCGCAATTCGCTCCACGGCATCCGGATAGTCGCTCGCCAGCGCGTAACCGACCCACATGCCCACGTCATGCCCGGCAACACCGTAACGGCTGTGTCCGAGCTCGATCATGACTTGATGCAGGAGGCGAGCGGCCGTCCCCGTATCGTAGCCGCTTTCTGGTCTGGCGGAGTGGCCGGTGCCGACAGGATCGACGGCAATGCTCTGAAACCCGTTCTCGGCCAATGCGACCATGACGTGACGCCAGGCGTACCAGGTCTGTGGCCAGCCCGGGATCAGCAGAATGGGGCGACCTTCACCCCGAATGGAACAGTGGATTTTCTGTCCGTCGATGCGGACATAGCGATGTGCGAAGCCTTCGGACGCGAGGTCCGCTGCAAATGTGTCTGCCATGATGCTTTCCTTGGAGAGAATTAGGCGATGCCGAGGATCGTGTTCATCTGAGCGGTGCTGAGCGGCGTTCCGGCGAAATCGTCGAAGATCTTGTCCGTGACGCGTATCACGTGGTCCCGAATGAAGGCCGCGCCTTCACGCGCGCCGTCCTCCTGGTCCTTCAGGCAGCATTCCCATTCCAAGGTCGCCCAGCCTCGCTATTTTCTCCGGTCAGCGAGCGGGCCCTATCGAGAGCTATCAACGCGGCACCGCCGCCCCGATCAGCGCAGTCGGTTCTCGGCCACTGATAAGGTTTTGAGAGTTTGCTTATCAGTTCAACGCGGAGGCCTCGCCGCTTAATCGCTGCCTCGCCCTAACTTGTGACGAGCTGTTGCTGCGGTCTGCACTTTCAGATGCGGTCGATGACCTCGGATCAGATCGGCCTGCTCAAGAGACCTACACCGGCAAACGTTACGTCCGTGATCCCAAGGTGAGGGAGGCCGTCAAACGTCGGGCCGCAGGCAAGCGCGAATACTGCGGGGTGCCGGGCTTTAGGTGCGAAAATGGGGAAATCTATAAATCTATCTTGAGTGCCACCGCATCCTGGCGCTGGCTAACGAAGGTGAAGACCGCATGAGCAATGTGATCGCAATATGCGCCGGGGACCACCGAGAGGCATACTTTGGCGCAAGACGCCGGGAGATCGCGACGGAGATGATCGCTAGGTCAAAGCGGCCGAGGCGCGCCGGTTGAAAGCGATCGTGTGAAAATTCAGCAACAGGCGTTCTGGCCCGCATGAGCCTCATCGTGGAAGATCGACAAGAAGTGCGCCGAGGAGCTTTGGAGCAGCTGCAAATTCGAGATCGCTGATCGATCGAAGCTGCCTTCCAAGACCCTTGAACTCAAGCAACCGTAGAGCGCGCCGCGACTGAGAAACTTAGCTAGGACGGGGCCTTCCGTTTGGGCAGATTTCGCTCGCTCGTCTCCGTCGTCTGACCTCACCACATTGGAAAATCTGGGGATTTTCGGCTGAAATGGCCCGGAAGCGGTGCGCACCGCTTGACCGACCAAATCGACTTGTTCTAATGCTCTGAAGTTACTTCCGCTTCCGGCGGCATAAGGGACATTGCCGGACTTGCTGCTGGCCCGGCCCCGTCGCGAATGACCCTGGCTGTGTAAAAACGCGAATGATCGAGACACGGCTAGAATTACATTCTTCAGTTCGTCGTCTAAGTTGAAGCCACGTGCTAGCTTAAG